>NZ_LT906451.1:235000-367500 GCF_900187355.1 Legionella lansingensis | reverse complement strand
GTTAATCAGACGAATGTCTCTATGCAAGAGCAACCAGAAGTTAATCTCATAGCTACAGAAGAAAAGGAAAACACCCTTGCAAAAGTGTTGGATTGGGGGCAAGTCTTAAGTCAGCTTAACTTAACTGGTATAGCACAGAATGCAGCTGAAAACGCCGAACTCATAGAAAAATCGGGGCGAAATATCATTCTTCGCGTAGCAAAAGGCCATCGATCGCTATTTACACCGGCTGTTACTGGCCGTATTGAACAAGCCTTAACAACTTATTTTAAAGAAACAATTAAAATTGCGCTTAATAGTGATGAAGCAGTATATTCATCCCCTGCGCAACAAAAACAAATTTTGCAAAATCAACGGCAACAGGAGGCAGAGGTTTCTTTGCAGCAAGATCCATTTTTTCAGCAATTAAAACAAGAGTTCGCAGCCGAATTGGTCAAAAACTCTATTGCGCCTGTTAAAGATGAATTATAATTAACAAATAATCCCAATGAGAGGTTCAAACATGGATATCAATCAAAATCTTGGCAACATAATGAAAGAAGCACAAAAGATGCAACAACGCATGCAAGAGGCTCAAAAACAATTAAGCGAGCTTGTTGTGAAAGGTGTTTCTGGTGGTGGCTTAGTTGAAGTCGAAATGAATGGCCGTCATGAAGTCAATAAAGTTAAGATCAGCCCTTCCTTAATGGATGAAGAGGTTGAAATGATGGAAGACTTAGTCATGGCAGCTTACAATGATGCCGCACGAAAAGTTGAACAGGCATCCAAGCAAAAAATCAGTGAATTAACAGCAGGACTTAACATTCCTACTGATTTTATGAAAGAAGACGAGAAGGAATAAGCTACCTAATGGATGTCATGAGTCGCTTGGTGGATGCTCTACGTTGTTTGCCTGGAATTGGTCCAAAATCAGCACAACGAATGGCGTTTCATTTATTGCAACATCAACGCCAACGTGGCCTGCATTTGGCTTCTTGTTTGGAAGAAGCCATGCAAACCCTTCATCATTGTAAACGTTGTAATAACTACACTGAGTTTGAGTTATGCAAGCTCTGTCAAAATTCAGCTCGTGATTTACAAACCTTATGTATTGTCGAAACACCGGCTGACGTCGCAGCGGTTGAACAAAGTAACGCTTTTAATGGTAGTTACTATGTACTCATGGGAAAAATTTCCCCGCTGGATGGTTTAGGGCCCGATGACATAGGATTGCCAAAATTGCGAACACTTGTTATCGAGGAAAGCATCAAAGAAGTGATTTTAGCGTTGAGTCCCACTGTGGAAGGGCAAACAACTGTCCATTTTATATATGATTTGCTAAGTGATCAGCCTATTCGTATCAGTCAATTAGCGCATGGTATTCCTTCTGGAGGGGAACTAGAATTTCTAGATGGCAACACCATAGGTAACGCTTTGCGAAATCGAGCTACCGTGAATGTATAAAATGTCTTATATGAATCGCTTGTTACATGTTTGTTGTTTATCTATTCTTCTAATTCTGTTTTCTAGCAGTGTTAATGCTTCTTTTAACAAAAGCCTTTGGCCCATATGGGAAACGAACAATCCGCTTTCCACTGCCACTATCCCACACGATGAATGGCAGGAATTTTTGAATAGACGTGTTGTGACTAATGAAGAAGGGATCAACCTGGTCGATTATGCTAACCTCACAGATTCTGATTATAATTTGCTGAAAAGTTACATCACGAAGATGAGCCATGTTGATATTGATGCCTACAATCGTGATGAGCAACTTGCCTTCTGGCTTAACCTTTACAATGCACTCACCGTACAGATTATCGCAGATTATTATCCTGTAGGCACTATCGAAGAAATTAACATTTCTCCGGGCTTATTTAGTATTGGTCCCTGGGGAGCAAAATTAGTGACAATCAATGGGACACCTCTCTCTCTTGATGAAATAAATAATCGTATTATTAGACCCATTTGGAATGATCCTCGCACACACTATGCCATTAATAATGGCTCTATTGGCGCTGCGAATCTCCGAAAGCAAGCCTTTCGTGGAAAAACAATAGAAACTGCCCTCAATGAAGCGGCTTCAGAATATATTAACTCTCTTCGCGGCGCGCAAGTGATAGAAGGAGAATTGATCATCTCAAAAATATACGAATGGTATAATGAAGATTTTGGAGGGTCAAAAGCCGATGTGATTACTCATCTCAAGCAATTTGCCAAAGAGCCTTTACGCAGTCAACTCAAACACATCAATACCATCAACGGCTACGTCTACAATTGGCATTTAAATAGTACCATTCCACCAAAACCTTGAGGCCCCCCTAACCTCCCACCTACCGTCAAAAATCAGATCCCAATCTCCTTAAATAACGCGTCAATCGTCTTATTTTCAAACGTTGCTGAATTACCATAAACGTTCATAATTCGCGTGATAGCATTTAAATTTCGACGCCCCGGCATAAGTGGTTTATGACCACTATGACGTGAATAGGGAGCAGTGGTGATGTGGCGATTAAACAATTCTTCGCGTATTGCCTCCATAACACAATCAAGTATTTTATATACTCGCGCGATGGCCTCCTTCTGTTGCTGATTGGGTGGAGCAAGTGCGCTAATTTGTTGATCCTCCAAGATGGCAATTAAGGTGCGCATCAAATAACTACTATCCTTATTGGCAAAATAACCATAAAGATCCAGGCATTCCGTAGTTGATAATTGATGAAACAGCGCCTGCATATCGAGAGAAAATTTTTTATAGTTTTCATAATTCTCTCTCATGTCTCCAACCAATAGTTGTTGCAACGTCATTACCGTATCGATAAGGCGATTAGGATTAAACCAAAATTTATAAGCACGAAATAAGTCATTCAATTTATTTCTAATCATAAAATCATCTGAAGCATTAATATTTGAGAGCCGCCATTCTTTTAATGCTGTAATGATTAGATTGGCATTATTATCTGCATGAATCATGATGCCTTGTGGTAGTTCATCCTCATGAAATAAATAGTCATGAATTTCCCCTATACCCCGCTGTTTTAAGGTTTGTGTAACTGCTTGATGTAGCCTTTCAATAAATTGATGCAACATCAGCAACCTTGTCTTAACTGAAATCAGTTTCTCAGGATGCATTACCTGCTTAAAGAGTTGATCAGGGTATAGTTTATAAAAGAAAATACTGTTAATGAGCAAGATAATATTTGGCTGCTCAAAAAGTGCAGCCAATTGCAGGATTTCCTTCTCCTGTAATTGGGCGACCAGACTTATACAGGATAAAGGATTTTCCCCTGCATCATTAGCAAAGGCTACGAGAGCAGGTAGCCAAGTACTACAAGAATCAGAGGCGATTATTGTCTTAAGCCTTCCTGTAAGTACCCGTTGAGTGAACTCCAAAGATTGCGGCTGCATGCCATTGAGCTGCTCTTGAAGATATTTATAATAATATCTTAGCTGCTGAATTATCCTTATTTCTTCGTATAATGAGGTGCTTAAGTTAAGTTCTCCTTTGAGTGTCTGGATAACCACATAGCAGCGTGAGGGATTATTCTCATAGCAAGAAATGCTTGTTCCTGGTTCTTGATAATCCAAGGTTATGAAATGTAAAAGATCTTCATACTTGAGTGCCAATTCCAAGCATAAATGTGCAGCTTCTTGTGTTCGCAAACGAGCATTCTTGCCATCGCCCATTGCTTTCTGTAAGCGATTTTCTAGTAGTTTAATATCATATTTAATCAGCACCTTAGTACGATAAGCGTCGTTAACTAGCAAATTTATCGCAAATCGCTTCGCATCCATATGATTATCCACAAGCATCGTCCCGAAGTTGGAGTGCTTTTATACTGTGCAAGCATTTTTCATTCCATTGCGGAAATCTAACCTGCAAGATAGGAAAATAACGCGATGAGATTGGGAGATAACGGAGTATCTCCCAAAAGAAAATTACCTGTCAGTACCAGTGTCAGGTAAGAGACGCGTGGTTTTTCCATACACGACTAACACTTTTTGTTTGACTTTTAGATTCAGTTCTTCAGCTTGCGCCACAGACACAATTGCGCCACTATTTAGTTTGATCACATAGACATAACCTTTCCCACCATCAAGATATTCACTTCCAGGAGCCTGTTTAGACGTTCTTGTAGCCTGGCTATGAAATTTTACCTGACGTTTAGAAATAATGACTCCTGAGGCAACTTTTTTTAATTTCCCAACCTCACTAACATCATAATCCCCAGGAGGAGCTTCTTTGGAACACCCACCCAAGATTAAACAGCAGGCTATTAACAGCCCATAGAATAGTTTATTCATTCTAATGATCTCCTAATTTAAATTTTGGCGATTTAGGCAAAAAATCTGCTATATTCTACAAATTAGAACTCACTATTGCTAGCAAACATAAATCATTTCTAACAAGTAAATGAGTATTAATGAAGTTTTTGGGTTACTTAGATGAAACAAGCTAGTGAAATACCAACAGACCCTAACTTGCCAATGCAAATTATACGGTAAGCAGTATATAATCTTTAAAATCTTAGTAGCCCAGTTTGAGGGAGAATACCTGATGTCATCGCATCGAAAATACTTATTAATTATTGACGATGCTCCAGTTGATGAACAACTAATACAATATTTCTCTAAATTTGATTATGACATTGTTCATCAAAAAGATCTCACTCAGCTTGATAACGAAGGTGAAGTACCAGCTGCCTTATTAATTAATTGGTCGTTAATCCAAGGCAATCCATCTAAGATAGAAAATTTATATCACCATTATCCTGTTCCCTTGTTCGTGATTAGTGATGTGGTCGATGAAACAATGTGTGTCCGCATGTTAGAAGCAGGAGCAGATGATTTTTTGGTTAAACCAATCCACCCACGTGAGCTGCATGCGCGTATTAGTGCCATATCCAGAAGAGTTTTACGTTCTATCAAAGAAACTGATCAAGAAAAAGAAGTCTTACTGTTTGCTAACTGGCGTTTATACCCAGCCTCTCGCCAAGTTTTTGATAATACAACTCGCGAAGAGTTACAACTTAGTGCAGGCGAGTATGATCTCTTACTAGCCTTTGTACAACAACCACAACGTGTATTAGGTCGTGAATTCCTATTGCAACTGACGAAGCACAGTGATTTGACTCCTTTTGACAGACGCATTGATGTACAAATCAGTCGCTTAAGACAAAAAATTGAAACGGATGCAAAAAAACCTGCATTAATTAAAACGATTAGAAATGGAGGTTATTTGTTTACTTCTCGAGTGTTAACAATGAAAGAAGGTGAGGAGGCAAAGCTCTAGTATAGTGACAGCCTAATTTTGACAGGACTTACGGAAAACCCACACAATGAGTCAATAGATCACGAGATTAGAAGAACTATCTTGTATTTACATTAATCCAGAAACAGAGCAATTTTGGGTAATTGATTTCAGGATTTTTAATCCCGATCAAAGAGTGACCACGTGCAAGACATGTTGGTCAACTTGATTAACCACAAAAGCTAGCGTAGAAAACAACGAATCCAACGTAACAACGTAATTACATGGTATGTGCTATTCACGTTATCTGAGTCTTCCCATAATATAGGAGTGAACAGTTTGTTTATCAACTCAATGTCAGTACCATTACTTGATCAATAGAGGCTACACTCTAATTTTTGTTGAGTGACATTAATCCTATAAGAAGAAGGATTTTCTTTAGGCGCAAACAAAGGTATTACTTTGGAGCTTACTGGCTTAAGCTCTGCTGGAACAGCTAAATTTTCTTGAGGCTGTGAGCCATGCCCTAGAGCATTCAAGACTTTTGAGGTTGTATTTCCAGTAGCCTCCACCTCTCCAGCATTATTGGCATTGGATGGTGCTGCAGAGACAATTCCTTGTTGTTTGAAAAGATATAAATTCGTTAAAACAATAGTGGACTCCAGCACCATCAATGCGACACCCAGTACAGGATTTAGTGCAAAACCTAATGCAACAAACAATCCTGCTGCCACCAGAGTAATTGTTGAATTATAGCTTAGGCTTACGAACAGATTTTGGAGAATATTTTGTTTGGTTTTTTTTGCTATATCAAATGCGGTTGCAATAGGAAATAATAACCCTTGTTGTATCACAATGCCGGCATGTTGTTCAGTGATGGAATCACCGATACTTGACTTAACAGCAATGCCTATATCGGAATAGGCAATTGCGGTAGCGTCATTAGCGGCATCACCAATCATAGCCACTTTTAAGCCTTTTTGCTTGAGCTGCTGAATATAACTGGTTTTGGATACTTCTCCTGTTTTCGTGACAGCCCCCACAGTATTCGCACAGATATTATCCTTGGGAATGCCTAATAATGCTGCGTATTCTTCTGCAGTAGCTTGATCCGCCCCTGTGCAAATGTGTACAACTTTACCAAGCTGCTTTAATTGTTTCATTGTGACGATGGCATCTTCACGCAACGGATCAGTTAAGGCAATTTGTCCTATCACTGTTGTCTCACGCACAATATAAACAGAACCGTTTTTAGGATTGTCATAAGGTGTGTCGATAGAGGTAATTCCATTAGCTAAAAGCATGTCTTTATTCCCTATCATAAATGTCTCACCATTAATAATACCTTTCATTCCAGAGTGATGACTTTTGTCAATAGAAGTGATTTCTAATGGCTCGGTTGCAACAGTGTCTTGATCTTGTATGTAAGACTTAATAATTTTCGCTACCGGATGATCAGATTGGCTTTCTAGCAATGCAATATGATGTAAAAATTTTTTATCGCTAATATGCAACGATTTCACTACTATTTTGCCTTGAGTCAGAGTCCCATTTAAATCAAAAACAATGGTGTCGATGTCGGCTGCTGCTTGTAAGGCTTTGCCGTTGTTAAAATGAATGCCATTTTCAGAGGCTTTTTTCATGCCAATTTTAACGGCCATGGGAGTAATCAAACTCAAAGCGCAGGGACAGGCACTCACCAGAACAGAGATGACGCATTGAATGGCAAGAGTAGGGTTAAACAATGAAGCGATGACAACGCCTGATACAAGCGCCACGGTAATTAATCCGGGAATAAAATATTTCAGTACCTTATCTGCAAACATTTCAATAGGGGCTTTTTCATCATTGGCTTTATTAATATTTTTGGCAATCAATGACAAATAAGAGTTTTGATAAGTTTTGGTAACCCGCATTTCCAACGAAGATATATGATCGGCTAACTGCATGCCCGCTTTTACAACATCGCCAGGGTTAAACTCTTTGAGTTTAGGCGAGCCATCAATTCTTGTGGTATAAAGGAGCGCTTTTTTCGTTAAGACACCATCAACAGGAATAACTTGTCCTTTTTTAACAATAATCAGGTCGTTAGGAATTAATGTCTTTACTGAAATCTCTCTATCGGGATTACCTTTTAACAGGATTAATGGCGGCACACAATCCCGGACATCTAATTTTTTATTGATTTTACCGACCAGAGTATGTTCAATTCCTTCACCTAAATGCCAAAAGCCTAACACAAGAGGGGCTGCCTCAAACATCATAGGCAGGCCCGGGATAAAAACGCTAGCAATAGACACCACAAGAATGGTTAGAGTGCTAATTGAGTATAAAGTGGTGGTGTCCCATTTTTTTTCTTTCGATGCTTGCCAAGCTGATTGATAAACTGTACGACCCAAATACAAAGTCATTAAAGAGGTAAGTCCTGTGATGATATAGTAGGCAACCAAGGGAATATTAAAGCTACCAATAGAAAGAATCAGTAACCCTATTCCCCAAGTCAAACCTAATGCGGCTTTAATCCAATGATTTTCATGATGATGCTCATGATGGTGCCCATGCCTATGAGGATGGTCATGTTTTGTTTTTTTTTGGTGCTTTTTAATGAGATGAAGATGTGTATTCTTAGGCTTGTGTGTATGATGGTGGTGCTCCATTTTTTCAATATCCTGGAGTACTTCCATTTCCATCATGTCTGTTACAGCAAGACCTTGCTCCTTTAAAAGCTGGGACACTTTGATTTTTATGACCTGATTCTCTTTGGATGCGCACAATAAACTGATGCTTTTATTGGAACTAGTCAAATCGACCGCTACTCGCACTAACTCCAGCTCTTTGGTTTTAGCCAAAATCTGCTCAATTACTTCTTTCGCTTGTTCCGGGTCGAGAAGTTGGGCATCTTCTGCAAGGTAGAATCGATAATTACTATACAGCATGGGTTTCCTCTATTTAAAGGTTATCTGGTTGCTATAGAGAAAGGTTCCTTGTATGCAAATGCCTAGTGTGAAAATGGCCCTACAAAATAGAGCCAGCAAATTTGTCCCTAACAAGTTTTCTTCCTAAGCCAGGCGTTACAATAACTTACCGCCTCTCTCGAAAATGTTATATTGTAACGTTTAATTGTTAGATAACAAGGAAATTTAAATAATTTTTAGACAGCAAGTGATTTCTATGAAACAATAATTGGCTGTTGTTTGACCATTTTTCCTTGAAATAGAGATTGGGGTTTTTCGTAAGTCCTGAGAGATTGTGATAAAACAGTGTGTACTGACTATTCGCTTGAAAGAAGATTCATGAAACATAATTTGTTGGATAAAGCTTATAAGCATTGTATAAACCATGGCTATCGATTTACAGAGCCAAGGGAGCGTGTCCTCAAAATATTGGTCGATGAGAGAAAGCCTCTCGGCGCTTATGATATACTGCAAAGATTATCTATGGAAGTTGATAACCCCAAACCACCAACAGTATATCGGGCTATTCAATTTTGGCATCAAGAGGGATTTATTCATTGCATTGACAGCCTGAAATCCTATGTCGCCTGCTTGCATGGGCATCATGTGGGGCAGGCCCAATTTCTTATATGCACTCAGTGTGATTTTGTCAAAGAATTGGAATGTGTAGTTGATTTCCCTTCGGTAACAGAAGCGGCGAATTCCATTCAATTTTCAATTATTAATTGTACTGTGGAAATCAAAGGCTTGTGTTCTAATTGTAATCGGACTAACCTGGAAAATTAAATCCCGCCGATAATTTTCCTATTCTCTGCAAAAAATTGCATTTATTTACCCCATATAAGTCATTTGAATTTTAAATGACCGACTTCAATGTGATTACGTTGGATTTGTTGTTTTCTACATTGATATTTATCGATACCGGTTACTGCTTGATCTCACGATGAAATGCTCAACAAACCATCTAAAAGCACAAACTTTCTGACCTTTTTTCCATGTCAAAATTAGGCTGTCACTGTACTAGCTCCTTCTACTAGCAGCTTTTAGCATTCGAACTGTCTTAATTGTATTCTCACTAACTTTAAGAATTTCTATCTGAACGTTTTCGATTTGTAAACAACAATCCGGAGGTGGAATATAACCCAAATGCTCAATGATCAAACCACTGAGAGTTCTTGGGCCAATCGATGGAAGCTGCCAACTTAATAGTCTCTTCAATTGACGCAAAGTTATACTGGCATCCACGATTACCGAACCATCTGCCTGTTGAATGATATCTTTAGTTAAGTCAGCCACATCTGTGGTGAATTCACCCACCACTTCTTCAAGAATATCTTCTAAAGTGACCAATCCTAACAAATCTCCATACTCATCCACCACAAAACAACTGCGTCTTTTCATTTTTTGAAAATTTAAAATTTGCACATTCAATGGGGTTGCCTCAGGAATAAAATAAGGCACATCAGCAATCTTTAGTAAATTCTCCATGTCTAAACGCTCTTCGAGAGCAAGGTTTAAAACACTGCGTACATGAACCAGACCGACTAAATTATCTATGGAATCCCTATATAACGGCAAACGTGTGTGTTGCGCTGTTTCTAGTTCCTCAATCAATTTATGCCAAGGTTGCTCCAAATCCAGGCCTACAATATCCCCCTTAGGAATCATGATATCCTCCACTGTCGCTTCCTCTAAGTCCAACAGACTAATGATCATGCTTTTATGCTCAATCGGTAATAACCCTCCAGCTTCATGGACTACCGAACGTAATTCTTCTCCTGTCAACGCTTCTCTTTGTACCTTATCTATCGAAATACCAAACAGGCTTAGAATCGCATTGGTTATCCATGCAGTTATTCGTATGACAGGCGAGAATAGACCCTGTAGCAGTTTTAGAGGGAAAGAAGCAGTAAAAGCAATATGCTGTGGATGAAGCGCTGCCAGTGTTTTCGGAACCATTTCTGAAAATACTAAGATAATTAAAGTGAGGAATATAGTTGCTGCTACAACACCGGCATCTCCATATAAACGCTGCCCTATAAGTGTCGCAACCATCGATGCCACAATATTGGCAAAGGTATTGCCAATTAAAATAACACTTAACAAGCGATCCGGTCTGGTTAGCATTTGGTTAACACGGATTGCTTGTTTGTTATTTTTTTTTACTAAATGACGTAAACGATAACGGTTTAAAGACATCATTCCGATTTCTGACCCCGAAAAGAAGGCAGAAAGAATAATTAACGCTAGTACAGCAATAAAAAGAGTTGTCAAAGAAAAGTGCACCGAGTCCTCATAAGCCATTGGAAAACATCATCATAACAAATACTATTTCTTATACAAATGAAGGCCACTCCTCATCACCAAACAATGGACCGAAAACTGCAGGCTTCTTAACCACATCCCCCCAAAATATATTTCCAATATCAAAATGCCACCACTCATGTTCGTAAGATGTAAAGCCTACCCTTTCCATCGTTTGACGCAAAAGGTTTCTTCTCTCTTGGAAAACGCGTTCTTGTGCAGTTAAATCCGTTTTTAAGGCGAAGTAATCTCTGCCTGCTCGCTGTGTATAGTCATCAAAAACTGTACCCATATCTAATTCTTTATCTTCTTTCATTTCAAATAAGGTCAAGTCTATAGCCCCACCGCTAAGATGAGGAGAGCAATAGCTTTCACCAATTTTGGCTGGGGAAGCAACATATTTTAAGACTTCCACTAAATGCTCTTGCTCACTTAAATGAGGAGATGCTCTACGAATTTTTTCGCTGAATAACTCAAAGAGTTTGCGCTGCACGCCCCTTGGCCGATAAACATCCCAAACAAGAAAGCCATAGTTTTCTGGCAGAAAACTCAATGCTCCAAGCAATCTGTCTAGTACAGCATATCGTCCAAAAATATATGGATAGCTACTTAGACCTTGTTCAAAATACATAGGACGTATTTTAATTCTGGGATGACTGACCTTGCTAAACTCAACTGTTTCATGGTCTCTTTTAGAGAAGTCATGGGTCATATTTTGCGTTTTGAACATATAAGAGGAAACCTATGGGAATAAATTTAATAATATATAATAATAATCAAATAGTCCCTCAAGATAATGGACCATTATGCCAAATTTTATAATACCGTCACTCGACAATTTGCCTACTGAGCTTATACTTTATTTTGAGCAGTTTTTAAATCGAAAAGACGTTGCAGACTTAACAGAAATTAGTAGATTTTTTCATCAAATTACGCCATTTGACCTTGCCCTTGGCACACTTAACCCTCATGATCTTTTTTACACAGCTATGCAACATGAAGGATTAGCACTGCTTGTTGTGCAAATTCCTGAGCTTGTCAACAAAATTAATCAAAGTTTGTATGGGGATAATAAGCAAAAGCTGCAGAAAGATTATACAAAAGAACAATATAAGAAGGATAATTGCCTAGAACAAACGATGAAGAGATATAAAACGAATATTCCAGACCCTCTCTATCTTCTTGCAAAAGAGCATCCTAAAGTTGCTGAGATACTATTAAGTGAAGGCTATATCGCTACTACACTAAGTAAGAAAACTAAAACCCTGATTAAAAGCCTGCGTGAGCCAAGGCTACAATCGGACCCTGATAGCAAAAAAATGTTATAATACTTAGGGAACATATTCGGTGGCTTTGTAAATAGCAACCTTTAGCAACTCTGCCCACTGTGCTATATTAATTCTTTTGCGTTTGAGTATTGTCATGTTTGAAAATTTAACTGACCGTTTAACCCGTGCCTTTAAGACCATCAGTGGCCAAGGACGTCTTACCGAAGATAATATCCATGATGCCTTACGAGAAATAAGGCTATCTTTGCTTGAAGCAGATGTTGCCTTCCCTGTGGTCAAAGAATTTATTGAGGAAGTCAAACAAAAAGCCTTAGGGCAAGAGGTTTCAGGTAATCTGAAACCTGATCAGGTTTTCGTCAAAATCGTTCACGATGAATTAGTTCACGTGCTAGGGGATACACGCGCTGAGTTAAATTTTAAAACTCAGCCCCCTGCGATCTTTTTAATGGCAGGTCTACAAGGCTCAGGGAAAACAACCAGTGCCGCGAAATTAGCCCGCTATCTAAAAGAAAGCGAAAATAAAAAAGTCATGCTCGTAAGTCTAGACGTTTATAGACCTGCCGCTATTGAACAGCTTCATTTACTCGCCACGCAATTAGATGTTGCTTTCTATCCAGCACAAGCACACGAGCAGCCTTTAGACATTGCTCAAAAGGCTTTGGAAAGCGCCAAAAAGCAATTTATTGATGTAATTATTTTCGATACTGCCGGCCGTTTACATATCGATGCAGAAATGATGGCTGAAATCAAAGCCTTACACAAAGCAGTGACTCCTGTAGAAACCCTGTTCGTTGTTGATAGTATGACAGGTCAAGATGCTGCTAATACTGCCAAGGCATTTCATGAAGCCCTTCCTCTTACTGGTGTTATCCTCACCAAAACGGACGGTGATGCTCGTGGCGGTGCTGCTCTCTCGGTTAAACATATCACTGGCCAACCCATTAAATTTTTAGGCAGTGGTGAAAAAATTGATGCTCTCGAACCCTTCCATCCCGACCGGATTGCTTCGCGCATCTTAGGCATGGGAGATATTCTTACCCTCATTGAAGAGGTTAAACGCAAGGCTGACAAAGAAACCAGTGAAAAGTTAGCCAAAAAGCTCAAAAAAGGCAAAGGCTTTGATTTAGAAGATTTTAAACAACAACTATTACAAATGAATAAGATGGGTGGCGTTGCTGGCATGATGAGCAAGTTACCTGGTATGGGTCAATTACCTCAGAAAGCAATAGGTCAAATCAACGACAAAGCGATGAATCAAACGATAGCTATCATCAATTCGATGACAGCCAAAGAGCGCCGCATTCCAAAGATCATTGTAGGCTCAAGGAAGAAACGGATTGCATTAGGCTCAGGTACACAGATCCAGGATGTGAACCGCTTGCTGAAACAATTTGAACAGATGCAAAAAATGATGAAAAAATTTACCAAGCCCGGTGGTATCAAACAAATGATGCGTGGCATGGGTGGAATGACAGGTCTAAAAGGTCTATTTCCCGAAGAATAAAGGAAATAATTGCCAATAATGACTTCCAATGCCGATTTAATTTTCGTACAATACACGGCATTTTTACGTAAACACTCTTAAAGTAGAGGACATAATGGTAGTTATACGTTTATCACGAGCTGGAGCAAAAAAGCGTCCATTTTACAATATGGTTGTCACTGATAGTCGCAAACGTCGCGATGGCAATTACATTGAGCGCATCGGCTATTTCAACCCTATAGCTCGCGGAGCAGAAGTTCGTTTGCATTTAGAAATGGATAAATTAACCTACTGGCAAAGTGTTGGTGCACAGCTTTCTGACCGAGTTCGAGCCTTGGTAAAAGAATATAAGAAAAGTGCTGAAGACACTAAGTAGTAAGTGAACGCCGTTAGTGATTGGGTTGTTATCGGTCGTTTTGGTCGCCCCCATGGGATAAAGGGATTAATCACGGTTCATTCTTTTACAGAACCTCGCGATAACATTCTACGTTATACTGATTGGCATGCTTATATAAACAAGCAATGGCAGCCTCTTAAGCTGTTGCAGGTGGAAATGAATGAAAAATCCATTCTGGCACAGCTTGAGGGTTATCATGAACGTGAGCAAGTAGCTGCTTTGACCAATGTTGAAATTGCAGTTAACCGCAAACAACTTCCTGCGTTAGAGGAAGGAGAGTACTACTGGCATGAGCTTATTGGCATGCAGGTAAAAAATCAACAAGACATATTGCTTGGCACGGTTAAAGAAATTATGCCCACCGGGACCAATGATGTTTTAGTTGTTGAAGGTAAAAAGCGGTATTTAATTCCGTATCTACCAGGTCAGTTTATTTTTGACATAAACCCCAGCCAGCATACTATTACTGTTGACTGGGATGTGGATTTTTAAATGATGCTACATTTGGGTGTAATAACCCTGATGCCCGAAATGTTTGAAGTGTTAAGACATGGTGTTGTCGGTCGGGCCATCGAACAAAGCTTAGCGAAAGTAGATTGTTGGAACCCACGGGAGTGGGCACCCAGGCCCTATCGTCAGGTTGATGACAAACCTTATGGAGGTGGTCCGGGCATGGTGATGATGTATGAACCCTTGCATGGGGCAATTAGTCATGCAAAGACTCAAATGCCTCCTTCTTGCAAAACGGTTTATTTGAGCCCGCAAGGTAAAATCATTCGCCAATCCGACCTAAATCAGGTAATAGCTAAAGACCAGTCCTTGCTCTTTATAGCAGGACGGTATGAAGGAATTGATGAAAGAATCATTCTTCATCATGTTGACGAAGAATGGTCCTTGGGAGATTTTGTGTTAAGTGGTGGTGAATTAGCGGCCATGGTATTTATTGACGCAATTATTCGTCTTTTACCTGGTAGCTTAGGGCATTCACGATCAGCTGCACAAGATTCTTTTATGAATGGTTTGCTGGATTACCCTCACTACACTCGACCAGCAACAATCAACGGTTTGGATGTTCCTTCCGTATTGTTAAAGGGTAATCATCGCGAGATTGAGCGTTGGCGCCGAAAGCAAAGTCTAGGTAAGACATGGCTTAAGCGCCCAGACTTATTAGACAGCATCGAGTTAAGTGACACCGATAAGCAATTACTTATCGAGTTTAAAAACGAACAGGGTAATTCCTGCTGAGGAATTCCAATTTGAGGAGTGACCATGAGTAATATCATTGACCAATTAAATACTGAGCAAATGCAAGGCAAAAATATTCCTGATTTTAGTCCTGGCGATACCATTTCAGTACAAGTAAAAGTAAAAGAAGGTGGACGCGAGCGTTTGCAAGCATTCGAAGGTATTGTCATTGCGAAAAGAAATCGTGGCTTAAATTCCGCTTTTACTGTACGCAAAATTTCCCACGGCGTCGGCGTTGAGCGTGTTTTCCAAACCTACAGCCCTGTTGTTGATAGTATTATTGTTAAACGTCGAGGGGATGTACGACGCGCAAAGCTATACTATTTACGCGATTTGGCTGGTCGTGCAGCACGTATTAAAGAAAAGTTAACCGCCGGTAAAAAAGAAGACTAAATGAACTCTATGCTCATTGTCACTGCATTCACCACACCTATCGGCTGGCTTGAAGTTACATACAATGAGCATTATGTCTTTGGTGCAAGCTTTACTGAGTCGCCCACCCAAAAGGGTGACCACAATTCACTTACATCCACTATTTCTAACGAACTTAAGCAATATTTTTACAACCCTCACCATCGTTTCCAACTCGCTTTAAAACCACAAGGCACTGCTTACCAACAGCAAGTTTGGAATGCTCTATTGGTTATACCTGTTGGACGTACAGTGACCTACGGTGAATTGGCAAATGTGTTGCAATCAAGTCCGCGCGCCATTGGTCAAGCATGTAAAAATAATCCTATTGCCTTGTTCATCCCTTGTCATCGGGTCGTAGGAAAACATGATCAAGGTGGCTATATGGGACATCCTGAAGCGCTATGCTATAAAATCAATTTACTTGCTCATGAGTGTCCAGTGTAACTGCCGCTTCTCCAAAGCATTAAAATTAAATAAGGCATCAGGTTATAAATACAGCAAGCACTAACCTAATTCTTCTGCTGCGGAGTCTGAGAAGGAGCATCTGTAGCATCAACTTTTGGCACAATATGATTCAGCATCTTAACAGAGAGAAGCTGAAATTTCTCCGCTGCTTTATCAAAGAACCAGGAGACAAACGGTTTATCAGACGAAGTTTTTGGCCGCATTTTATCTAAAAGCAGTTTTTCCCAATCTTTAGGATCCATTTCCTGAATCTTATTCACAAAGCTTGCTATCTTATTCTCGACCTCTTCTGTCATTATGGTTTTGTCACACAAATAATGGGTTAGAGAATTGATTACCCCAAGACGTACAGCAGTAAACCCATTATCATCCTTATCGTGATACTTCGCTAACTCCTCTACATAAGTCTGGAGAAGAAGTTGGCAATTAAAGACATGATTAATTTTCCTTCTAATTTCTCGTGCTTGACTCTCTAAACGAGAGAATCCTTGATTTAAGAATTTGTATTTCTCACTTAGTCCATCATTGTTTTTTGTAACATCAAAATTGACAGGACTTCGCTGCATCCAATCCAATATTTCGTCCCTATTATCTGCCATTTTGTGATTCATTGAGGTCGTTAAATAAAAAGGGATTAAATCGTTTTCGTAATAAACCATGCACTGAATGGCAGCACTACAAAGTATCGTAGCCTGATAAGCGACTTGCTCAATAAAAGGAGGCAAATGATCATAAAGAAGAATATATAGCAGCTGAATATGATGAAAATCCTCAGGAGAAAAGCCATGATGAATAAGCTCAAAAATGGCAAGTTGCAGAACGGTATCAGCATCGCCCTCACTAACATCGTACCATTCTACAAGGGAATTTACCCATTGCAGCGCTTGTAAATAATCCCCTTTTCTTAATGCGTCTAAATACTCTTCTGTGGTTGCATCCATAGCATCTCCTTGCCCTTAAAGAATTTCTATCAGACGACGATAATAATTAAAAGATATCATGGAGCGCTGGCATGAAAAAAATAATTATAGCCATAGTCTCACCCCTATTACTAAGCAATGCCTTCGCGAATTGCGATTTAACTCGATTTCGCTGGGAATGCGATCTCGGAGCTCGTGTTAAACCTTCCTCATCTGCCTATTCCCTGGTTTACTGCGGCAATACACGCGTCTATCTCACCCAAGCACAGTGGGAAACACTGGCGTGTTACCAAAGAGCTAATGTGAATATGGTATTAAAAGTAAACGGTGAATACATTGATAGTCCCTGTATTCCAGCAGAGCGCTTTTTATCATTCCCTTAGGGTCTGTTAAGACATTTCTACTACAGGGGCCGCCTAATTAGTTAGGCAAAGATGCTTCTTTTTAATCGTTCCTCTAAGAGGATTCCTCGTCTCGGGGTCCTGTCGCTGCAGGTATCCCACCGTGCTCGCAAGCTGCGCGCGGTAGGAGCCCTCCTTCCGCGCCACCCCTCGACCAAGATCGTTACCTGTCAAAATTAGGCGGGCCACTGCACTTGGTCAAATAGATCCCCAAAATGCGCTATCTTCTTTCCCCTGGACGTTGACCAAGCTCCTTTTTGGATAGATAGGATAGCATATAATCCAGCATTCTTACGCTCAGTACTCGTTTTAAAAAAACAAATAAATGGGCAGGAAAAGTAACTCGATACTTTGTTTTGGGGGCGTTTGACTCAATAGCATGAATCAATTTACTTATTACCACATCCGTTTTACGAGTAAAGATAGATTGATTTTTTTGCTGCTGGAATCCATTTAACATCACTTCGTATTGATCACGAAAATGACTTTTCTCATGATTAATCTTTTTTAATGAATGATTAATGACGTTGTCTCTAAAACGACTTTCAATAGGACCAGGCTCAATTGTTATAACTTGAATGCCAGAGGGTTTGAGTTCAAGACGCAATGTATCGCTCAACCCCTCCACTGCATATTTAGAAGCATTGTATGCACCCCGAAATGGCATGCTAACTACCCCAAGAATGGAACTAATGTTGATAATGCGTCCGTGTCCTTGCTTGCGCATAACAGGTATTGCCAATCGCGTTAGATCCATAAGACCAAAAACGTTGGTCTCGAACTGAGAGCGCAAGGCATCACGAGGTACATCTTCCAAAGCACCAGCCTGGCCATAGCCTGCATTATTAATCACAATATCCAAACGGCCTGAGGTTTTTTTAATGATGTCATAAAACGCCAAAGCAATGGAATGCGTGTCATCCATATTCATCTGTACCGCTTCAAGGCCTAAAGCTTTAAGTTTTTTGACATCACTTTCCTTGCGACATGCAGCGAAAACATGATGTCCGCGCTGTGCCAAAGCCAGTGCACCATCATAACCAATACCACTTGAACAACCGGTAATTAAAATAACTTTTGGTTTCATGTTTTGTTACCGTTTTATTGTGATAGGAATTATTATCTTAGCAAGAGATGGTATGATAAGCACCCATTCATACGATTCTGATTTTATGACGAAACATGAGCTTGAAATTGATGGTATTTTCATAGAAATACAGCGAAAAGCAATCAAAAATATGCATTTGCGGGTTTATCCTCCTAATGGACAAGTTAAGGTTAGTGCTCCTTTTAAATTTCACTTGGATGACATTCGTCAGCAACTTGAGGCACGACTCCCCTGGATTCATCAGCAACGAAAACGCTTAACAACTCATCAACCACAAACCTTTACTACCGATGAAACGCTCAATTTCATGGGACAACCCTTGCGTTTACTTGTGCACGAGACAACAAAACGCTCCCGCATTTTGGTTGACGGCGAATTTATACACCTTCAAATGAAAACCAACGGGACGATAAAAGAGAAACAACAGCTTTTGCAAAATTGGTATAGACAACAAATGAAAATCATACTACCTGACATGATAAAAAAATGGGAGAGCATTCTCAACGTAGCCGTAAATAGGTGGGGAATAAAAATAATGAAGACAAGGTGGGGTTCATGCAACATACGTTCGCGCCGAATTTGGCTAAACTTAAGTTTAATAACAAAACCGTTATCTTGTTTGGAGTATGTTTTAGTGCATGAAATGATTCATTTATTAGAAACCAATCATACGAAACGATTTTATGCATTAATGGACAAATTCTTGCCAGAGTGGAGGGTACAGCAAAGCCTCCTTAGCATGAGTTGAAATGTATCTCAAGTTACAGCACCCAAAATGGGTTACCACCTAGTGACCATTACTAGTCTATGATTTCTCAAAATTTTTCCCAAAATTCTTACTTTGTTTGAACCCTCATAACCCATGATGATTTTCATTTGATCATGAAGATTAATTTATATTATGATGCCATCTAATTTGTCAATGTAGTCAATCATTATGCCATTTAAGATCGATTTACTCACAAAACAAACCACCAAGATGTGGACTTTCAAAAAAACGGATGCCGCACTTGAGCTACAAGACTTATTAGATAAAGGGAATAGAAAAGGGTATATACAACGCCTGACTGAACTCACCGGGGATGAGACAAACCCACACCAGTTTATTAGAACGAGGGGTGAGGTGTACGAAATGTTCGATGAAGGCGAGACCGCAACGGTGCCAATCAAATTTGAAGTAAAGGGTCCAGTTATTACGTGGTTTTTTATTGCACCAACGGATAGAACTCATCAATCATTTCGTGATTTGGTATTTAATACGGCAGCTAAGGCCCACACCCATGTTAAGAACGCATGTGAAACCTATTATCGCGGTACGGATAGCCTTCATTTCAAGGAGATGCATCTTTATCCAGGAGAAGCACTGTTTAATCATAATCATTACCGCACAGCAGATAATAGCCCCATAACTCCTGTTGAAGTATACGAACATTTGCTTGCTTTTTGTGCACAAATGGAAGGAAAAATATTTATTCCCACTGCAGAGGAAAGAGACGGAATCATTTTAAAGTTCGCTATCTTTTGGGCTGACTACGATTTGGATATCAAATACGTCGCCTTTTCAGGTATAAAAGGAGAAGGTGGATTAGAGAAAATGCTCCTGCAACTTAAAGATATTGCAATCGCAGGAAAACTAACACCCGATCAGGCTGACAGACAATTAGATGAATTTTTTGCCTCTGAATATGGGAAAAGTATGTTCAAATTAGCAGAAGGATTTGGTTTTCCTGAGAACGATAAGAAAAAAGAGGACATAAAAAATTTTCTAAAGAAGAACTACCGCATCTTATATGCACAATTTGCTCCCAAATTAGAACAAGAGATTCTTCTAGACAAGGAACTCGAATCGCCAAAAACATTTCTCTCTTTCAGCTCTGGCTCCAGGAGATCTAGCCCTCGAGAAGAATATTGCAAATCACCTGATCAAATACTCGACGAGATAGATCTCATGGAATATGAGACATTCGCAGCGGATCTTACCAAGCATTGTCGTAGTATTAATAAACAGTTGTTACAGGATTTAGAATTTGAAGATTTCAGAAAGGGAATTTTGCTATACCACGCACTTCGTACTGCTCAGAAAGTAAAAAAACTAACCCCAGAAAAAGGATTGCGTTTTCATCCCGATCTCATTACGCATGAACTGATAGAAAAAATGGTTGAGGAATTGCCCTCACTCCAATTAGGATCAACTGAAGATAATATTGGACCGACATTGCTCAATCGCTTGCTAGAATGGGTCCAAAAAGCACCGCCCGCACTCGATGAATGGATAAAGAGGGTAAAAGTCAATGGTTCACGTGCCTTAGGTGCCGAGTTATCCCAAGTGCGACAAGAAAATGGGGCAGTCGATCTGAGACACGCAATTCCTCAAGGAGACAGAGGCAAGGACAGTAACATTGCTGAAATAGATTTGGACAATGTCGATTTACAGAAGATATTCCTTCCAGATGTTAAAACCCCCAGTACTGGCGAGTTAGAAGAGATTAGACAGTTAAAGGAACATTTATCAAAAGAAATGAAGAAAATCATTCAAAATCAAAGTTCAAAAAATCCATTCAGCAAAGAGGTATTTCAGTCTAAAATGGCAGTGATTGACACGGCGTTTGCCGTATTATCTGGGAAAGCCAACTTGTCTGCACTTAAATGCACCATTGAAAAAAATAAAGGATGGAATAGTGTGTCATTGCAATCGTCAATAAAAAGCTCATTGGAAAAGAGTATTGAAGATGTATTTAGCTTAGGTGCTAAACTTACACAGGAAAATAAAAACACCCACCAAGTTCAACGCACGTTAGCTTTTTATTAAAATAGTAAGGAGTTGTTGGCAATTCATTTATTCATAGAAAGCATTTTAAAAGGAAAAACTTATGAAATTGAAGTGCTTATATAGATATATTATTTATCCCTTCATAATTTTATTTAGCTATTATGAGATAGGATATACTGCAACTCTCCAGACATTACAGCCTGATCAATTGACTGTAGGAACCTATTTCACCAACCCACCTCTAGAATTCTTACAAAAGAATAAGCAAGTTGGTTTTGAAATTGATCTAATGAACGAAATTTCCAAGCGCCTTCATTTAAAGCCTATATATGTTAATACCTCGTGGGAAGTAATTATTCAGCAATTGGAGAATAATAAATATGATGTAATCATGGGGGGTATTACTATTACACCTGCTCGGGAAAAGATTGTACCTTATACCATACCTTATATGACAACGACATTAAGCATTTTAATTAATATTAAGAAGACACCAAACATTAAGTTCATGAATGATTTACAGAATCAAACGATAGGTGTCCAGTCAAAGACGACTGACTATGATATTGCTTTACAAATGCAAAAGTCTGGAAAAATAAAAGAGATAAAAATTTATCCTTTTGCAGATTTCAATGAAGCTATTCAAGATCTAATAACCGGAAAAGTTGGGGCTGTCATGAAAGTATTTCCTGTCGCTAATTATTATACCCAGCTACATCCTGAAATACGTATTCTTACAGCTGTACCCAATCATCCACAACCACTAGGGTTTGGTGTAAATCCGCGCAATAAGCTGCTATTGCAAGTACTGAATAAAACCTTAGAAGAAATCAAAGCAGATGGAACTTATAACAAATTTTACGAAAAATGGTTTACTCAATAAGAGGTTCAGCCGTGCTCTCCGAGCAGAAGTATATATAAGAGCAAAAAGGCTAACTTAGTTAGCCTTTTTATTTAAAAATAATATAATAAAAAGCCAAAACCATTGGTCTGTGAGTTTTAATGACAAAACAAAAGGATGAAAAATTACCGTCAACTATTGAGTTAACTGATAGCCAAGCTCCTTTAATATCTCAAAAAGATACATCAAATCCACAACACCATACTTGGTTATCCCTTCAAGGCGGCAGCTACAATCATGTCTGGAGATCAAATTTTGACTCACCTCAAGCTTTAGTGCCGGGCGAGTCATACCAAGGCCCATGGGTGCTTAAATACGCAATCCCCTCAAAAGATCCAGTATCTAATGCCATGAATAACAAACACAGAGCCGTTCGACTCTGGAATGAAATCAATCCTAAGCTACCCAAAGCTGGATTGTATAAAAGAGGTTGGGTCGCTCCTTATTTAGAGAACAGCAGACCTGCGACAGATGATGAAATTGCGCAAAAACTAGTAGAAATTTTCCGTGACACAAGAAGAATCACGGTTGATGCTGCAACCAAAGGTAATTTTATTACTTTAAAGGATACCGGAGAAGTTGTTTTAGTGGATATGGACTTGGCCCTTAAACGAAGAACTTCACTAGCTAGTATTGATTTTGCTAAAAATTTAAACACCCGCTTTGCTACTTATTGGATAGATCCCCAACTTCATCTCAGCATGCCCAAAACCCTTGAGGTTACTCGAAATTTACTTTATCTAGAAGATAGTTTAGATGATAATGAAATGGATATACTTTGCCAAGACAGCAAAATTTCGCTAAAAAATATCCAAGCATTGACATGGTTTCGAACCAATAAAGTAAAACTTACTTATAATCTATTTCATCAAATAAGCGTACTAAATGATTCTGATGTCCCACTTTCAGAAACGCTCCTCGAAGCACTGAGTGTTTATAGTCAAAAAAGTGTGATTGACCCCGAGATTGAGTCACCCAGGAAACGTGGTTTAAGATATGAATTTTTCTATCCAGAACCGAGAAAAAGGAACCATTTTGATGATGAGTTACCTGAGGCTCAGGCTAGATTAAGTTAATTATTAGAAACTGTAACGAGTAATGAAGTTATGGGTTATGCGCAACAAATTGTGGATGATATTTATGAACAGGGCTTTTACATTAGCGACAATTTCTTAAATCCTCATGATTTTCAAAATTTAGCAGCTACTGCTATGTCGTTATATAGTAACGAACAATTCAAAACAGCCAAAATTGGACGACAGCAAGCTGCAACATTGAATGGAGAAATCAGGCAAGATGAAATTTACTGGCTAGAGAGAAGTAAAGATCAAGCAATCAATACCTACCTCAACAAAATGGACGAGATTGCCAAAATACTTAATCATTCCTTATTCTTGGGGTTGTTCGATTTTGAATCTCATTTTGCGATTTACCAACCTGGTTCATTTTATAAAAAACACATTGATCAATTCACCAGTACCAATGATAGACGGATTTCTTGCGTATATTATTTAAATGAGACTTGGGAAGAGGCTTATGGTGGGGAACTAAAACTTTATGACAAAAATGAAAACTTACTGTCGAGCATCTTACCCGTGGGCAATCGCTTTATCTGTTTTCAGAGCGATCTCCCCCATGAGGTTTGTACCACCCAACAAACACGCTACAGCATTGCTGGATGGATGAAGGCCCGATCGTTGAAGTAAGGCGTAGAATGCGAAAAAACAATATCTCTATCTACCTTGCTGTGTTTTTGATCAGTTTTTCCACATTACTCTTGGAAATTACGCTGACAAAAATTCTGTCTGTAACGCTATGGTACCATTTTTCCTTTTTGGTCATTTCCTTAGCCATGTTTGGCATTGGTTTTGGTGGGTTGCTTGTCTATTTTTTAAAAGAACATTTTCAATGCAACATAAGCGCAAACTTGTGCGCTCTCTCTCTTGCCATGGCGATTAGCATCCCACTCAATTTACATACCACTCTCTCATATTCCTTACCAAACTCATTGAGCATTATCGAGATCCTTCGCATGCTATGGGTCTATCTAATATGTACCGCTCCTTTTGTACTGAGTAGTATGATTTTTTCTATCCTATTTTTAAATTGGACAGAGAAGGCTAGCTTGATTTATGGCGCCGATCTGCAAGGTGCAGCTATAGGATGCTTTGGTTGTATCATTTTAATTAGTTATTTTTCCGGCCCACAAGTCATTTTAATATCAAGTTTGACATGCATCCTAGCAGCCATCTTATTTGATTTTTCACAGATGCGAGTATTGTCGTTATTGCTTTTGCTATGCATAATCTTACTGCTTGCGTTCGGTAATTCCTTATTCAAGGTAACCCAAACAAAAAAATATTCAGAAAAGATCTTTCCGCCTATATTTGAAAAATGGTCCCCTCTTGCACGGATTACCGTATACCCCCAGATTTTTTTCCGCGGTGAAGGTGATGAACCCTTTGGTTGGGGAATGAGTAGCGTTTATAAACCAACCACTCGTTTTAAGCAATTGTGGATTGAGCAAGATGCCTCCGCAGGTACTCCCATTGTGCCTTTTGATGGTGATTACTCCAAGGTTGATTATCTGAAATATGATATTACCGCCTTACCTTATTACTTAAAGAAAAATGCCAAAGTCTTTATCTTAGGTACAGGGGGTGGTCGCGATGTTTTAACCGCTTTGCTCTTTGGAAATAAAGATATCACGGGTGTTGATATCCATCCTATCATTGTTGATTTGGTCAAAAATCGTTTTGCAGCATTCTCAGGGCATATTTTTAACCTTAACCATGTAAAAATTGTGGTAGCCGAAGGCAGGAGCTTTCTTGAGAACACCAAACAGCATTTTGATTTGATACAAATACCACTGATTGACAGCTGGGCAGCTACTGTCTCAGGTGCTTTTGCGATGACAGAAAATAGCCTATATACCCTGGAAGCTTTTGTTACCTATTTGCAACACCTAACAGCAAATGGCATTCTCAGTTTGACAAGATTTTATTACATCCCCGATACGCAAACTATAAAAGTTGCGATTCTTGCACGAGTCGCCTTAGAAAGGCTTGGTGTTTCTTCTCCGGAAAAACATATCATTGCTATTAGAAACACGACAAAAATGGGTGACCATGCGGTGGCAACCATCCTGGTCAAACGCAGCCCCTTCTCTTCAGAGGAGCTAAAGCAAATTAAGCAAATCGCGAAAAAGTTGGTATTCCCTATATTGTATCTGCCGAATAATCAACATAATGAGCCCTCATTTCAAACAGCCTTAACCACAAAAAATTTACACCAATTTCTGCAGCAATCTTATTTTGACCTTCGACCAAACAGCGACGATAGGCCCTTTTTCTTCCAAATGATGTATTTTTCAAAAATAACTGACTTATTCAAGATGAGGGATATAACAGGTCAATATATCAATTTTTTTGGTGTTGGTGTTCTATTTTGGCTGCTCATTTTGTCTGGCGTATTCATTTTATTGTTTTACTTTGCTCCTCTTCTTTTATCCCAAAGAAAACATACAATTTCACTATCCTGGGGAGTTTATTTTATCTTATTAGGCCTAGGCTTTATGTTGCTAGAAATACCATTTATACAACAGGGAGCAATCTATTTAGGAAGTCCTATTTATGGCTTATCTGTTAGTCTATTTAGCTTATTATTTTTTGGTGGTATTGGAAGTATATTCAGTACTCGTTATCAACATAGACAATTAATGAAATTACTTTTCGTGAGCTTAAGCGTTGTGGCTGTAATGGCCTTTTTGTTTCCCTTGGGTTTCTATCTCCTTAGAGAGTATACCTATGAGGCCTCATGGGTTATAAAATGCTTAGCGTTTGTTTTGCTATTATGCCCAACCGCCCTGGCTATGGGAGTAGCCTTACCCTCAGGATTGCGTTTAGCTCAACAAAAATTTGCGTCCAATATCCCTTGGTTTTGGGCATTAAACGGTGCGGCATCCGTTTTGGGATCCATCATTGCCATGGCCTTAGCGATTGCTTACGGCTACAGTGTTACTTTAATTTTAGGCGCAATAGCCTATTTCCTCGCCCTGATGGTTATATCAAATGATGCACAGCTAAATCGTAGCTGTTAGTTGTCCCAACTTATCTGTCAATTTCACGTTTTCTGAATAATCAACAGGACAATCAATTAATACAATTTCATTAGATGACAATGCCGCATTTAAAGTGGGCAACAGCTCCTTGGCCGATCGGATCGAATGGGCTTGAATGCCAAAACTTTGCGCATATTTCACAAAATCAGGATTAGTAAATGTGACATGAGAAGAGTGCCCAAACTCTAAATCTTGCTTCCATTCAATCAAGCCATAAGCGTCATCTCGCCAAATTAAGATAACAAAAGGAATTTTTTCGCGTTTTGCCGTTTCAATTTCTTGCGAATTCATCAGGAAAGAGCCATCTCCCATAACGGCAATTACTTTTTTATCGCGATGCACCAACTTAGCCGCAAGCGCCCCTGGAAGACTAAAGCCCATGGTTGCCAAACTATTAGAGATGATACAGGTATTCGAGTGATAGCAGGGGTATAACCGTGCCATCCACATCTTAAGAGCACCTGTATCACAAAGAACAATGTCTGACTCACCTGCAGCTTTTCGCAGATCCGAAATAATGCGCTGAGGTTTTAGCGGAAAGCTTTCATCCTGCTCGTGCTCACTAATCTCTTTTTCTGTCATCTTTCTTAGGGAACGAGTATGAGAAGCGAGGTGTTCACGTGGTTTAATTTCTTTAGCCAAGGCATCCAGGGCAGCAGTAATACTTCCTTCAATACCTACGGCTAATACGTAATTTGTATCGACTTCCGCCACTGAACCATGGATATGGATTATTTTCTTATCTCCTTTGGGGTTCCAAGATTTAGGAGAATACTCCACGAGGTCATAGCCCACGGTAATCACTACATCAGCCTCATCAAAGCCAAAATTGGTGTAGTCATGACGCATAAAACCTATTGTGCCAATGACTAAGGGATTATGCGATGAGACAACACCTTTTGCCATAAAGGTAGTAGCCACCGGTATTTTAGTTTGATTGACAAAGCGCGTAAGACCTTCTTCTGCTTCTTGCCGATAAATACCTGCCCCCGCCAAAATGATGGCATTTTTGGCATCATTAATATAATTAGCCGCTTTTTTGATTTGATCCTGGTTTGGCATGGTTAATTTGGGCGATTGTGGCTTTAAAGGGAGGGTGGATGGAGTCGGCTCTTTAGCTATATCTTCCGGAATAACTAAAGCCACAGCACCTGTTCGTTCGGCTTGCGCCAATTTGAAGGCTTTACGAACCAATTCAGGGGCCACTGATGGCAGGGAAATCATGGCACTCCATTTCGTCACGGGAGAAAATAAACGTACCAAATCAATGATTTGATGAGACTCCTTATTTAAACGATCGAGTGACGCTTGTGCCATAATGGCGACCAAGGGAGAGCTATCTAAATTCGCATCGGCTGTTCCTAATAAAAGATTAATGGCTCCGGGGCCTAATGTGGCCAAACAAACACCAGCTTTACCGGTTAAACGACCATAAATATCAGCCATGAAGGATGCAGCTTGTTCGTGTCGGGTTAGAATAAACCGGATTTTTTTGGAATGAGATAGTGCCTCAATAAAGTCAATGTTTTCTTCACCGGGCAAGCCAAATATATATTCGACACCTTCCTCTTCCAAACATTTGACAATTAATTCTGCAACCTTCTGCTCATTGAGTTTGTTCATAATATGCCATCCTAACATCCATCGTCCCTTTCTAACATTCTAGATGTTGTACCAGCTTTTACAACTTATTCCTTTTTCATATTTCGAATATACATCTTACTTAAACGCGTACCAAACCACCCCGTCACCCCTCGATAGAGATCGTAGGTAACTTAGAAATTAGACAAGATTCTTTATGGTGTTACTTTATCACTGTATAATGAAGTTTTATTTAAAAACCACCCCTATGTACGCTCTGGAAATTAAACAGTTACGTAAAATTTATGCTAATGGGGTTGAAGCCCTAAAAGGGATTGATTTACTTGTAAGACAAGGCGATTTCTTTGCTTTATTAGGTGCAAACGGAGCCGGGAAATCAACAACGATTGGCTTAATTACTACCCTCCTCACCAAAACATCAGGTAGTATTCATATTTGTGGACATGACCTGGAAGCGAGACCGGATTCGGCTAAATCTTGTTTAGGCTTGGTGCCACAAGAATTTAATCTCAATATTTTTGAATCTTGTGAACAAATCTTGATTAACCAAGCTGGTTACTATGGCATTAGGCGCAAAGAGGCGACCTCTCGCGCAAGAGCGCTACTGGAACAATTGGGTCTATGGGACAAAAGACGAGCCATTGTGCGTCATTTATCGGGCGGTATGAAGCGGCGTTTGATGATAGCTCGCGCTTTAATTCATCGCCCCAAAGTGTTAATTCTTGATGAGCCTACTGCCGGTGTAGACATTGAAATTCGTCGTACCATGTGGGATTTTTTAACACGTACAAATGAAGAGGGCACAACCATTATTCTAACCACTCACTATTTGGAGGAGGCTGAACAGCTTTGTAAGCATATTGCCATCATTGATCAAGGTCAAATTATAGAAAATACGTCGATGAAAAACCTGTTAAAAAACTTACGCCATCAAACATTTATCCTTAATACCATTAAACCAATCAACAAATTACCTGAGATGGAGGCCTTCGTTGCAACGTTAATTGATAACAATAGCTTTGAATTGCGAGTGGACAATCAATGGTCTTTGAATGACGTTTTTGCTGAATTGAGCAAGCATGGGCTAGAAATCTCCAGCATGCGAAATAAAACGAACCGCTTAGAAGAATTATTTCTGGATTTAATTAATCATGGCCATTAAAGAACAAGTCATTGCCCTCTACACGGTTGTACGCAGAGAATTGGTAAGGATGTTTCGTATCGCAAGTCAAGTGTTCTTACCACCTGTTATTACCACAGCCTTATATTTCCTCATTTTTGGTAACCTGATCGGTGAGCGTATTGGTCCAATCCAAGGCGCGACTTATACCCTATTCATAGCGCCTGGACTCATCATGATGTCTGTGATTACCAATGCTTACAGCAATGTTTCTACGTCTTTGTTTAGTACTCGTTTTCAAAAAAGCATTGAAGAAGTATTGATCAGTCCTATGCATGATAGTTTACTGCTCTTAGGCTATGTTTTGGGTGGCGTGCTTCGTGGACTGCTCGTAGCGATATTAGTCTTCTTAGTCTCGTGTTTCTTCCTAAGAATACATTTCACCAATTTACCATTGAGCTTACTCGTTGTTTTATTAGTGTCTGCCCTTTTTTCACTGGCAGGCTTCACTAACGCCATGATAGCCCGTAATTTTGATGATGTGATGATTATCCCAACATTTCTGTTAGCTCCTTTGACGTATTTAGGAGGAGTATTCTACGCAACAGATATGCTTTCGCCTTTTTGGCAAACCATCTCTCATTTAAATCCTGTTCTCTACATGGTTAATGCCTTACGTTATGCGATGATCGGCCAGCAGGAAGTAAGTATATCGGCTGCGATGATCATTATTTGCGCAATGGTTGTTCTACTGGCTTGGCTGAATATGGTTTTATTAAGAAAAGGTGTGGGGCTCCGAGATTAATGAATTATTTTAATTATTTAAAGGACGGACTCATGTTAAGAGGGAACGCTAGTTAATAAAATGTCAACTCAAGACAATGACTTAGTTAAATGTGTCGATAATGCCTTTTGGCAATTTTCTTTGCACGTTTATCAAAACCCCGATGTCAAAGAATGTTGTTTAAACCTACAAAATAGCACAGGAGTAAATGTGAATTTACTCCTGCTGTGCTGTTGGCTTTCTAGTTATACCGAAGCTATTGAACAGGCTGAGTTTATTGCAGCCTGTCGATTAGTTGAAGACTGGCATAAACAGGTTACAGAATCCTTACGCCAAGTCCGTCGATTTTTAAAAAACAAGCAATCAGAGTCTTGGGTCAATCTCTTCTACCATACAATATTGAATGCCGAAATAACGTCGGAGGCTTATCAACAGCAACTCCTCTTTTCTTACTTTAAACACAGAACCGCAGTGGACATGTCAGTAAATAAGAATTCGAGCATCATATCGCAGACACAGTCCTCTGCTGCAATAGAGTTGCGAAAGAAGTCTAATGAAGAAATAGCGCTCGGTTATCTACACTGGCTATTGAACGATATGGATATAGAAATAAATAGCCAGCTTAACAGGCAGCTCGTCGATTTCGTGAAAAATACACTTCGTTCGTGCCACTGTACTAGTTCTTTTATTAAATAACTTATTGACTACCATGATCACAAATCATACCATTTGGACAATTATGATCTTTATGGTGAAATAATGCCTAAAAATACCCTTTACAACTTTCTTGAGCATTGTGTTTATAAAAACAAAAAACTTCATATGGGTAATGATGTTTATCTTATAAAAGCACAGGATAAGACAAAACACCCTTATTTTCGTTTTGATTTACCCATTAAACACCCCATTTCCTTCAAACTTAACGAATTGGAATTAAATTTAGCAAAACACCACATTAGTGTTTATAAGGGTGAAACCTCAGCTAACCCTTCACTAAGCCAATTTCATTATTCTGGTTATTTTAGGGATAAAAATAACCAAGAATATGTGCTACATGTATATTTTAATGACAGAAACCAGTTAACCCAATCACCAATACTTGCCAAAGTGATTAATAATGATGAAAAAACTTCTATAGAAATAGAGGAAGAGTTATCCGATCAATTGATTACTTTAGCAAAAGAGAAAGTCGATCCTATTATCTCTGAGATGCAGCGAAGAAAAAGTGAAAAAATTAAGCAATTAAAAAACCAATATGAGAAAGATGAGCGTCTTGCGTCAGAACTATCAGCAGATTTAAAAGCAAAAAAATCAGAGTACAATAGTATCGTTCAACGCATGATAAAAGTGCTTAAAGAGTTGAACCCATTATTCAAACATGATTCTTATATTAAAATTGCTAAATGGCTTGAATCAACGCCTCAGCTACCACAAGCGTCTAATCATGCTCAAACCAAACATTCAGTACCTGAAACAAAAGAAGCTGAACCACCAAAACAAAAACGCGAGCCAACACGACATAAAACCACAAAAAGGCCATCTAAATCTAAAGTCAAAACATCCTCGAACTTTGAAGCCGACTTGCTAGAAGCTATTGCAAAATTTAACATTCTAGAAAAAGATGACATTAAAGCTGCTAGCGAAATTTGTGATTTATATGCATACGTAAATTCCATTTCGCTTTTAAGTGATAACAATACTGAACTTCCTAAAGGATTTATTGCTAACGTTAATAAATTACAGTTACAAATCGACCACAGAGGTACGTATTTATTGCTTAGCTTACTAACACAAAGACAATTTGAATCTGCAAAGACCCTTTCTCCTTTTCATTATAAGTTAGATGAGAAACTAATTGTTCAGGCCCTTGAACAGGCAGATGCAGAATTGTTGGATTTTTTGTTGAGTTATGGTGAGTATACCCTCGATAATCAACCCATAAGAATAGATGGACAAACTTATAAATCTGCAGTTCACTATTGTTTTAGCACCTGTCAAAAAAAATCAATGGCTCCTTGTTTATCTGTCTTGATTCGCCATGGGGCTTCCATTTTAGTTAAAGGAACAAATGATTTACCAATAGCTCATACAATTCTTTCGACGCCAAAACATCCATTGCTCCCAGCATTAGAAGAAAATAAATCCTCAACGTTACAATCCAGATATTTTTACACTCAATTAGCCAATTTAATGCAAAATTTTCTGGATACTCATGACGTTGATGAAGAAAGAAAGAAGGCGTTAACTAAGCATATTGAGTCTTATCGTAATACAGCCACTTCATTAATTTTATCCAGAGAGCTTGATAATGGACGAGGAAAAGCTCTTCGTGAGCAAATCGGCCAATTTGAACAGGAAATTAAACATCGATCAGGTGTAGAAAATTTACTCGAGGAAGAAGGCTTTCAGCAAGCAATAAATTCTTTGTTTAGCGAAGCACTACGCAGCTCTAAAAAAGCGAGCCATACGCGAAGGATTAATCGAATTTTTAAAGAAGCTACCAAATTTGTCCAAGACGGCAAGGTTGATACCTGGGATAGTGAAAAAAACGAAGAATTAACTAAACTATTTGGTATAAAACCTAGCTAAAGTTAGGTTACGCTTGCTAATATACAACACCTATCCGTCCACAACAAAACCGCGTTTAGCCTAAGACTTGACCCGTATTTTGTGCCATCATGTCAATTAAAAAATATCCCTCTAAACTTGAAAAGAGAATGTATTTTTAGACGCTATAAACTTTAAAAAAGGTGCTTGATGAATATTACGGAGATTCATATTGCGCAATTAACTATTCCATTAATTCGCCCATTCATAACTGCCGTAAGACGTACCGGATGCGTTGAGGATGTGGTGGTAATGATTAAAACGGATAGCGGCAATCTGGGTTATGGTTCAGCAGCCTCAACTCCAGCCATCACTGGAGACAGTACGGAATCTATTGTTACTGCAATTAAAACCATTATTGGTCCACAGTTAATTGGACGAAGTATTTCTGAATTGAATTTATTACTCCAAATGAATAATCAGGCCATAGTAGGAAATACTTCTGCAAAAGCTGCCATTGATATCGCATTGCATGATTTATTTGCCCAATATTGTGGCTTACCTCTTTATAAATTGCTGGGAGGTAATACGAACAGTATTAGCTCGTGTATTACTTTAAGCGTCAAAGAGATTGACGCTATGGTGCAGGATGCTATTGAGCTAGTCAATCAAGGGCACCAAACAATAAAAATAAAATTAGGAGTAAATCCAATTGAAGACATTAAGCGTGTCCATGCTATTCGTCAAGCTGTAGGCAATTCTATTACTTTACTTGTAGATGCCAATCAAGGTTGGTCTTATGAAAGTGCCTTAAAGGTTATTGATTCATTGAAACAACAGCATTTGAACATCGCTTTGGTCGAACAACCTATTAGTGCTCAAGATCTACAGCACTTAAAGGCTATTAGCGAAAAGGTTGACTGTCTTATCATTGCAGATGAGGCTTGTTTTTCCCCTGAAGATACTCTGAATATTGCCAAAATTAATGCTTGTGATGGGGTCAATATTAAGTTGATGAAATCGGGTGGCATTGAGAATGCTCAAGCGATTTATAATATTGCTAAAACAGCACAAATGAAAATAATGGTCGGGTGTATGCTGGAATCACCCATTGGAGTTGCTGCTATAGCCAGTTTTGCTTTAAGTAAGCCTGATATCTTGTATGCGGACCTTGATCCTATTTATTTGATTCGTGACAATTATATTCTGGGCGGCGCACAACGTATCGGCAATAAAATTATTTTGTCAGACAAACCTGGTTTAGGAATTGAAGGTATTACCCAAGGATTAAATCAGATTGGAGTGATCCATTAATGTCTTTTTACATTCAGTTAGCCAGTTTATCCATTATTGTTCTTTATGCCGTGATGTTATTTCGCAATGTTGACCCTTTAGTAGCAACTGCACTCTGTGTTGGACTGGGCTATTTGTGGAATCTAAGCAATCCAATTGACATCGGAAATTCTATGGCTAATGCTTTAGGCTCATTCATGGCCCTAGTTGGTTTTATTATCATGCTAGGGCATGGCTTAGGCGAGATCTTAACGCATACTCAGGTCAGTCATACCTTGGTGCACCAAATTGTTTATGGGATTGGGATTAATACTCAACGACGCGCTAAAATTGGTATTGTGCTTTCATCTTTTATCATTGTAGGTTTGCTTGGCACCTTGGCTGGAGGATTAGCTATTTTAGCACCCAGTTTACGCCCTATTGCAGGTTCTGTTGGACTATCACGCCCCAGTTTGGCTGTATTAATGCAGGCTTCAGCTGAAGAGGCCTTAATTCTTGGACCTTTTGCCCCTCCAGTGGTGGCTTTACTGGGCGTTACAGGACTAAGTTATGAGGCCGTACTTCTTTATGCATCTCTTCCAGTGGCCCTGGTGACTTTAATTACCACATGGGTTATGGCTAACCGATTACAACGACAGTATGCGAATGAATCTTGCGAAGACGAGGACACCTCAGAGCCATTTGCTCCCAATAAACAACAAAAGCGCACCACTTTACTCTTTTTGATCTCCTTTGTGGCTTGTGTAGCCTATGGATTATTTGCTCAGGCAAAAACTACTTATGTTATTTTTGTCATGTTATTTCTAGCGCTTATTACTGGATTGGCGCATAAATTAAGCTTAAATCAAATTTTTAAATTGTTCGTTGAGGGAATGCGAAAAAGCCTGCATATCTTCTTTTTGTTTATTTTATTTGATCCTTTTATGGTTTTAATTCATCAAGCGGGAGGATTTAATGCACTAACAAAACTATTAACCCCATTAATTAATTTAGGTGGAAAACCTGTATTATCGATGTTAATTGGGTTCACTGGAGCTTTTGGCATGCCAGGCGCTGCTGAAGCAACCATTAAAATGCTGCATCAGCTCTTTTTACCTAGTGTGCTTCAGATGCAATTGCCCATGATAACTTTTGCTTTGTGCATGATCTTCGCGACCCGTGTTACTAATTATGCCTATCCTGGTGCTAATATGTTTGCTGCAATGGGTTTTGCTGGAAGCGAGAATGTCAAAGCAATGATACAAAACGGACTAACCGTGACTGTGGTACAAGTCTTATTTCTAATTGTATATAGTTTATTCCTATAATTCTGAGTGTTTACAAGTATAATGGTTGAGATCTTGCCTTTTGCCTATTAATTTAAAAAAGCAAAAGGCAAGGCCTCTCGTTTAAGATCATTACCCATCAGATTAGGTTATCACTGCACGATACTCTTGAAGAAATCGAGCCATTATCTCGATTGAGGAATTTTCAGATACGGAAAATCCATTTGCAGAATTTGTAAGGTTTTGTTCAGTAAAGCCTTGCTTTTCAGAATCAAAACAACGGTATCATCTCCGGCAATACTCCCAAGAATCCCTGAGGTATTTTCCTGATGAAAAGAATAACTAACGTATCTTTTATCAAAATATAGGGCCAGGCTACTCGCATTTCCTGGGTGAGTATGTAAGACGATTAAACCGGAATCAGAAACTTGTAAGTTAAGGATGAGGGGCAGATTCGGGGTCGAAAAGTCAACTACCCTATATACGCCAGCTACCTTCGCAATGTTTAATTTCTTAAGTTTACGAGATAAAGTAGCCTGAGGGATATCATAGCCTCGTTCTTTAAGGCAATTTTGTAAGTCAATTTGTTCAGTAATCTCCTGCGTATGTACAATGCTTAAAATATGAGCATCAAGGTCTCTATCGTAAGACATGCTTTCTCCATTATGAATTCAAAATCATTTTTATGAAATTATATCCATTAGTTGTTGACAACACAACAAAGACTAAGTATAGTCATAAAATGCATAAAAAATGGATACAAAACCATGAGAATATTAATTATCGCTTTATTTTCCCTTGCCGCCATCGGCCTTTCCGGCTGTAATGAAAGCAAAAAAGACGACAATGTCATTCATTTTGCCATTGCCGCAGAATATCCACCTTTTGAATATCAAGAGCAAGGTAAGCTTAAGGGTTTTGACATTGATCTTGCAAACTTGCTAGCCCAGCATTTGGGCAAGCAAGCGGTGTTTGACAATATGCAATTCAGTACTATTTTGCCTGCACTCACATCAAATCAAGTTGATGCGGCTATTTCAACCATAACCATTACCGAGGAGCGCAAAAAAAATTTCGATTTCAGCGAACCTTATTATTTTGAAAAAATGGCCGCTGTTTCCAGAAAAGACAACCCTGTAGCGATTCCTCAGCAATTAGAGGGAAAAAAAACAGCTTGTCAGCTCGGCAGTACAATGGAAATCTGGCTGAAAAAAAATTTCCCAAGTGAAAACACAATCGCGATGGATAATAATAACCAAGCGATAGAAGCTCTAAAAGCAGGTCATGTTGATGCCGTTCTCATGGATGGGGCACAAGCGGTTATCTTCAGTCAAAAAAACCCTGGCTTATCCTACGCCTTTATTGCTCACTCTGATGATGGCTATGGTATCGCATTCAAAAAGCATTCTTTACTCACCGGTCAAATCAACCGTGCTTTAAATACGCTTAAAGCCAACGGTGAAATCGAAAAACTCAAAAACAAATGGTTCCTAGGTGCATGATGATAGAATTAGGACAAACGCTTTTATTTATCGGTCAGGGTACACTTCTAACATTGGAACTTTTAGCAGGGGGGATGTTTATTGGCATTCTCCTTGGAACTTTACTTGCCATCTCCCGTTACAAAGGATTTGCGAAACCCCTCATCAATCGTTTCATTTCTCTGATGCGCGGTACCCCCTTAATTCTACAACTTAGTTTTATTTATTTTGCGCTACCCAGTTTGCTCGGTTTAAGACTTAGTATTCTTATAGCGGGAATATTGACTTTTGGCCTTAATAGCTCTGCTTACATCGCCGAGATCTTAAGATCAGGGATCGAAAATATCCCTAAAGGGCAATTTGAAGCAGCAAGGACATTGCAAATCTCAACATTTTATTTGTGGAAAGATATTATTTTACCGCAAGTGATTAAAAATATTCTTCCTGCATTGATCAATGAAATGATAGCTCTTCTTAAAGAAACCGCTTTAATATCCACCATTGGTGGTATGGATCTAATGCGCAAAGCCCAATCTGTAGCCGCGGAACAATTTACTTATTTTTTGCCCCTTTGTATTGCAGGACTATATTACTACAGCATGGTCTTGCTGATTGAATACCTGGGGAGAAAAATTGAGCAAGGGGGTCAACATGTTGCAAATTAACAACGCCTATAAGAACTTCGGCCCTCAGCGAATCCTGCAAGATATTAATCTGAGCATTCAACCCTCAGCAGTCGTTGGACTGGCAGGTTCCTCAGGTAGTGGTAAGTCCACCTTGCTAAGGTGTATTCAACAGCTAGAAAAATTAGACGCGGGCTCGATTCATTTTGAGGGAACAAGTGGCTTTATGTTTCAAGATTTTCAGCTTTTTCCTCATATGACGGTACTGCAAAACTTAACTTATGCTCCAAAGCTAAAAAATAAATCGCATGATCATGATATCGAAGCATTTTCTTTACTTCACAGTTTAGGTATTGCACAGAAAGCACATGTCTTTCCACAGCAATTATCAGGCGGACAAAAACAGCGTGTGGCTTTGGCCAGGAGCCTGATGATGCGTCCTTCTCTATTACTTTGTGATGAGCCTACCTCAGGTTTGGATTTGGCCGCAATTGAAGATGTCATAACCCTGTTACATTCAATCAAAACAGCGGGAATGATCATGATAATTGCTTCTCACGATCTCGATTTTCTGACTAAAATGACTGAGCGCTTGCTCATCCTCAAACATGGTCAATTAGTAGCTGATGTCAAACCCAAAGACCTCATCCATCCCGTCCAAGCATTAAAAAAATATTATCAGGAGGAATCGATATGACACATGCCATTCACAAAATTGTACTAGCCTATTCTGGTGGACTTGATACGTCGATCATGATCCCTTGGCTTAAAGAACATTATGAACAAGCCGAGATCATCGCTGTAATCTGTGATCTTGGGCAGAAAGAAAATCTGGCTGCCATTAAGCAAAAAGCCCTCAACAGTGGTGCTGCAAAAGCTTATGTCGTTGATGTACAAGATGAATTTGTCACAAACTACCTATGGAAATTGATTAAGGCTGGGGCTCTATATGAGAATCAGTATGTTTTAGGGACCATTTCTAGACCTTTAATTGCGCAAAAATTGGTTCAAATCGCTATAAAGGAAAAAGCAGATGCTGTCGCTCATGGTGCAACTGGTAAAGGAAACGACCAGGTGCGTTTTGAATACACGATTAAAGCCCTGGCGCCTCAACTCACAGTGATTGCTCCCTGGCGAATTTGGACAATAAAATCCCGACAAGCAGCTATAGATTATGCAAAAGATCATGGCATAGAAGTCCCTGTCACCCCCAAATCACCTTATTCACGAGACCATAATATTTGGTATATTTCTCACGAGGGTGGTGTGCTGGAAGATCCAAGCCAGGAGCAGCCTAATGATCTGCTATTAATGACTACGGCACTTGAACATACCCCCGACCACCCTGAAAAGATAAGTCTGCAATTTGAAAAAGGAGTACCTGTAGGACTTAATAATGTAGCTCTCTCCCCGACAGAGCTTTTGCAGACATTGAATCAGAAAGCAGGCGCTCATGGAATTGGCGTTTGCGATATCGTAGAGAATCGCCTTGTCGGAATGAAAATCAGGGGAGTTTATGAAGCACCGGCTGCAGCCGTCCTTTACAAAGCCCACCAAATGCTGGAAAGCCTCTGTTTGGAACGGCAATTGCTGCATCTTAAGCAATCGCTGCAGCAAGCCTATGCCAATTTAGTTTATGAGGGACGCTGGTTTTCTCAAAGCAAAGACGCCCTGGATGCTTTTATCAATGTAACGCAAAAACACATCACAGGCACCATTAACTTAAAACTATTTAAAGGGAATATTATCCCTTGTGGTATGCACTCGCCGTTCAGTCTACACAACCCTGAATTCGCTACCTTTGAAGCGGATACGGTATATGATCAAAAAGATGCGGAAGGATTTATCAATCTTTTTTCGCTATCTGCCAAAATCTACGGCATGGTGCATGAGGAAGAGAAACATGAACAATAAAACCTGGGGAGGACGTTTCCAGAAGCCTTTAGCTGACGAAGTAGTCAAATTTAATGCCTCTTTATCCTTCGATCACATCCTCTATAAATATGACATTACTGGAAGCCAAATTCATGCGAAAATGCTTGCACGTCAAGGGTTAATCACTTCAGATGAAGCAAAAATGATTCATGACGGACTTGCAGCCATTGAAGCAGAAATATCAGCTGGCAAACATGCCTTAGATGCCTCATGTGAAGACATTCATATGTTCATTGAGCAGTTACTTATTAGCAAAATTGGCGACGTTGGCAAAAAATTACATACAGGGAGAAGTCGCAATGACCAAATGGCTCTTGATCTTAGACTGTACACCCGAGATGCAGCTAGTCAGATCAAAGCATTATTACAACAACTAACCGATACCCTAAAGACACTGGCAACCAAACATGACAACGATAAAATGCCTGGGTATACGCATTTACAACAAGCTCAGCCTATTCAATTAAGTTGGTTCTTCAACGCCTATCTTGCTATGTTTAACAGGGATCTTAGTCGCTTAGTTGATTGGCATAAGAGAATGAACGTCTCACCCCTTGGAGCAGGTGCTTTAGCAGGCAGCCGTTTGCCTTTGGACAGAAACTGGGTTGCCCAGGAACTAGGCTTTGATGGTATTGTGGAAAACACGCTGGACGCGGTCAGTGACAGAGATTTTGTTATTGAGTTTATAAGCACTGCCTCGATTATCATGATGCATTTATCCCGGTTATGTGAGGATCTTATCTTGTGGGCGACGCAAGAATTTAATTTTATAACCTTGGACGATGCCTTCGCTACAGGCTCTTCCCTCATGCCGAACAAAAAGAATCCAGATGTTTTAGAGCTCATTCGTGGGAAAACAGGGCGGGTATTTGGTCATCTTTTTGGCTTATTAACGGTTATGAAAGGTTTACCACTTGCTTATAACAAAGACATGCAAGAGGACAAAGAAAGTCTATTTGACACAGTTAACACGCTGATAGCTTGTCTCTCTGTGATCTCCCCTTTTCTACAAAGTGCAACATTCAATACCCATGTTATGCAAGAGAAAACTGAGAACGGCTACTTAAATGCGACCACAATTCTTGAATCACTTGTGTTGCAAGGCATTCCTTTTAGGGATGCACACCATCAGGTGGGACAGTGGGTAAGAGAAGCAATGGACAAGGGATGCTCTCTGTCAGACATTGTCTCTGAAGAGAAAAGCTAGCTATATTTGTCGGGCCAAAGGCCCATAGCCGTCAGGCTAAGAAAGAAATTGTTTGTTTAACTTATTGAAATAATAATAAAAAAAGCTAGAGTACCCTTTTAAATTTTTTCCCGCCAGGAAAACAACCAAAAGGGACTCTATGCTGCTGGATACCCTATCAAATATTCCTCAAGAAATCTTTAAATTTTTTACTTATGAAGCGGATCGGATAGGAAAGGAAACAGGTTTTCAGAAACGCCGTTCAAAATTGACACCTAGTGTTTTTATAAAATCATTGATAACGCTCTGTTTTTCAGAACATTTTAATTTGGAACTTTTCTGTGGATTGGTAAAAACGCAAAAAGTTTATATCAAAAAACAATCATTACATGAGCGATTTAACGAACGAACAGCCGGATTTCTTAAAGCCTTTTCATTATTCTGTTTAAAGCACTTTCAAATGAAAAAGTTACCTCAACTCCAAGGATTGGAGCAATTTAGTAGCCTTAACATCATTGATAGCAGTACTATATCCTTACATCAGGCGCTGAATGAGCTTTTTAAAGGCAGTGGCGGAGCCGCATCCAGTTCCGCTATGAAAATCCAAATGATGTTTGATTATCTTGGTGCGAATTGCCTCAAATTATCTGTTGCCGAAGGATGACGTAAATAAGTCCATAAATTGCTTCGTTGCCTCAATATGGCTGTTGCCGAGCGAGAGGAACAGAAATGGGGCAAGTGAATATGGATTTGTATCTAAAAATACAGCGTATCCGCTATCAACGAGGCAATAGAGCGTTAAAAAAACGCATTCTGGATGAATTTTGCGAGACGCATCATTATCATCGCAAAGCAGCAGCTCGTTTATTAAGACAGTTACCCATTTCTGATAAAAGTCCGAAGAAAGTTGGAAAAAAGAAGACCTATGACCCATCCATATTGCTGGAGCCTTTAAAAAAGATATGGCTTGGCACGGATCAGATGTGTGGTAAACGATTAAAGAGAGCTCTTCCCTTATGGTTACCTCATTATCAAAATCATTATGAGCCTTTAGCGGCGGAGATATCCTCTCAACTGCTAACCATGAGCGCTGCTACAATTGATCGCTTACTCAAGCCTGTTAAAACTCGCTATGGAAAAGGCTTAAGTGGAACAAAGCCTGGAAGTATTCTCAGGAATCAAATTCCAGTCAATACGAATCAGTGGAATACTAACGAAGTGGGTTTTATGGAGGCCGACAGCGTTGCGCATTGTGGAGCATCACTAGCCGGTGATTTTGTTTGGTCTATTACGCTGACGGATATTTTCAGTGGCTGGACAGAAATGCGGGCCACTTGGAATAAAGGAGCTCATGGTGTCTTGGGGGGTATTCAAGACATAGAAAAAAATTTACCTTTTGAAATCAAAGGGTTTGATTGTGATAACGGCTCAGAGTTTCTCAATTGGCATCTCATTCATTATTTTACTGAGCGGGACCCACAAAAAGCGGTTCAATTTACTCGCTCTCGTCCTTATAAAAAAGACGATAATGCACATGTTGAACAAAAGAACTGGACTCATGTGCGTCAACTGTTTGGTTATCATCGTTTTGGTAATCCAAAGCTCGTTGAGCTTATGAATGACTTATATTCTAACGAAGTCTCCTTGTTATTTAATTTTTTCTATCCTTGCATTAAGCTCATTGACAAAGTACGAATTCAATCCCGTGTAATCAAAAAATATGATCAACCCCAAACGCCCTATCAGCGACTGATGACGTCGAATGGTCTTACTCTCGCTCAGAAAACAAAATTACAAGAGACCTTTAATACACTCGACCCGTTTGACTTGCAAAAAAAGATTCAAAAAAAGCTAAAATTAATATTTAGATTAGTGAATATTCAACATGTAAAACAAAGAAAGGCTCTTTAATGAAAGTCTTATTCAATATTGTAAAAAGACAGGAACATAAAGCCTGTGGATATGATGGACGAGTCCTTCGGACCAGCCTGTGCCCTATGGGACGTGTGGACAAAACCATGAATAACAAAAAGACGTTATTCACAGTTATTGCCCACACTCACAGGCTTCTCGCCCACACACCCACCAGGCTCAATAGCAATTATTTTTTAATCGCAACAAAACCTCTCAAAAGCAACACCTATTCTGAGGCAACGACTCAGTATATTTTTTGTCCTTCGGCAACAGGTTCTATTGAGGCAACAGGTGGTGGACAAATAAAAGAGCTTACTCTAACTTCGGGCTGTGATAACGATCAGGGCTTTGATAATTATTTTAATACTATTGAAAAAGGAGCTCTTTATTTAATGGATTTAGGTTATTTTAAACTGAACACGTTTAAGAAAATTATGGAAGAAAACGCTTTCTTCATAAGCCGCTTGCTCACCGGAACTAAACTTCTAACACAAGATAAGAAACCTTTTGATTTACTCGTTACCTTGGAGAATGCTGCACCATTCTTTTCTCAGCAGGTCCTTATGGGAGCAACGCATAAAATTCCTGTCCGCTTGGTCGCTCAACGATTACCACCAGTCATTGCCGAGCAAAGGCGGAGAAGACTTATAAAAGATCATCGTCGCCGTGGTTCCACACCAAACCAGGAATCGTTGGCTTTACAAAGTTGGTCTATTTATATTACCAATACCTCTGAAACTCAAATCAATAATAAAGCAATTCATCAAACGTATGCTTTACGATGGCAGGTAGAACTCCTCTTTAAATTAAGTAAATCCTTAATGCATATTGACTCTATCAAAACTAAAAAGTTTGCTCGAGTGATTATTGAAACCTATGGTAAGTTTATTGCAATGATGCTTTTGTTTTTGCTATGCAATCCCATGCGCAACATAGAAGGCAAACAACTCTCTTTTTATAAAGCCTGTCACCAACTAAGTTCCAAGGCTACTGGATTGATTATCGCCCTCATGTCTCCTTATCGATTAAAGCATTTCTTGAATGATTTCTATGAAAATCTCTCCCTCTTTGCTATCAAAGATTCAAAAAAGAAACCTCTTTTGACCTTTGACTTCTGCGAAGGAGAGTGCTTTTAAACTCTTAGCCTGACGGCTATGGGCCAAAGGCCCGACCTACACTCACTGCGATATGAACTGTTAAACCCTTCAAAAAAACATCTGGATTATCCAAGTCAAGTACGCTAACTTAAAAGACTCATCGCTCAATATTAGGATGATGATGATCACAGCCTATCTAAATCATGGAGCCCTACAAGCCCATGAAATTAACAAGGATAATCTTCCATTACTTGAACAAGCCATTTGGATTGATTTGCTTTGTCCTAGTAATGAAGAAGAACTTATGCTTGAGCATAAGCTAGGCTTGAATATACCAACACGCGAAGAAATGCTTGAGATCGAGTTATCCAGTCGGCTTTACAGAAATAAAGATGCTCTCTTTATGACCGCGAATATGATAGCCCAAGCAGACTCTCCACGTCCTAAGCACGAAGCAGTGAGCTTTGTACTCAGCAAAGAAAAATTAATTACAATTCGCTATATAGAGCCCTCTGCGTTTAAACTGTTTATCGTGCAGTTGCACCAATTTGATTTTGATTATAACCCGGCTCTCTTGCTTATCGCCTTGCTGGAAGCTACTGTCGACAGGCTTGCAGATATCCTTGAAAGCATTGGTCATAACCTCGAAGAAGTCTCTAAAACCATTTTCGCCCCCGAAGAGAGAGAGAAAATCAGCTATCAACAAATTATTCTGCATATCGGTACCCATGCAGATTTAAATACCAATACCAAGGATTGCCTGGTCTCATTCAATCGCCTTGTTGCTTTTTTTAGTCAATCAATAAACGCCCAGATGGATAACGAGGGACAAATTCGCTTAGCTACCTTAAGCAAAGATATCAACTCATTAAGTGACCATGCCACCTTTATTTCTAGTAAAGTTAACTTTTTGCTGGATGCTACGTTAGGGATGATCAATATTGAGCAGAACGCCATTATCAAAATATTTTCCGTAGCAGCTGTCATTTTCCTGCCCCCTACTCTTATTGCCAGTATTTACGGGATGAACTTTAAGTGGATGCCTGAGCTGGATACGAAATGGGGGTATTGGATTGCACTTATTGTCATGTTCCTTTCAGCGCTGCTCCCATATAAATATTTTAAAATGAAAAAATGGTTGTAAACCCAAAACTAAAGTCCGTTGACAAGGAAAATATATGAGGTTACCACATATTCTTTTAGTGTTCTTAGCGGTAGGACTCTCCGCTTGCGAAAAAATGGCTCTGCTATTTACTCCTGCCAAGAAACCTATCCTCTCAACCAGTGAATTAGCAAAAAAAGCAGAGAATTATTTCTGGGATACACTTCATCAGGGACGTTACTATGATATTCCCAAAGCCGACTATTTATTAATGGCAGCTTATCTCGCAAATCCAAACGATCCCAAACTTGCAGCGCGGTTAGGGTTTATCCATATTTGGAAAATCACTGAACGAAAGCGAGAAGCTCAGCAATCGCCAAAAATTACGAATGAGATTGTCTTGGCTAAGAAATATTTCGGTGACGCCGTGCAACTTGCACCCGAAAATCCTATTTATCAAGGTTTTTTTGGTGATAGTCAGTTGATTGAAGGTAAGATTTTTAATGATAAGCGTGAAGAAGTACGAGGATACTACACATTAAAACGTGCAATTAAGCGTTGGCCTGAATTTAATTATTTTACTGCTGGATATCCAATGAGCGACTTGCCTGCAAACTCTGAGCATTTTCAAGAAGCACTAGAATGGCAATGGAAAGTCTTGGATTTATGCGCAGGAGAAAAAGTCAGCCGAGACGCACCCTCATTCAGTAAGTATATGGGTCATCAAACCAAATTAAACCGAGCATGCCAAGATTCATGGATTGCACCCCATAATTTCGAAGGATTTTTTATGAACATGGGCGACATGTTAGTTAAAGCAGGGGATTGGCAAACAGGCATAAAAATCTACCAAAATGCCAAGCTAGCTAAAAATTATTCCTCATGGCCTTACCGACAACTCTTAGAGGCAAAAATAAAAAATGCCAAAGAAAATGTTGGCAATTTTCAGAAAGATTTACCTAATCCTGATAAAACAATCATGTTCAATTCAGGGTACGGTTGTGTGATCTGCCACCAACGTTAAGTACCGATTAAACGGATTTCGCTTTACGTTTAAATCCTAATGCACGTAACCGTTGATCCAAGGTGGGATGCGTTGAAAACGCATTGCTCAAGGATTTGATTGGATCAATGCTTGAGGGATCAAAAAGATAGGAGGCTTGACGAACCTGTTCATGAGGTGTTTCCCCATATTCATGACTATATTGCTCCGCATGTTGTTGATGGTCTTCCGTTATTTTAAGCAAAGCTCGAGCCATAGGCTCATTATCACGCATCAATTCCACAGCTCCAGCATCAGCCATGTATTCACGAGTTCTACTGAGAAAGAGGGCTAGAACGACAGTAATTAAAGGCAATAAATAGCGCAACAACAAAATAACCATGAACAAACGATTACTATTACTATCACGCCTATCGCGTTTATACATCATGGAATAGAACATAGCATCGATAACGATTAATAAAATGTTGCTTAGCACTGCGACAGTTAGGGTTAACTTAATATCATGATGCCTGATATGACTAAGCTCGTGTGACATCACTGCTTGCATCTCTGCACGATCGAGCTTTTCCATTAATCCTCGAGTCATCGCGACCATGGCTGATTTTTCACTATAGCCACTCGCAAAGGCATTCATATAATTGGCTTCAATAAGATAAACCTTAGGCATATACTTCAATCCAGCGGCGACCTTCATTTCTTCTACGACATTATAAAGTTGCTTTTCTTGTAAGCTTTTTGCTGTCTCTGGCGTAATCTGACGATAATTTGTGCCGAGTAACATGATGCGATCATAAAGCGTATAAGTAATCAACAAAGATACGATCCCCAAACCAAGCATCAACAAAGTGGCATAAGGGATAACTCTTAGAGTTATTAAAGCGAAGAAACATTCTTCTATTGACGCAGTTGGGTAGAGATAAACTAGAATCATCGTGTCGGCCAACAAACCAATGCCAAGATATACCCCAAAAAAAATTGCAATAACGAGACGCGTCTTATGCTCATTCTTACGCAATTGCTCTCGCCAATCTCCTGAGGATGCATGATAATCCGCTAAGGCCATAATTTACTCCTACCGTCCTGTCATCCCTAAGAGTTCGCGATGAGAAACTCGCAGGATTCAGGAGATCCTTCGCGCAGCGAGGGATGACAAACTTGCTCTTTACCTTGAAAAGAGACTATGGACATTAGAATTTAACCTTATAATCTTCATGTGCCTTAATTTGTTCTTCAGGCAATGCCCAATACTCATACTCTTTGTCCAATTTGTCAGAAAATAGGTTAACAATCATTGACTCAAAAAAAGATTTTTTCTTTGCATAATAACGCTCGACACTATCGTTATAGGCTTGCTTGGCATAAGATAATTTATTTTCAGTGTTGACTATTTCCTCTTGCAATTGCAAAGCATTGGTGTTGGCTTTTAAGTCAGGATATTGTTCAAAAACAACATTTAAACCAGCGGCGATTTGCGAAATCCCATTCTCAGCTGCAATACGAGCCTTCTCATCACCTGCAGCCTTTGCAGTTTGCGCTTGATTACGTAAAGCCACCACATCTTTCAAGGTGGTTTTTTCGTAATCCATGTATTTTTTGACCGTCTCAATTAGCGATTCAAATACTTTAAAGCGACGATCCAATTGAATATCAATCTGACGTTTATTATTGTTGACGGCTTCAATCATCCCAATTAAGGTATTGAAGATACCAATTGACCAGAAAAAGAGAAGTGCGATGATGACTAAAATTGCGATAAGAAAGGTACTCATTTAATCTTTCCTCCATGATCATTTTGACAAACCTAGCCTAAGTGTTATTGTGCATGAATAACATCTGGATCAGCTTCGGGGGCTTCTACGGGTATAGGCGGTGTTGTATCAAGCTTTTTTGCGACAGGTGACGTAACATAATAGTAGTATATGAAACCAATAATCGCTAAAAGGATAATGATAACCAGAGTAGATATACCTACACTCTTATTCTTTAATTTCTTCATGGTTTACTCCATGTTTTCTTCTACTTTAAGTTTAACTGCAAACAAGCCACAAAAAAACATTAATTAACTCGAATATTGAGGAATTGCCAAGGGTCACTGTGATCTAATTGTTCTTTGAATAATCTTTCCCTATTTTTTAGTGGCGTCCAGTCCGTATAATAACCAGCCACCCTTCCTAAATAAGGAGACGCCACGTCTAAAATAAACTGATAGTCAAGTTCTTCTGGCTCAATCACACCTTGTTTAGGATTTTGGATAGCCCAAGCGACGCCAGCTAGAATTCCTGCAGCAACTTGCAAACTTGTCGCATTATTATGAGGAGCAAGCTTTCGAGCCTCATGAATTGAGAGCTGAGAACCATACCAATAAGCTCCTCGCTTGTTACCCATAAGTAAGACGCCAAGTTCATCCACGCCCTCAATAATTTCAGCAAAAATAATTCGTTTATTTTGCTGTTCATACCACTCATTCCCTTGCAATTCACATAAAGAAAGTCTCGCATCTGGGCAGGGAAGATAAGCATAATGGACAGTGGGCCGATACGCCTCTTTTTCTTCTAGAGTCAGATAATTTCCAATGGAAATAGACTCAGCATGTGTAATCAAAAAACCATGATAAGGTCCGGTTGGTGTCCATGAACGAACCCTCACACTTGCCCCCGGACGGTTAAGATAAACCGCTGTTTTTGTCCCAAATTTATGATGGTTTCCATCGATTGGCCAGTGACGCTCATGAGTACCCCAGCTAAGCTCAGCCGGTTGTCCTCCTTCGGCAATAAGCCCATCAACTGACCAAGTGTTGACAAATTCTCCTTCTGCTTTAATTTTGGAAGCAACCTGACTATCTTTCTCTGCAATATGAATCACCTTAATACCAAGGATTTTAGCTAAATAGGCCCACTCAGAGGTGTTTTGAGGGTGGTTGATAACAAGCTTGGCATTAGTGGCCATGTTCCAAAGTGCCTGTTTCACAAAATGTGAGACCAAGCCAGGGTTAGCCCCATGAGTGAGCACTGCAGTGGGTCCTGATCCTGACTTAAGCTTCAGCGCTTCTTCGCGTAATACGTAATTCGAACGCAGAGAAGGAGGTAAAGAATTATCAACATAACCCCCTATCCATGGTTCCGTGCATGTATCCAGATAAAGGGCACCCTTTTCTTGACAAAGCTTAATAAGTGCAACACTTGAAATACCAACAGTTAAATTTAATAAGAAATCTCCTTCATTGAGTTTACTACCAATTAAATAGCTATAGTTTTCTTTTGTGATGGCACTAATTTGTAGTGTTAAGCCAAATTCTCTCGCTATTTTTTCTCCATCATCATTTTTAGTCATAATAATGACTTGTGATGGCAAAAGTTCAAGATGGCGGAATAATAGGGGTAAGACAGCCTGTCCAATACTTCCAAACCCCAGCATAATAATTTTTTTCGACAAGGCTAAGTATTTATTATTCTTCATGTTTTCCTCATAGCCACAACCATAAGAAATACAATCGTTTTTGTTATGCTGACCTCATGATTTAAGCGTAGAAGAGTTTTCATTAAAACAAAAGAAATGAGGGTAAATCTTGCAGACCTTGATCAGGCGTGTAATGTCCCTAAGTGAGCGTAATAATTGCTCAATATCCTATACTTTCAAATAATACCGCATATTTATTGACATAAACCATGGGAAAAAGATGAAAGTTTTAGGAGCACTGCTAACAGCTATGATTATGACTTTTGCTGGGTATGGAGCATCACCTAGTGCATCGCAAACGCCAAGCTCCAGCGCCCCTAATGCTAGCACAAGTAGTAATACAGGACCGGCAGAAACATCAACCAGCTCCCCTACAGGAGCCGCTGTAAAAACAGTAATTGGTACGACAAGTGGAACTTACACAACTACAACGGATCCTAATGCTCAAACACCCACACCTTCCGTAAATCCTCCCACCACTGGAAGCAAAACAGGTACTACTACCTCTACTGGAACCAGTTCACCTACGGGTGCTGAGGTAACGACGGTAATTGGTACCACAAGTGGAACTTACACAACTACAACAACAGAGCCTCCTACAGGAGCCCCCCCTACGGGAACACCCCCCCCTACGGGAGCAACCACTCCTACGGGAACAACCACTCCTACGGGAACAACCACTCCTACGGGAACAACCACTCCTACGGGAACAACTCAGCCCACAAATCTGGCTCCTTAGATTTTGTCGTGCTCAATACATAAAGCGTTTCAGGTGACCTGTCTTAACGTGCACAAATTATCAATGTAAAACAAAGACTTCCATATATTGAAATGAAAATATAACTTATTTATGATGGTAAGAATTTCTCTTCAAAAATGGACTTTTATCATGCTAAAAAAAGCGATATATCTGGCTCTTTTTTCTTGTGGCCTGTCCTCGGTTTACGCCACTTCTACCCCACCAGCAGAGACAACCTCCAAAGCTCCACCTACCAGTTATATGCCTGTGGTTATTAAAGAATCTTTTCAATCGATCATGGAACGCATGAGTGCGGAAAAAGCAGCTATTAATCAACGGCAACGTGATCTACTCAATCAACGCTATGACTTGAGCAACAAACCATCAACAGACACCAAAATGTCTAATGGCAAGCCCATTCAAGAAGGTGTTCGAATCAAACTTCCAGCAGGCATTACTTGGGAAGAGCTAGGTAAAATGTCGCCTGATGAAATTAAAAAGAAAGGCCTATATCCTCAAGGATTTTTGCCTCTTCCTCATCCTAATCATCCTGAGGGAGGAATGCTATTTCCAAAATTTGCCATTGATGAAATAAACAAGCAGGAAGACCGTGATTTGACGCGTTTTGATTTAGATTTTGATTTACCCGATCACTTCCTGCCCCCTTTTCCCGCTCCCATATTTTTGACCACTCGTCCCGATCTGGGTGATGTTTCTCAAGGTAAACTGGTTACAATTAATAATTTCTTTGAACTGTTCAATGGCATACTTAATCCAAAGCAATTGGAAGGCCTGCGGTTATTGGTTACTCCCTTTCCCCAACAACAATTTAACCAAACGGATGATCGCCGTACAAAAACCCCAAGTCGTGGAGTAGCTTGCTTTGATTGTCATGCCAATGGACATACCAATGCAGGTACCCATCTCGTCGGTGATATTCGCCCACAAGAAATTCGCCATCGTATTGATACACCAAGTTTAAGAGGTGTCAACATTCAACGTCTGTTTGGCTCCCAGCGCGCACTTAAAAATGTTGAGGATTTTACCGAATTTGAACAACGGGCAGCTTATTTTGACGGTGACCCCGTGATTGCGACCAAAAAAGGTGTCAATATTCTTGAGCGTGGAAGCCAGGTACACTTCATGGCAGAGTTTCAAGAACTCTTGGATTTCCCACCAGCACCCAAGTTAGGGATTGATGGACGGTTAGATCCCACAAAAGCCACAGAAGCCGAATTGCGCGGGGAAGCGCTATTTTTTGGTAAGGCAAAATGCTCCATCTGTCATGCACCGCCTTACTATACCGATAATTCGATGCACAACCTAAAAACGGAGCGTTTCTTTAATCCAGTGATGGTCAATAACATGAAAGCGATAGGCGATGGCTCGATAAAAACCTTCCCGCTGCGTGGTATTAAAGATTCTCCACCTTACTTGCATGATGGACGACTTTTAACCTTGGCGGATACTGTGGAATTCTTTAACTTGATTTTACAAACGCAATTGACACAGCAAGAAAAAGAAGACCTCACCGCATTTTTAAAGGTTTTATAAGAAGCCTATCTCCCAAGATTCAGAATGGGCCCCGCGGTCAATGCCGCGGGGATTCGAAATGGACTTAATGGCAGTAGCTCCTACCCCGAGACGAGGAATTCTCTGAGCAACAATTAAAAAGAAACTTTTTTATCTGTCAAAATTAGGCTGTCACTGTACTACCTGTTCAACAGTGGTTTAAGAAATTGCCCGGTATAGGAAACAGCACATCGTGCAACGTCTTCAGGTGTACCTGTAGCAATGATTTGCCCACCTTTATTTCCTCCTTCAGGACCAAGATCAATAATCCAATCAGCGGTCTTAATGACATCCAAGTTATGCTCAATGATAATGACCGTATTGCCTTGTTCTCGTAAACGAAATAAAACATGGAGCAATTGTTTGATATCGTGGAAATGCAAACCTGTCGTTGGTTCATCAAGGATATATAGCGTATTTCCCGTGTCTCGCTTGGATAATTCTCTTGCTAACTTGATCCTTTGTGCCTCTCCTCCAGACAAGGTAGTAGCACTTTGACCTAAACGAATATAAGACAGCCCAACATCAATCAGGGTCTGGCATTTTCGCGCCAAAATGGGGATGGCATCGAAAAATAGTCGAGCATCTTCAACAGTCATGTCCAAGATTTCATGGATATTTTTTCCTTTATACTGAATTTCTAAGGTTTCTCGATTGTAACGTTTTCCCTTGCAAACATCACAGGCAACATAAATATCTGGAAGAAAGTGCATCTCGACCTTAATTAATCCGTCTCCTTGGCAAGCTTCGCAACGACCACCCCTAACATTAAAGCTAAATCGCCCTGGTTGATAACCACGAGCGCGAGCTTCAGGAGTGGATGAAAATAATTCACGAATAGGTGTAAATATCCCAGTATAGGTCGCTGGATTGGAACGTGGGGTTCGGCCGATTGGGCTTTGATCGATGTCAATAACCTTATCACATAGCTCCAAACCTTTAATTTCAGTTACTGAGCCTGGGGTAAGCAGGCTTGCGCGATTAAGCTTGTTCGCAGCAATTGGGTAGAGGGTATCGTTGATTAAACTCGACTTCCCGGAACCTGAGACACCAGTAACGCATGTGATAACGCCTAAAGGAATATCAATCGTAATATTCTTTAAGTTATTGCACTTGACCCCTGACAAACGAAGCATTCGCTTGTTGTTAACTGGTACTCGAGCTGAGGGGACTGGAATAGATTGCACTCCTGCCAAATATTGTCCCGTCAATGATTGCGCATTACTCATGATTTCTTCGGGTGCACCTTTGGCAACAATCCTTCCACCGTGCACCCCGGCACCAGGACCAATATCCAAAACGAAATCAGCGGCACGAATGGCCTCTTCATCATGCTCCACGACAATGACGGTATTGCCTAAATTACGCAAGTGCAGCAGTGTCTTCAATAAGCGATCATTATCACGCTGATGTAAACCGATTGAAGGTTCATCTAGAATATACATGACCCCAACCAAACCTGAACCAATTTGACTTGCTAAACGAATACGTTGGGCCTCACCCCCAGATAGCGTTTCAGCACTACGCGTGAGCGATAAATAATCTAAGCCAACATTGACCAAAAATCCCAAACGCTCAACAATTTCCTTGTTGATTTTAGCCGCGATTTCTCCACGGTAACCAGTCAACTGTAAATTCTGGAAAAACTCATAGGCCTTTTCAATCGAATAAGCAGTAAGTTCCGGCAAGTTTTTATTCGCTACAAAAACATGCCTGGCTTCCTCACGCAACCGAGTTCCCTGGCAAGTTTCACAAGGACGGGAAGATAAATATTTAGCCAGCTCTTCGCGTATCATCGATGAATCCGATTCACGATATCGTCGCTGCATATTAGGTATAACACCCTCGAAAGTATGTCTTTTAGACATAAACCCACCCTGTGGGCGGTAATAATGAAATTCAATGATGTCTTGTCCACTGCCATAGAGGATGATATTCCGTATAGTCTCCGGCAAATCACAAAAAGGGGTTTCTATATCAAAATTGAAATGACGCGCTAATGATTCCAACATGGGATAATAATACGTTGTTTTTCTATCCCAACCACGAATGGCGCCATCAGCTAAACTAGCTGACGGATCATGAACGACACGTTCTGCGTCAAAGAATTGATTGACACCCAAGCCATCACAGGAAGGACATGCTCCCATGGGATTATTAAAAGAGAAAAGCCTGGGTTCTAATTCACTTAAGCTATAGCCACATTCAGAGCAGGCAAATTTTGAAGAGAATACCAAATCAGAAAACGTCTTATCCACCGCTGAAACGATCGCCAAACCATCCGCCAGATTTAAAGCATTCTCAAACGATTCACTCAACCGCTGCGCTAAATCCTCACGCACTTTAAATCGATCCACCACCACTTCAATGGTATGTTTTTGTCGCAAGCTTAATTTCGGTGGCTCATCCAACTCATAAAGTTCGCCATCAATGCGAGCCCGTATATAACCTTGCGCCTGTAATTGCTGCAGCAACTGTACATGCTCTCCTTTGCGCTCACGCACGACAGGAGCAAGAATCATTGCTTTGCTTTCTTTTGGGAGAGCTAAAACCTGATCGACCATCTGACTAATCGTCTGTGCATGCAAACTCACGCCATGCGTAGGACAGCGCGGCTCACCAACCCGAGCAAACAACAAACGTAAATAGTCATATATCTCAGTGATCGTTCCCACTGTTGAGCGTGGATTATGCGAAGTCGCTTTTTGTTCAATGGATATGGCTGGCGATAACCCTTCAATTGCATCCACCTCAGGCTTTTCCATCATGGATAAAAACTGACGAGCATAGGCTGATAGTGATTCTACATAGCGACGTTGTCCCTCTGCATACAATGTATCAAAAGCAAGAGAAGATTTACCGGAACCTGAAAGACCAGTAATAACAGTTAATTGATCACGTGGAATGTCGACATCGATGTTTTTTAAATTGTGTGTTTTTGCACCGCGAATATGAATATGATGCATAGCATTTTGATTCAAAAAAAACCAAATTATAGCTCTGCTATACTTTTTAAACAAATGATTATTTCGTGATTTCTATAGCGTACAAGTCAAATGGAACGCATAAGGAAAGACCATGAATTTTCAGTTTTTGATGCCCTTGATTCTCTCGTTGACTCTTTTTCTTCCTTCCATTAGCCGAGCAGATGATGCTGCTGTGACTGCTTGGGCAGAACAAGTGCTATATTCCACCCTTACCTTTAATTACGCCGTACCAACCTCAGAGGTAAACACTATACGGGCCAATTATTCACCTAACGCCTGGGACGGATTACAGACGTTTTTCAGTCAACAGATTCAAATGTTAAAAGATCAAAAGATCATTCCTGAACCTCAGTCATTAGGTCCAGCAGTGATTGTGGAAAAAGGGATAATTTATGGAACCAATTATTGGCGGGTAAATAAAGACTATTACTTCCCAGCCATCAATAGAGGAGCTTCCTTTTCCCTTTTTATCGTTCAAAGCACTAATCCACCCTATATAATACAAAGTCTAAGCGTAGACCTTAAATAGAACCAGGAATACATAGGCTCACTGTCATTAAGTTAAGGGTTTTTCTATCGTCTCGAATTACCGCGGCTTGACCGCGGTATCCATGTCCAGACTGACATGATGGACCCCGCGGTCGATGCCCCGCGGGGATTCGAGAAGCTTAACTTAATGGCAGTGATGCATATGCTGGGGGTCATAAAAAAGCGATAATGAATAAAGCCATTGAACTTTCAAGATTTTGTAAAATTCCTCAAAGAAACTCTTGGTAGACCATTTTAAAATGATATACTTTCGCCATGTTTTTTTAATTTGACCGTGCATGCGAGCAATATTTAATTTTTTAATCAGTCTCTTACTCATTGTCGGGATTACTGTAGCTCATGCGGATAACAATTTAAAAGAGTTCGAGCAAGACATTAGTGACTCAGTTATCACCACAAAAATAACGGCTAAATACACCAAGAATCGCAATCTGAATCCTTTTAAGATTTATGTCTCAACAAAAGATGGTGTCGTTTGTCTTCGTGGTCACGTAAAAGATCGTCAAGCGTTTGTGGAAGCTTTACGACTTGCTATAACCACCACGGGGGTAAAGGAAGTTGATACCGAGGAACTTATGATCAAGGAAGTTAACACGGGCTTAACGGATGCTTACATCACAGCCAAAGTAGAGGCAGCTGTTTTAAAAGCAAAAGTATTTGATGATGAATCCATCCCTTTAGTAGGGATTAATGCGACAACCACCAATGGAATAGTTACATTATCGGGAAGCCTCAAGAAAGAAAAAGCGATAAGTGCAATCATCAAACGTGTAAGCGCTGTTCGTGGTGTGAAAAAAATTATTTCAAGGTTACAAATTAACAAGGACGCTTAATGCAAACCTTAACCCGATTTAAGTTTTTTCTATGGTACTTTGGTTGTTTCAAGGTACCTTTGATTGGCCACTTACGACCCAAACTCCTCAAACTTGATGAGCAAGATATTATTATTAAGTTGCCTCTTAAACGTCGCAGTAAAAATCATCTTCATTCAATGTACTTTGGAGCATTGGCCGTGGGAGCGGATCTTGCAGGTGGTCTGCATGGCTTTTATCATGCAAAACAGGCCAATCTCAAGGTTTCAATTGTGTTTAAATCGTTTCAAGCACAATTTTTACGCCGTCCTGAGTCGGATGTTTATTTTATGTGCGATCAGGGAATGGTGGTGAGAGCCATGATAGAAGAAGCGAAGAAAACAGAACAACGCATTAATAAACCCATAGAGATTAAAGCATTTGTAAACTACCCTAAAGCACCCGAAGAAGTGGCTAACTTTATCCTGGAATTATCAATTAAAGTTGTTTAAATCAGCGGATTAAAATGAACTTAGGCTATTGGCAACGTGCTGTTCTTTTACTTCTACTATTTACCTATAGTTTGTTGTTTTATTTTATTTACACCCATCAACAAGGCATTGATTTCGCTTCGTTTTACTCCGCTGCTCAGCTGTTAGCTATGGGCGAGAATCCTTATCAGATACTTTTCGCAACTTACCTACCCACTGCTAAAAAAATAGCCGCGAATCTCAATCCACCTATTGTGTTACTGCTTTTGAACCCTTTTGTTCAGCTTACCTATAAAACTGCACTTACTATTTGGTGGTTCTTGTCGCTAGGCTTAGGAGCAATCGGCGCTGGGATTACTTTCCATTATCTATTTCCACATCATTTTCTCAAAAGGAACTGGATAAATTTATATCTTCTCTACTTTTCTTTTTTTGCGACCCTAATGGATACAGCAATAGCCCAAATTGGAGCATTATTACTGTTTACTATTATGCTAGGTTATCATTTTTATTGCCAAAACCGGGATTATGCCGCAGGCATCATGTGGGGATTCATTATCGCTGCCAAATTGTTCCCAGGATTATTATTCTTCTACGTCTTGCTACAAAAACGCTTTAAAGTATTCTGGGTTATGCTTTTCGTGTTTCTGCTGTTAACATTAATGCCTGCTTTCATCTACGGTAGCGATGTTTATTATAAATATATTTCCATGATCGTAAGGGTTTTATGGTATGGAGATAGCTGGAACGCTTCTATTTATGGCTTTTTGTTTCGTTTGTTTATTGACGCTCGCGATCAGACACAGAGTATTCTTTGGATTAAAATACTTTACGTTAGTTTATTTTCAATTTGTCTCTTGTGGTATTTAAGAAAAATAGCACAAATTGGAACGGAAAAAACATACTCCTTTGCTTTAACCCTCGTAATGATGCTAATCATGAGTCCTTTTGGTTGGCTATACTACTTTTCCTTGTTGATTTTTCCTTTAATCTTAACCTGGTTAATTATTTTTGCGACTGATGGCAATAGTAAAGGAAAATGCTTGTGGTTCATAAGTATGTTTATGCTTAATTTTCCCATGGATTATTTGCGATCGACTAAGATATTGACGATACAAAGCAAACTATTTTTTAATTCCTTTTATTTTTATGGTTTGGCGCTATTGTTGTATCTTGTGGTTACGGAAACAAGAATGAAAAAAGTTGAGCTAAATGAAAATAATACTGGTAACAAATACTTGCCTGTTGTCTATGTCATCATCGCTTTCGGGCTCTTAGTTCCTATTCTAAGCTTCCTAGGTCGGCTTTTTCATATCGATTGGCCATCATTAACTCGTTGAAAACAAATATCTTTTTCGACCTCTTTGCAAAACTGATTGTTGACAAATGAAAATGGGAAGTCTAACGTTAACAAATGATGGGTATAAAAATAGTGTTTTACCAACCTGGCCATTATGATCGATCTCACAATACATACGCAACCTGATGACGAAACCTGTGGCCCAACTAGTTTACATGCTATTTATCGCTATTATGGTTTGAATCTCGATCTAGGGGAGGTAATTAAAAATGTGGAACGTTCCCTTTCCGGTGGAACGTTGGCTCCTATGTTAGGTAAACATGCCCTTCTTCATGGTTTTAAGGTAACTATTTATATCAATAATCTTAATATTTTTGATCCTACATGGTTTGATTTTGAGCAAGAAAAAGCTTGTCAACATTTATTAAGAATCAAATTAATTGCCCAAATGAAACATAAAAGAACGAAAGGTATTCTGCAAGCAAGTAAAGCTTATCTTGAATACCTCTCTCTAGGAGGGGAACTCCGTTTCCGCACACTCAGTGTGCAACTACTTAAGGATTATTTCTTACAAAAGATTCCCATCTTAACTGGCTTGAGCGCGACTTATCTCTACCGAAGTTCACGTGAACGATTTATCAACGGTGAATCAATTTATGATGATATTCGCGGGACCCCTTGTGGTCATTTTGTGGTTTTATGCGGTTACGATGACAAGAAAAGGTTAGTCGTTGTTGCAGACCCTCATCGGGAGAATCCTATTTCAGGAGACAACTATTACAAAGTCAGCAGCAACCGCTTAATTAATGCCATCATGGTCGGCGTTTTAACTTATGATGCCAATTTGATAATAATTCAACCTAAAGAGTGCTAAATGGAAACACTAATTGTAACGGATGATCCGTCAGGGTGGGAGTTCTTGAATCCTCTAGCAAGCATAGTACAAGCTTCAGAATACTTGTCGAACGAAAATTACTACCAAAGTAAATCCATCCGGGTAATCAATCTCTGTCAATCCTATAACCATCAAACCATTGGCTACTATGTCTCCCTATTAGCTCATGCTCGAGATCATAAAGCCATACCATCCGTTCACAGCATCCAAGACGCGTTAAACGCAGAGTTGTCCAAGTTTATCTCTCAGGATGTGGATGAGGAAATTCAGCATAGCTTAAATGAGATTAAAGGCGAAGAATTTATTTTGAGCCTCTATTTTGGTCAAAACATGGCCAAGTGTCACGCCAATCTAGCCAAAAAATTGCATGGCTTATTTCCTTTACCTCTTATGCGCTTTACTCTGGAGAAAAAGAAACAGTGGCGGATAAAAACATTACAAGTGTTATCACTAGCCGAGATTCCTGAACACCATCTGACTTTCATGCGTCAAGCTGCGGAAAGCTACCTCTCTAAAAAACGTTTCCATCAATGGCGTAAAAAACAGCGCTATCATGACTTAGCTATTTTGATTGATCCCAGCGAACAGAATGCTCCCTCGAATAAAAAAGCCTTAGATACTTTTGCTGAAACTGGGGAGGCAATGGGCTTAAACGTTGACTTTATCGAAAAAAGTGATACTAAATCACTCGCTGAGTATGACGCTTTATTTATTCGCGCCACCACCGCTGTCAATCATTACACCTACCGCATGGCAAGACGTGCGGCGCAAGAAAATTTAGTGGTCATTGATGATCCACAATCCATTATAAAATGCAGTAATAAAGTATACTTGGCTGAATTGATGCGCAGCCATCAAATCTTAACCCCGGAAACCATCTTTATCAGCAAATTCGACAAAGAAATCCCGAAGATTGAATTTCCTTGCGTTTTAAAACGGCCTGATAGTGCTTTCTCTCATGGAGTGATTAAACTCGATGATGCAAAAGCGTTACAGAAATCATTAAGTCAATTTTTTAAAATTTCTGATTTAGTTTTAATCCAACCCTTTATCCCAACTGAATACGATTGGCGAATTGGCATTTTAGATAATAAACCTATTTTTGCTTGCCGTTATTATATGGCTCAAGATCATTGGCAAATATACAATTGGGGTGCCAGGAAAGATCAACGTGAAGGCGCTCATGAAACGGTTCCCATTCATGAGGTTCCGGAAGCTATCATTAAAACCGCTTTAAAATGCACGCGACTGATTGGTGATGGCTTGTATGGCGTGGACATTAAAAGTCAGGGCGACAAACATTATGTCATTGAAGTAAACGATAACCCGAATATTGACTCTGGCACAGAAGATAAAATTATGGGCGAATCGCTCTATCAACATATCATGGGGGTTTTTTTACAGCGTATTCGCAGGAAACATGGTTATGTCTAATTATCCTATTTTTTCTGTTCTAGGCATCGAAATTGAATACATGCTCGTTGACCGCGATAGCCTGCATGTCCAGCCTCGAAGTGACGAGCTTTTGGAAACGTTGGCCGGAGCACTTGTTAATGAAGTGGTATTGGATGATATTGCAATTAGCAATGAATTGGTCATGCACGTGCTGGAATTAAAAAACAATGGCCCCAAACCACCTTCAAGAGCCATAGCAGAGCAATTTCAAAAAACGATAGAGCAATTGCAACCTCTTCTTGTGCAGCAAAACCTACAATTACTCCCCACAGGAGCCCATCCATGGATGGACCCTTTGCAAGAAACAAAGCGTTGGCCTCATGGCAACCGCGAAATTTATCTTCAATACGATAAAATTTTTAATTGCCAGGGACATGGTTGGGCAAATTTACAGAGCATGCATGTTAATTTACCTTTTGCCAATGATGAAGAATTTAGTCACCTACATAATGCTATCCGCTTAATTTTGCCTTTATTACCTGCTTTGGCAGCGAGTACACCTTTTTTGAACGGCAAAAAAACTGGGTTAAAGGATTCACGCCTATATTTTTATGGCAAAAATCAGCAAGCAATCCCATCGATTAGTGGCGAGATTATCCCTGAATTTATTCGCAGCGAAGAGGAGTATCGACAAAACATTTTAGCGCCAATGTATAAAGCGATCAGTCCTTTTGATCCACAAGGTATCTTGCAATATGAATGGCTGAATTCAAGAGCAGCTATCCCAAAATTCGATTATGGCGCTATTGAAATCCGTATTCTTGATTCGCAAGAGTGTGTGCAAGCAGACATCGCAATTGCTCTTGCCATCCATGCGATTTTGAAAAACTGGCAGAGTAATTCGTCCTACTACTTAGATAAACCCTGTGAAACTCCGCGTTTAAAAACAGTCTATGACAAAACCATTCAAGAGGGTTTTACCGTCTGTGTAGATGATCCCGAATTATATCGACAATGGCAATTACCTACACGAAGCATGACAACCCGTGATATCTGGTCACATCTAATAGAACGCATAAGTCCAGAACTTGATTATGGCAGTCAACAGACACTAGAATTTATTTTGAGCCAAGGAAATTTAAGCGAGCGACTTTTGTATGCTTGTGGTGCTGAAATCAGTCAACAAACACTGACTCGCCTTTACCGCCAACTTTCACATTGCTTGCTCACGAATCAATTGTTTAAAGCAACATGAAACCGCCAGTTCTAGTCTTAAGTTGTGAGCATGCCGTCAATACCGTTCCAGAGAAGTACACAAAGTATTTTGCTGAATATAAGGATGTGCTGCAGACCCATCGAGGCGTTGATTTGGGGGCACTCACTATTGCTAACCATCTGTCACAAGTTTTTGCTTGTGACATAGTATGCGCTCAGGCTACAAGATTGCTCATTGATTGCAATCGTCGTTTGTCAAACCCTTATGTTTTTTCAGAAATCACCCGTAACTTAACTTCGGAGGAAAAAGCACACATTATTCAAGAATATTACCTTCCTTTCAGAGAACAACTTATATCCACAGTGCGAAAACATATCAATGCTGGACAACAAGTCTGGCATTTGTCCATACATAGCTTTACACCGGTTTTCAATGATCTTGTCCGTGATGCTGATATTGGTCTCCTATATGACCCCAAACGCAGTGACGAGCGTATGCTTGCAAAAGAATGGCAATTACGATTGAAGTCTCACTCAAGTGCACTGCGGGTACGCATGAATTATCCTTATCGCGGAGTGACTGATGGTTTTACAAGTTTCTTGCGCCCAGAATTTACAAATGATGAATACCTGGGCTTAGAAGTCGAGGCGAATCAAGCCTTGACCACTCATCCCGAGGCTTCATCTAATCTTTGTGATACCCTAGCTGTAACTCTTAAGACTTTACTCCGCAAATAAATCACCATTAAATTTATTCATTAATAACCTGAATAGGATAGGGCTGTAATTCCTTTTGAGATTTTAAAAAATCAGTAATTTCTTCAGCTTGCTTAACAGTCGCTGAGGAAATAATCCCTGCAGTACAGGTGTTCTTACTGTTTGGACTAATCGCAGGATTGACAACAATCACATAATCTCCTCGATCGTTTACGACATTGCACTCACACTTGGCCTTAGTAGAATCCTTTTTATCAATCAAACAAGGTTTATCAAGACACCATGCCCAAGGCCATTTGAACACTTGATATAACTTTTTATTGGAAAATAACGAGAATAAATTAACTCGCCATCTTTTGTTTGCTTGGCTGGTTGACAAGGTTGGGTCGCGGCAGAATAACCCTCTTTTACATCACAATGACATGAAACAATATTTTCTTTACCTGCCATAGGGGTGCAAGGAGCGGTAGTACACAAAGCATATTTACTCTTACAAGCAACAAAATTATCTGCATGGACTGTTATAATTGATAGAATGAATATTACCAATGCGCTGAGCAAGCTCTTGATCATGTGTGAAAATTCCTTTTTCCATCTATAGAATCGATACAATAGCACATTTTTTAAATCACTAGGGTGTGTTGACAATTGTTCCCCAGCGCCTACGTACCGCGACTTGTTCGCGGTATCCAGTAAATGGTCAAATTTAAAATCAGAACTTTAATAAATTTCTAATGCATTGATTAATAAGAGAAAGATCGCATTATAGCGGTTCTAATGCCAAGTATAAAACAATTTGGGCCCCCTATGTAATCAGAATAACTCAAGTAATATCATCGATGTGCAGTCCAAAAAACTCGATAACAAGGAAGCAAGATGAAATTATTTTATGCCTATATCATGGCGAGCAAGCGTAATGGCACTCTGTACGTCGGTTCCACGTCTGATCTAATTACACGAGTCTGGGAACATAAAAATAAGTTAACTCCAGGGTTTACAGCCAAATATAATGTTCATAGGTTAGTTTATTATGAAATTCATGAAACCTATGTAGGGGCTGCACGTCGTGAGAAACGTTTCAAAAACTGGTCCAGACAGTGGAAGTTGAATTTGATCGAAGATTTAAATCCAGAGTGGCGTGATCTTTATGAAGAAATTTATAGCTGATTAAGATCTATTGGATACCGCGAACAAGTCGCGGTACGTAGGCGCTGGGGAGCAATTGTCAACACCTTAATTTCTGTCATTTCATCAATCATTTCAACGTTTTTTACTAATACCTAATGCAGAGAGAATGGAACGCGTAATATCGCGGATAATTTGTCTTATGATCTGACGGAATAACGTGTTTTTACTGATTTGATCGACTACAGAGGGCTCTTGCACATCGGCTTTACTCTCTTTGGCATTCCTCTGTCCATGGCTTGTCATAGCTACTTCAGCAGCTAAGATCTCCTTTGCCGAACTTCGTTCTATGCGGTGTTCGTATTTGGGTAAGAGCGTAGACATGGCTATCGCCCTATGAATTTCATCAGCATTTAGTACTCCCATCCGTGATTCCGGTGGTCTAATCAAACACTGTACCAGGGGCGTGGGTTGACCTTTTCCATCCAGAGCGCTCACTAGGGCTTCACCAATCCCAAGATTGGTTAATAACTGCTCTGTCTGATAATGCTCAGACGGAGGAAAGTTTTGTGCAACGAGTTTAAGCGCTTTACGATCTTTTGCCGTAAAAGCCCTTAAAGCATGTTGTATCTTTAACCCTAACTGCCCCAACACTGACTCAGGCACATCATCAGGTGTTTGGGTACAGAAAATTAAGCCTACACCCTTGGAACGGATTAATTTAACAATGGTGTCCAACAACTTTAGCAAAGCCTTACTGGCATTATTAAAAATCAAATGCGCTTCATCAATAAATAAGACCAATTTCGGCTTGGGGGGATCACCGAGTTCAGGCAGCAAGCGATAAACATCCGTCAACAACTTCAGCATAAAGGTAGAAAACAGTTTTGGTTTATCCTGCATATCCATGAGGCGTAAAATAGAGATGATTCCTAACCCTTCACTATTCACTCTTACAAGATCCATGACATTAAAGGCAGGTTCGCCAAAAAATTGTTGACCTCCTTCAGCTTCGAGCTCAATGATTTTTCGTACAATCGTTCCCACGGAGGCAGTGGCAATACCACCAAATTGGGCTTCTACTTCTGCTTTTCCTGACTCCGTTTGTACATACTGAAGTAAGGCTTTAAAATCAGCCAAATCAATCAATGGTAGGTCTTTTGTTTTTGCATATTCGAAAAGAACAGTAATCACTCCCGCTTGCGTCTCATTAACATCCAACATTCGCGAAAAGAGAAGAGGTCCGAACTCCGTTACTGTTGCTCGCAGAGGGACACCACCAATTAAGTTACTCAAACTTAACATTTCGACAGGGTATGCTCTTGGACTAAACGTTAAATTCAGTGATTGACAACGGGCTATCAAAGCTTCATTTGCCTCACCCGGAATAGCCAATCCCGAAACATCACCTTTAATATCCATAACAAGGCTAGGTATTCCTTGTAAGGACAATTGCTCGGCCAACACTTGCATCGTCTTTGTTTTTCCACTGCCTGTGGCACCCGCGATTAATCCATGACGGTTAAGTGATTTTAACACCAGATTTACAGGCGAATTAGGGAGTAAATGCTCATTCATCAGTATCCCACCTAATTGTAAAGCTGGGAGATCAGAAGATTGGTAGGGTTTGATTAAGTCATCGTACATGAAAGTAACGTCCTTGTTTGGGAGGGATAATCAATTATAGTAAAAATTGTTTGCTGAATCTTTACCTTAAGATTCCTTCTGACATTCGGGGCAAATGCCGTAAATATTAAGAGCATGATCGGTCATTTTAAACTTAGCTTGCTGGGCAATCATTTGTTGACGTTGCTCGATAACCTCGTCGATGAATTCTTCAACTCTACCACACTTAACACAAACAAGATGATCGTGATGCTCTCCTTGACTGAGTTCAAATACCGAATGTCCTCCTTCAAAATTGTGGCGAGTGACTAATCCAGCTGTTTGAAATTGCGTTAACACACGATAAACAGTAGCTAACCCAACATCTTCACCCATTTCCAATAGCGCTTTATACACCCCTTCTGCGCTTAAATGATGATCACCGGATTGTTCTAATATTTGCAGCACCTTCAAGCGTGGCATGGTAATTTTCAAACCAGCATCTTTTAACTGTTGACTCTCTTCCACCAGAGCACTCCTATAGCTACTTTAGCACCTCTATCCTAGATGTCTTTCTATGGATGACGTGATATTATGGCGAACTTTTTCCTAACAGGCAAAAAAAATGCGAATTAGAACCATTCTCATTCTTTTCATTAGTATAGCGCTCACATTCTGTCTAACAAATTGCATCTCTTATGACTATGCAAGACGAATTGTGCAACAAGGTAACCTATTACCACAATCAAAGATTGAGCGCTTAAAGCTTGGTATGAGTAAGCGCGATGTTGCCATTTTAATGGGAACGAGCCTACTAAGCCCCACCTTTAACAATGACCGTTGGGATTACGCCTACACTTGGCGTCGAGGAGCACGTGCTCTTATAGTACGTAATGTAACTTTGTATTTTTCTCATGGAAAACTGGTACGTATTGAACATAAGCCTTGATGGGTTTCGCTTCCTCAAAGAGATTGTTGCATACGTACATGACACGCCTCATACAAATGTGGGGCGAGTGTTTACCAAACTCTGTCACCCCTTTACCCCATTACCACATAATTTTTTCTTCTTTCTCATTGGGATTCTGCCATCTAGTAAAATGGCTTAATAAATCATGAATTAACCGTTCATCAGCTCTTTTTTTAAGATAATAGGCGCAAAATGGAATCACAACTTCAATATCTCTAACCTTTGGAACCTTTAATTTTTCTGATAGCAAACTATCAGGTAAGAAACTCCAGCCTAGATCATATTCGACCAAAGATCTTATGGCATCTATCGTGCTAATTTCAAAACCTAATTTTAATGATAAATGATGTTCTTCAAATAAACCTTCTATTTTATCGCGAAAGGCCCCTCCTTTTTCAGTTAAAATAGCTGGATAGTCTGCCAATTGTGAAAGTGAAATGGATGAATGGCGCAGGGCAAGTTCATGATTAGCACCGACAACCAAATTTAATTTTTCTTCCCATAGAAAAACAGGTGTTATTAATTTCTCCGGTATCTCTCGCGCTGGGCAGATCACTACATCAACGATTCCATGATTCAAATAATTTCCCACCTCAAGTTCGCTCATGGCTTTAATGTGCGCTTGAATCAAGGCATTCTTTTCTTTTAAGTATTTTAGAAAACCTGGTAGCACATAATGGGAGACATAAACGGAAGCACCTATGACCGCATGCTGACTAAACTCTTGAGTTTTTTTGAGTGTTTGAATCATATTTTGATGTGCGGAAAGCATTTGCCTGGCATGAGGGATAAGATGTTTAGCTGCTTCAGTCAATATTATTTTTGACCCCTCCATGATTAACAACCGAACCCCTAACTCATTTTCGATTTTTTGAATACGTTTACTCATGGCAGATTGCGTAACATGCATTTTTTTAGCTGCCAAAGTAATGGAGCGATATTCAATGACAGCAAAAAAAGATTTTATATCCCGGATGTCCATGTTATTATTTCTCGGTTTTTAAAGAAAAGTATAGAACATATAACGTTCATGACTTAGCTTTTGCACGCTGTCTTCTTTTTTCCTTAGGATCAAGCAAAAGTGGTCTGTAGATTTCAATGCGATCACCTGTTTTTAATACCGTATCCAGAGGCATTTGTTTAGAAAAAATTCCTAGCGGTAGGTTTTTAGCTTCGGGATATGTCTCAAACAATTTAGCTTCATTCAGTGCATCGGCTATGGTTGAACCCGGTTCTAAGGAAAGTTCAAGCTGTACCGTGGCGCCATCTGCTTTGATATAAATGATCTCAACCTTTACCATATAGAGCCTCAGCTCGTTCACAAAAGGCGTCAACCATTTTTTCTGTAACCTGTTCAAAAACAGGCCCCAAAAGCATGGAAAACATCCACCCTGCAAATTCAAATTCCAGGTCGAATGAAATCTTGCAGCCTTCTGGCACCTCGTCGAATCGCCAGAAACCTTCCAAGTGTTTAAAAGGACCATCAACAAGACGAATTTCTATCATCTTATTGGCTTGTAAGCGATTACGCGTGGTAAATGATTTACTCATACCAGCAGCAGAAATGACTAAGGTTGCTTGCACCTCATCTTCATCACGGTGGTGGACTAAACTTTGCGCGCAATAAGGTAAAAATTCAGCATATTCCTCAACCTGATTGACTAAACCATACATTTGTTCACAGGTAAATGGCACCACACGGTTTCTTTTCACGATAGTCATTCGCTCTCTCCCTTGAGGAGATTAGTAAGCCATTGAGAGAGATGTCTTACCTCCTCCATGCAAATGGCATGCTCCATAGGGTACTCATAGAATGTTAAATTGGCATATCCTTTAGCAGTTAACCAGTCTATGGTGAGTTTACTCCAGGTTGGCAAAACAATAGAGTCGTAGGTCCCATAGGCAAAAAAGATAGGTGTGTTATCTGCCAAAACAGGTCTGCATTCAGCCGCTAACGGCAAATACGCAGACAAGGCGATAATGCCCCCAAAAGGCATCGTTAACTTCAATGCCGTGTGTAATGCCATAGCCCCACCCTGGGAAAAACCTGCCAACCAAATTTTATTGGAGGGTATTCCTTTCTCTATTTCAGCATGGACGATTTTGAGAATCTCTGCCTCTGAATTTAAAATTCCATCCCTGTCTTCTTTCTGTGTAAACCCAAAATCATAAATATCGTACCATGCACGCATGTGCATCCCATTATTAATGGTAACTGCTCGGACAGGTGCATCCAAAAAGACATGACGAATCGCGAGTTCATTGAGGAGCAACTGTTGAGCCAACCCTGACATGTCGCTGGCATCCGCACCTAACCCATGCATCCAAATAATACAGGCCTCTGCCTGTTTTTGTGGCTCTTTAATATAAACGTTTAACACCATATCTCCAGCCAAAAACTCTAATTATCACTAAAGCCTATAACTATAGCAAGGTTACTACAGCGAGCCACAATGTTGACGGATCTCTCAGACCCCGGAGTTCTGCTGCAGGTAGAGGCCTCTAATCCAGATTTAAGTATCATCGATTTGCTATACTATATTTGTTAATCCGAGTTTTTGTAATGGCCAAATTTAAAACCATAGGGTCGCAACAAAGTTCCACTGATTTCACGACCCTATCTTCATTCAATTTAAGCACAGATGTTAATGCACGTAAAAAGTCCTATGACGCTTTTCAAACCAATGCGAATTTAAGACAATTAACTGATCAGGATAGAAGTGCAGGGGTAAGGGTTTATAGTTCTCTACCAGAACAAGATATCAGAACCACATTATCTCGAAAAGAAGGGTATGCTATCCCACCTGCCGAACGATATAAAACCAGAGAAAGAGTAATAGCCAGTAAAGCCCATTATATTGCTGACAGTTCTGGGAACTTTGACCCAAATGCTCCGGTCGGTGTCACTATGTTAACTACCTGTACCCCTAATTTAAGAAGAAAACCAAGTGGTGTCCCAGAAAATCCCCAAGATTATAAAGATTTCGTCAAAGCAGACGGTAATTTGAATGATGACGCTTTTAGAGCGGAAATGAAAAAAGTGTGGACACGATACTTTTTTGCCGCAAATGAGGAAGCAAAGCGGACTGGAAAAAAAGTTGATATTATTACCCCTTTAATTGGAGCTGGCGCTTATTTAGAGGATTTGCCACCCTCAGAAAGACAACAGGCAAAACGCATTATAGCAGAAACGATGATAGAGGCAGCCAATAGCCCCTCTTTTCAAAATATAGATGAGATTCATCTTTCTATTCCCAATGGAGCAAGGGGCGAGACTGACGACTTTAAATTAATTGAAGATGTGATGTCTAAATCCACCTCACAAAAATCCATTACCTTAAGTGATACAGATATGCTTACTTTAGGAAGACAAAGGGTTCAATCTGGAAAAGAAATTACCATTTGTAATCCAGGCTCAGATCATGTGCCTGGAGGAGGGGCTTATGACGATCGCGATAAACCGCTAAAAAACGGTGGTCATGCTTATAACCAGGGTAAAGGCGCAGATCCAAATCATCCAGGTAAATTTAATGGGCATCCTAAAGCGTTGGAAGAGCAATTAGGTCAAGTATCCAATTTTTTATATATTCAAAATAAAGATCAAAATCCTCAACATTTTGATTTTGTTAAAATACCCCAATCCGTGGTGACTAGTTCAGCAAAACCACCCGCCCCTCCACATCAGCAGATACCTCCACCTCTAACACCCCATCACTCACCTCCACCATCAACGTCTAAATGGGGAGCTGTAAAAACCCAACATACTCAATCCCCTATTGGAAGCACTCCCTCAGTAGATAGTTTAAAAGAAAGCGCTCCACTTCAATCAAATGCAAAATTGCCTGTACAAGTAATAGAAAATCAACTGCGTCAAGGATCAATCCCGTTAATAGAAGCTGGAAAAACAGCTTTGGATGAATGCATGCAGAGCTTTGATTCTAATAAAAGGAAAGAAGCGGCAGACTTAATCGTTAAGTATGCCGTAAAACATGTATTAGGAAATTTAGATACGAATGTAAAGGTCAGCATGGTTGATAACAGGAGAGCTCATACCGCTGGACATGATGCTACAGCCATGAAAATTCAGTTTAATTCAGATGCTGAAGCACAGCTTTTCGCTAAAAAATTGCTAAATGAATATGGCGTTCATAGTCTGACTTCCGGACAAGGTATCATGAAAAGGGCTCAGAATGGAGCTATTTATTTAACTAAAGGTGATTTAGAAAAAATCGCTGCACATTCTAAAATAACCGCCATACCTGGTTCGGGTGCTACAGCTTATAAGGTTATGGCAGCCTCCTTTGAACAGGCGAAGACCAAAGATATAAATGCCACCACCGAATCAACCAACTCGAACGTTTTTAGAGGTCCGGGATTGCATTAGCAACGCCTAGTTGTTTTAAATATATGCCACCCATATACTTATAATAATTTGCTAAAAAACCGTGTTAACTATGCGTGGATTATTGCTACTTACAATCGCTGTATTGACGTTATCGTCTTGTGGGCAGAAAGGACCTCTATATCTGCCAGACCATACACAACCGCAAAAAAAGTCAACCACAGCCACTAAATGAGTTGGAAATGACTATCCGATTTACAAAAATGCACGGCTTAGGTAACGATTTTATGGTTATCGATGCCGTAAACCAAAAGATTAATTTGCCAGCAACCAAAATTGCTGAGTTGGCTAAACGTGATACGGGAATAGGCTTTGATCAATGTTTAATTATTGAACCTAGCAAAAATAAAGACATTGATTTTTTTTATCGAATTTTTAATGCGGATGGTCAAGAAGTTGGACAATGCGGCAATGGAGCGCGTTGTCTTGCACGCTTCCTTAGTCATTATGGTTTGACGCAACAAAAAATCATTTCTGTTGCAACGATGAGTACACAAATGCGTCTGGAAATTAATCCAGATGATACTGTTACTGTGGATATGGGATATCCTAATTTGAATCCTGCCGATATTCCTTTGCTCGTTCAGGAGCGCTCCTCTTTATATGAATTAACGCTTGCAGATGGCTCCAGCCATCTTATTCATGCGCTTAGTGTCGGCAATCCGCATGCAGTAAGCCTCGTTGACAATGTGGATATCATGGATGTACCACATCTGGGAAAAGAAATCAGTGAGCATCGATTATTTCCTGAACAAACCAATGCTGGCTTTATGCAATTAATGGATAAACATCATATTCGGTTGCGTGTTTATGAAAGAGGCTGTGGAGAAACGAAAGCTTGCGGTAGTGGAGCTGTAGCTGCTGCCGCCGTCGGCAGGCTTTATTATCAGCTGCACCCAGAGATTGAAGTAAGTTTATCCGGCGGTAAGCTGATTGTTCACTGGCCTGATATGGAGGGGCCTATTTACTTGAAAGGACCAGCTACTTTTGTTTATGAGGGGGTATTGATGTCATGAGAATAGTCATTTTAGGGGCAGGACAAGTGGGAGGTACCCTCGCCCGTAGTTTGGCTCGCGAAGACAATGACATTACCCTGGTTGATTTAAATGAAGAACGCTTACGCGAGTTACAGCACCGATTGGATATTCGTACTGTTCACGGCTCAGCGGCGCATCCTAATATTTTGATTGAAGCAGGTATTGAACAAGCGGATATGCTGATAGCAGTCACCAACAGCGATGAAATCAATATGATGGGCTGTCAGATTGCTTATAGTCTGTTTAGAACACCAACTAAAATCGCGCGCATTCGCTCGCGTGATTATTACGACTATCCGCAATTATTTTGTAACGAGCATGTACCAGTAGATGTTTGCATTAGCCCTGAAAAATTGGTCACTGAACATATCGAAAACTTGATTGATTATCCAGGAGTGAGGCAACTTCTCGAATTTGCGGACGGACAGGTGCTATTAGCAACCATTAAACCGCAGCCAGGTGGCATCATGGTTGGTAAAACAATTCAGCAGCTATATGAGCATTTAGCACCTATTGAAGCACGTGTTGTGGCTATCTTTCGTGACAAGGTGGCCATCGAACCCGATGAACATTGTGAGATTGTCATTGGTGACGATGTTCTCTTTATTGCCTCCCCTCATGCCATACAACAGGTTTTAATTGCTTTAGGTCGTTACACTCACCCCAATCGTCGAATCATGATTGCCGGTGGTGGTCATATCGGTTCAAAGCTTGCACAAACTTTGGAAGAAAAATATCGTATCAAGGTCATTGATCACAATTTATCTCGCGCCAGCGATCTTGCCTCTCAGCTTCACAAGGGCACAGTCTTGCAAGGGGATATTGCTGATCGCGACTTACTACTCAATGAGAATATTGAATTTACAGATGTTTTTTGCGCGGTAACGAATGATGACGAAGCCAATATTATGTCTTGCCTGCAAGCCAAACGCTTAGGCGCACGGCACGTCATTTCCCTAGTAAACCGTAATGCATACGTTGATTTAATTGAGGATAGCAATATTGATCATGCCATTTCCCCGCAATTAATTACCATCGGTAGTATTCTTACTAAACTACGGCGAGGAAACATGGTTAAGGTGCACCGCCTGCAAAACGATGAAGCAGAAGCCATTGAGTTGATAACGCATGGGGATCATTTAACCTCGCAAGTCGTTGGTCGCCAACTCTCAGAAATTGAATTGCCCCCTAGCAGTTTCATCGCGGCAGTAATAAGGGAAGAAAAGTTAATCATGCCTGAACCACAATTAGTGATAGAATCAGGTGACCATGTCATATTGTTGTTATTAAAAAGGCGATATGTGCGTCAAGTTGAATCCTTATTCCAAGTCAATTTGACGTTCATGAGTTAAAAAATGCAAATTAAAACGATTCTTCGTCTTTTAGGTCTTCTTCTAATGATGTTTAGTGTGAGCATGCTCACTCCACTTATTATAAATCTAATCTTTCATGAGCAGTTTTGGCTGCCTTTTCTGGCTGCTTTCACCTGCACATTTGCCACCGGGGTTATCTTATGGTTCAGCTTTAGACAGCAGCATCATGAACTCAAAATTCGCGATGGTTTTCTTCTTGTAGTATTGTTTTGGTTTGTTCTTTGTCTTTATGCCTCTTTACCCTTTATCTTTGCAATCAAGCAGCATGATCACAGCATTACTGATGCTATCTTTGAGTCTGTTTCTGGTTTTACAACCACCGGTGCAACTATCATTCGCCATATTGAAGATTTTCCTCATGCGGTATTGTTTTATCGTCAACAGCTTCAATTTCTAGGCGGCATGGGAATTGTTGTTTTAGCCGTGGCTATTTTACCTATGTTAGGGGTCGGGGGCATGCAACTTTTTAGAGCAGAAACCCCAGGCCCAATGAAAGATAGCAAATTAACCCCAAGAATTGCACAAACTGCAAAGGCATTGTGGTTTCTTTATTTACTGCTGACTGTGTTATGTTGGTTTAGTTATTGGGCCGCAGGAATGGATTGGTTTGATGCCTTGGGCGAAAGTTTTGCAACGGTTTCCACTGGTGGATTCTCAATGCATGATGCCAGTTTTGCCTATTACCAAAGTGACACGATTGAATTAATAGCCTGTTTTTTCATGCTCCTCGGTGGAACAAATTTCGCGCTGCATTTTCTAGCCCTTAAGAAAAAGAGTCTTAGACCTTATTGGCAAGATGAAGAGTTCCGTTTCTACCTTGCCTTCCTTTTTTTGGCAAGTCTTGTGATAACTATTTCTCTTGTATTCTACGAGTTTTTTGAGGCCAATCCTCATGCACTGGTTAAAAGTCTTTTTAATGTGATTTCTTTAGCGACCACCACGGGATTTGTGTCTGCTCCTTTTAGCACCTGGCCCACTTATGTGCCGATATTGCTTATGTTGTTGGCGATTGTTGGTGGTTGCGCAGGTTCAACGTGTGGGGGGGTAAAAGTTATTCGTGCTCTGCTTATTTATAAGCAAAGCAAACGTGAGATTGTCCGCTTGCTCCATCCTCATGCATTAATCCCAATTAAATTCGGCAAACACAGTTTACCGGAGCCAGTGTTAGAGTCCATGTGGAGTTTCATCTCTGTGTTTATTGCTCTTTTTTTGGCTTTGATGGTACTGTTTATGGCTATTGGTAACGATTTTGTAACTTCTTTTTCGGCGATCACTGCCAGTATCGCAAATGCTGGTGCTGGGTTAGGCACTATCAGTGATAATTTTGCTGATCTTAACCAAGCAAGCAAATGGATACTCATTTTTTCGATGCTCGCCGGCCGCTTGGAAATATTTTCTCTCCTTATTCTATTTTCACCCCATTTTTGGCAAAAATAACACAAATATTGAAATTTTTTCTCAAGCAGTTATGCTGATGTGACCAAAGGATTGGAACCAAGACAAAGATAGCTTGACTGTCGTTGGTTATTAGACCTCTTGCATAACCGGTAGATTTTATTTGAGTGCAAGACATCAATGTTTTGAGGAGCGGAGTTTACATAAAGTAAATGCGCACGCAGAAACATTGATAACGCAGCAATAAAATAAAAGATACCGTTATGCAAGAGGTCTATTGCAAGACAAGGAGTCAGCAATGGGCAATCATTTTGAGACAGAATTCTTATCTAACATATCCTTTCTCAAAGCTCGTGAATTATTTAATCAAGAAAGACCTGGCTTCGATACCCTAAACAGCGTTATCGATAAGCTCGTTGAGCAGCAAGCTATAGATAAATTATCAATCTTATTCACATTGCTTAAGGAAGAAGAAAACACTGAGGATCATACGCAATTAAAAGCGAGAATTCTTGGTGAATTATTGCTTCATGCACTAGACAACTCGCATCAGGAGAAAATTAAAGCAATACTCAATGACCTCGAAATTTGCCTTATTGAAAAGCAACATTTATGGCAGGGGATCTTATCTTCCATCATCTTATGGATTGAACACCACAATCAGAACGATGATATTATGACGACGCTGTTAACTCATCTTCCCAATACACAGCGAGAACGCTTATACGAACGTTTATTGGAGACAGCACAGGACAATCCTCCCTGGCTTGCATCCCTAATAGCTTACATCCTTTCAAAGCGCAGCAGCAAGAATATTGCCAGTAGTCATCTGGGGAAACTTGCCAGCAGCATTGTACTCTCACCAACAACTTGTTCTAGTGAGAACATGAACTATCTAACCTTGATGCTAACTACCGATCAGCTCGTTAATCTTACTTTTCAGCTAAGAGCAATGGCTGCTACTTACGCATCAGATGGAAGAGAAAAGCATACGCGATTTACGGAACGCCGGCAAAGTTATTTGAACAAATATGATGTTCTAGCCATGGCCTTAACTGTTCGAGCTACCAGTTCAAAAACGGAATATGAGCAATTAGTCACGGGGAATAGTGAGCTTGCTAACATCTTGTTGATGAAGCGTTTGTTGGTGCAAACAAACCCAAGTCAGCAAAAAGATTTAATCATTGAACTGCTCGAAAACCCGAACAAATATGACTTAAGCGACTCTGCTTTTAAAGCGACAGCAACGACATCCCTAGCGACCGTTTTTGCCAATTTACCCACAAATGAGCTCATTCCTTATTTTAAAAAATATTACATTAGATACACCAAGAAAAATTTGGCCGAGGTAATCTGCTTTCTGGATACGTTGTATGATATGTCTTACGACAGAACAAAAATTTTAAGCTGCATCCAAGCGATCGATGATGAAGACAAGACCATCACTATCAATTATATCGCTAAGAGCAAGTCGCGTGATAACGGATTAACTGAGACTTGTCTATCGACTCTAAATGAGAAGCAACTGATCACTTTCTGCGGTCATATTTTGGCTTTAAAACAAGTACTTCGCCAAGAGATCGAACCCTTGTCCTCTGTTTATTTTAGGGTATTGTGTAAAAAAATTAGCCTTTCTCTCACCCCAGATCATCTCGCGAGCTTAGCACAAACGCTTAAATTACTTCCTGAGGAGATAATCAGTGACTCACTAAAAATAATTTTTAGCAATTTTAAGGATAACACCCAGCTTCGTTATCAATGGTTAAACGTCCTATTTGCGGAACAATTCTCAAAGACGATGTTGTTGAGTCCTTGTCAAGAATTACTAAAAATGCTGCGACTTCCAGAGCAGTTATCTTTGTTAAGATGTTTTTTTAGCGGGGAATTATTGGCTCTCTATTTATATGCTATGCGTCAAAATGCATCTGAGAGTGATCTTCAATGTTTTGTAGAATTACTGAAAGAAACGGACAGACAACCTCAGCTCCTTTATCTATTACTAAATACTCCGATGATTAATCAGGCATTTCTAGACAAATTAATGCCGTTTATTGATGATAAAAATTTAATAACCTTAATCTTCCAACTACTTGATAAAGAAAAAACCGATCGCGATTACGCTACTACCTTGGATCCACTTCTGTGCCATTTCTGCTACAGATTACAACTTGCGCTTGATGAACACGCTCCGATTCATCAGTGGGTTGGATGGGAAAACTCCGGACTATTAGCCACTCATTTGCTTGAAAACCCGGAGAGCTTTCAAATCTTATGTTCTCGTTCCTCACTATTTCAAGATTTTACTCCATCACTACTGCAAGGTTATTTGGTTAACAACGCATCCACTGATTTAAAATTAAGGGCCAATCGTCTTTTAAATCTCATCGTTTTAGATTCACAGAAGGCAGAAAAAATTGCGTTTAATTTACTTAGCCACTACCAATCTTCTCCCAAAAAATTACAAACCATTTTCATCAATCTTGAAGCAGCTCAAGAAACCTTGAATGAACAAGGCAAGAAAAATTACACGTATTTAAAACAGGCCTGTTGGCGTCTATTACAAGCCAAATCAGATAGTTATGATGAAAATCATTGCGTCACTTTATTAACAACGCAACTTACCTTAACACATTGTTTTGATCCTTTGTTGGCGAAACTGGCCATCAATGTCTGCGAAAGTCAGGATGCTCATCTTAGTGCTCAATATTTAACCCAGATTGAAACCAGTACTCTGGAACAAATACAAGTTGATTATCTAGCCAAAATTTTGACTAAATCCTTATCCGAAAACACTAAAAGCAATTGGGAAAAAGTTGCAATTTATTTAAAAAACAAAGACAAAGAGCAAACGTTAGCGCTGATAAAGAGCCTAATAGCTCAAATTAAAGACAGCAATAACAACCCTATATTGATTGATAAAACTACACAATTTATTCTCAATTTACCCAATTTGGAGTCTCTCATTTCTCTTTTCACTGAAGAGGAATTATGCTGGCTTGTTAGAGAAACCAAAGCAACTGATATCATTGATAGATTTCCTGCCTGGTTTAATCAACTTATCACTAACAAACAATGTGCAGAATTAAATTATGGTTCCCTGATTATCTCTTTACCTCTGAACCAATCTTTATTGGATGCTATTTATCAACATGAGGATTTAAAACCTCACTTTCATACAATCTTCTTGCAGTTAGTGTCTGACGAAGCAGCGCCAGTGCATTTCATAGCGCTCTTCCGGCATGTGATTACACTTCCACCTGAGGACAAACATCATTTCATCACCCAAGTACAAAAACTCATCCGACCACAAAACTTGCAGGGATCTGCCTTATTGTTAATCAATATAACATTATTAAGTCTTCCTAGCATAAATGTGAACAAAGAGGCGGATGTAACACTCGTTCTAAAACATTTAAACTTAATCACAGACTTGCTCAAACAAAACAAAGAAAGCAGCAGAGACTCACAATACTGCCAAGAGCTAGAACAACTCGTACTTAATACCTTATCCTGTTTGACAGGGCATAATCTTCACTGGGCGCATAAATTTTTAGCAAGCGAAAGCTTTGCCGAGTGCGCCTTAATCTGGTTAAAAGAGGTTGACGTGAAAACAATAGGACGGCATCCATTAACCAAGATCTTACTCGAATATACAAATCAGCGACTACCGGCAAATTTAATTAATGATGGTAGTTATCAAAGATTCATTAAGCAATTGCTAAGTTCACCTCCTACTGACATGAACGATGATCAGTTTACAATATTGTTTGAGACATTAACTTCTCAGAATCAGCAACAATTAGCAGTTGAACTATTACAACGCCCTACCATCAGTGATGTCCAATGGTCATCACTGATGACCTTAGCTCGGGCTCTACCTGTATCGACTCTATATAGTATTTATACAAAGAGTAAGACACGATTCGTTTTCGTTGATTTATTGGCTAGGAACCCCATGGGACTAGCCGAACTTGGTAAAGCTGAACGCAATACACTTCTTGCTGACTTAAGCTCGGGGAAACAGATACTGAGAATTTTAGACAGCTACAGTCCTGTGTCCGCCAAAACGGCTTTTGTTGATGCTATCTTTGCCTATCTTGAGGAGAAAAATATACCTCTCGCTCAGTGGTTCGAGACCATGAACATTGATTCCCAAACCCTTGCCGCCTTCGCTAATTACACAATAAATGAAAAAAATAAAGCCAAGCTCATGCTCGTTATCGAGAAGAGCCTTTATCTTAGTCAGGGGATAGGTGCTTACTTACGTAACCCCACTTTGGACATGGCAATAGAACAACGAGGACTACTATATACTTTGTTACAACAAGGTGCTCTAAATCCTTGGTTAGGCTGTAATTGTAACCCCCGACTCGTGCAAGCTTTAGAACCAGATATTATCAGGGAGACAATAAAAGCCCATTTTGAATTGTGGAACCAAGTTAATGAATTGAATGCCTTTTATGAGCCTTTATCTGCTACTCAGGAAGTAGCTTCTCAAATCCTAACGAGTGCAAGATGGGTTCAACGTTTGCCCTTAATTTCTGAGGGAGTTTTAGAAGTTATTGGATATTTACGATCTCATCCCAGTGACCAAACAGTGATTGAACAAACGGAGCTTTATCAGCAAATAATTATCCCTTTATTGTTGCAAAAAAATCTTGACTCTCTTGCCGAAACTCAACTTAATCGTTTATTCAATCTACTCGTTGACTATGCGCAATCGATAAAAAACGTTGATGACTCTCATTACCAAAAAATTAAGGTTTGTATCCAAAATTACCAGCTGCATCTACAAGTCATGGAACATTTCTCAGATTCTAGGTTAATACAATTGTTCAAGCCTAATTCCTACATGGGCAGAATCATAAATGGAAAAATTAATCATTTACGAGAAGTAGAGGTCAAATTAATAAGTACTGCCTTACTAGCACATCAGCAGTGGTTCAAATCGCAACAACTGATACCTGTCATAGAATTTGCAAAATTGTTGCAGATAGGGTTTGGCAAACTAAAGGTATTCGAAGATAGAGGGTTTAGAAACTGGCTTTTGCAATATGGTTTATTTTCACCGCTAACAAATAGCTTAAGTGATGAATTCATTAAAGAACTACTGGGGAAATTTCCGCATATGGAATTCTCTCTGCAAATGGCACAGCTTCACAGGAAACAAATGGAACTAAGAAGTGCTTATCAAGATTTAAAAAATCTGGTAAAAACGACTTCGTTGCAGACACTTATACGGGAGTTATACCTGCAACCTTTGAACAACCTAAAACTTCAGCGCGATGCAGCTGCATTCGCTCACAAACCTAACCTAACCAACTTGCTCCTGTTCGTCATACAAGCAAAGGAAGCATGTTTAGACGAATCCCAATTGCAAGAATTGTTGTTACCAAAAACGTTTACCAATCATTTGGAAATGGATTGGTTTCTTCCAGAAATTGAAAAACTACGAGAGATCGAAAACACATTGACTACGCACACAATGCGTATAACTATTTTGGGGTTTAGTTTCAATAATGATAAGCAAGATATCGCCCGACTAACCAATCTGAAACAATCCTTTGTAAAAACCGATCAGGAAAGCATGGCTGCTATCCTAAATTCTTATTTGCCCGTTTTTGTGGATAAAAAAAATGAACTCCTCGCCAAGGAGTTACTCTATGTGCTAGAAAAATTATATTTGGAACGCAGCAAAACCCAAGGGTTATTAAAAAAATTAAGCCCAGACTTATTAGCACACATTATCCATTTTGCGCTTAACGAGCCTGTCCAACATGAAGAGCTTTTGCAACAAATTATTCATGCAGGCTTTGGTTTGCAATTTCAAAAAGCACTGAACAATATCCTCATCTCAGCATTTGGTCTTGAATCCGCCGGTAAAGAAAATAGCGAGAAACCTTTTTTAGTGCAATTCTCACTTAAGCAATTTGCTAATCTAACCGCAAGTGAATGCGAAAACTTGATCATCTCTCAACGCCTGCTATTTCAAATTAAGCCTGTACCAGAACTAACAAGTTGGCATAGTCAAGGTCAAGAAGCTCATGTCTATTTCTGTGCTGATGCCTCAATATTTAGCATGCTTATGCAATGGCAAGAAGTCATATCACAACACACGCCTAAGGATGAAATTACCATCGAAGCCCAACAAAATATTAATTACTGCTTTGATTTTTTTTCTAAGGAAACAAAGGGATTGGCTTATTATAAGCTTATGGAAAAATTTCATCAGGAAGTAAATAAAGATCAACCCGCTGTGTATTATCATTGGCTTTGCCTATTATCCTTCTTGAGCCACGACAAAACGGTTTTAATCACCTATTTTTTGACTTGGTTAGAACATACTGAAGATAAAAACTTAAAAAGCCAACCGTTTCTTGAAAAATTATTATCTCATATTTTTAATCACCATTTACTAGGAGAATTATGTCAACAACTGTCTCAAAATAAACCGCTAACGGAAAACAAATCACAATGGCTCTTTGAGCACATCCTTGCTACACAAGTAATGGATAATGGCTTGTTACAAAATATTGCTCTTGGTTTTTCATGGCCATGGTTACAGGAGAAAATGAAGGACCAGTCTCTTGATCAACTGGCTTTATTGCGGCTAACTCTGGGGCAGGGAAAGCATCTCAAGGCCATTACAGAAAATAACTCAGCCAAGCTGACTTTACTTACTTTGCTCAATGAATGCCGATTCCCACCTAATGAGCTAATTCCTTTACAAAAGAACATTACAGATATCACTACTAAAGCTTTGTTTGCAGCACATTTATTAAGTCGAAAAGATTATTTAGATCAACTTCCTGGTGAAAATTTTCTTGAAAACCAAGCTGAGTTCGAGGACCGCTTTGATTTTCGGCTACAGTCAATGGTAAATCAGCTTGATCTTGCAGCAATACCACCTGAAGCCATGAAGGAACTACAACCTGAAGCAGCAGCCACTCTATTATGCTCTGTTAGACATTTTCATCGGTTAAATACTTCTTATATGGAGCCCATTTTACAGCGAGTAGGAGAAAAAAATACTGCATTCATCAAATACTGGTTAATCCATTCTGCAAACATGCCAAACGTTGCCAAACCTCTCGTTGCTTTAATCAAACTGCAACCCCATGTCGTCCTAAGTCAACTTTTACAATTATCTGAGCCTAAAAGAAACGCCCACTTGCTAACATTGATTCAAAACCTTGATCAATTACCAACAACGACAGCTAAAAATTTAATTATGCTTTGTGATGAAGCGCATCTAAATTATGCCTGTCACTTGTATTTCTATGGAGGGCAGTCCGAAGATATTTCTATACAATTTATCCAAGATTTGACTGATAAAATTCTTGAGCAAAAAAAGCCCTTAACTTCACGGACGATTCAATTACTCATTAGGCTGAGCGAAGGAGAAAAATTTGATTCGCTTCGTGAAAAAATTGGTAAAGCCACGAGTGATTATTTGCGTAGCAGTGCTTTATTTGCTGACTGTTCAATTTTCTATGATGATGGTCACTTAAATATCAAGCGCATGCAAAAGCATATTCCTCTGCTAACCGGGCAAACGGATAGTGCAACACAGCAAAGTTATCGTCAGACATTCACAAAAATTTTTAAGAAAATGCTGTTAGTCAAGGATGAGACTCCTATTCAATTCACTGACACCACTATCACCATGAACCCTTTGATTGCGGTTTTAGCGAAAGACATTGAACAGATAAAATCAATTGATTATTTTCTCATACATTATCACGGCAAAGCAGAGGCACTGGAACAATGCCTAAATCATTATCTTAATCACCTTGAATTGGGCAACCGAACCCTGGGTAGTAAACAACTCCAGACTACAGCATGGCTTTTGAACCGCTCTGAGATTGCCATGAGCACACGAAAAATTTTATTTGAGGTATTTATTAAACATCCTAAATTACTCAATGAAAAAATTAGTGCATCCCTACTGACATTCAACGCCGATCGAATCGTAAGTCAGTTTGGCCAGAAAGGTGATTATCAAGCGCTCATTTTTGTGTGTTCTTTGGGGTTGCCCAGTATGGATGAAGACAGTGACAATACCAGAATGGTGCAACAAGCTTTACAAGAAGCTGAATTTGAATCTTCTCTAGCTAACATCACGGGATTCCTGTGCAATTTCCGCATTTGGTTAAAGCGCACTTTTTTTTATGGCTGGGAAACCTGGTTTGAACCAAAAAAACCCAAATATGTGATACCTTTCACTAAAGACAACTCGCAAGACCATTCAGCAAGCATCATTTTACAAGAACCAAGTTCTTCAAACTCTTCCATTGAGGAAGTGTTCTCCATCCAGCCTACGTCTGCATTAAAAGAGGGATTAGAAAGCTTATTACGTCGTGTGAAGGGAAATGCTGACTTAACTTCTCTGCAAATACTTGTTGATGGGCTTGCGATATATGATTGGCAAACCCCAAATTCGACTGAGTTAGACACAAGGAAAACGATTGATGATCTATTTGAGGTATTGCTGCAACGGATGAAATCAGAGCACAGCATGAGCACATGGCTACCACAGCATTTTGAAATTTTTATAGCCAACCGCACGCGCTTAGTAGGACTCTATCTGGAACACAATCAACAAGAAAAATTACTCGATTTATTATCCCACGCGAGCAAAGGACCGGGGAATTTTAATCAAATTTTAACAAAGCTATCAGAGGTAAAAGAACCTGAGCTTGTAACTGACAAAACAATACCTATTGTTGTGCAACAAATGGATGTTTCTTTATTGGGAAAAGTAACCGGCACACTTTCCTCGTTGTCTTCTTTTTTTTGGACATCGCCAAGCAAGAATGCAACTCCAGATCGGTCTGTAACCTCAACCTCAGAAAAGCGTGGATGGTTTCAGGGGATCCTGTTTAAATAGAGCATATCTAACTCATATACGGTTTGGGTTAGCATCGTTTCTTCCCTTTTTGACAAATTTATAACCCTAAATTATGCTTTGAGAGCGATTGCTGTTTTACCTGTTGCATACAAAACATCGGAGGTTGTAGTTAAATCTACAGGGGAGTTTGACATGATCCTATCCCCGTTAGAGCTAATTTCGGGGTAATACCGCAAAACCCCTCTTGAAATTTTCAAAATAACCACCATGGCATAGATTATGGAAATTAATAACAGGAGGAAAAAAATGAACCTTATCAAACGTGAGTTCCCATTGACCAGAGACTTAGGTACTTTGACTAGGGATTTTAATAATTTGTTAGAGAGCTTTTTCAAGAGTCATCCTGAAGATTACTCATTTGTTGATACAGGTGCGTGGGCTCCTGCAGTTGATATTAAAGAAGAAAAAGATCATTTTCTGGTACTCGCTGATATACCAGGAGTAAAGAAAGAGGATATGCACGTTTCCCTTGAAAATAATATCCTAACCATTCAAGGTGAACGGCATTTTGAAAAAAAAGAAACCAAGGGAAATTACTCTCGTATAGAACGTTCTGAAGGGCAATTTTATCGCCGCTTCAGTTTGCCAGAAACAGCTGATGAGAGCAAAATTCGCGCAAAATGTAAACACGGCGTACTGGAAATAACTATACCTAAGAAAAAAGTAGGCCTGGAAAAACGTATTGAAGTCAAAGTGGAAGAATAAAAACTAAAAACTAACCGGATGACGTCAAATAACGTCAATTTTGGAGGCCTTAGTAAGTAAGCTTTACTTCTAAAATTGAAGAGCTTTTTTATGACGTCTTGAAGTCTTTTCGTTGTATGAAGAGATTTCAAGGCGTATACTTCCCCGTGCACCTAGTATTGGCACCGATTTTTTCTGCTTGCTTAACTGCAATTAACCGAAATAAGCCCTATAAAGTAAATAAACGCCGATTAGAAGAGATATCACCGTAACGACTATCAAATAAGTTGGATTCCTCAACCACCATTGCCAAATCTTCATTATTGTGTCGGGGCAGAATAATCGAACAATCCCCCCTATGAGCACTAGCCAACCAATGATAGTAATAATCACCGGCCAACCCATTACCCAAACATTATGACTTACGACCATCATTAAACCTAAAATCAAAGTCACAATGGCAATGAAAAATAACAATGCTCGTTGCGCTAAAATATCCTCCATAATAGCTTTTGTAGCATCAAGCCTTAGCAAAGTGCAAAGACTCGCTATCACAAAGTACCAACCGACGACTTGGGCTAAAAAAATACTTAGTTCCATGATTTTTCTCCCAAATACACCCCTCCTATTATAAGTATAGGTGACTTATCTCACTCAAACCATGCAAATTTTGTCCTACAAAGCAACCTAGCCCTTGAGAGAAACATCAAATAAGAACCTCGAACCAGCCCCCTCATCCGCCCTTTGGGGCACCTTCTCCCCATTTCTGGGGAAAAAGGAGGAGGTTCTTTGGGGAGCAGGTTTATGATGATTTGAAAATCAATCCATTCAGCTTCATCTAAAATTAGTAAGAGCTGTGTTATTTATAGAGGAAGAAATAATGAAGGCTGCATACATCGAACACGTCGGAGGAAGTGAGAACATCCTAATCGGTGACTTACCTCTTCCCATGCTTGCACCAAGCGAAGTATTGGTAAAAGTTATTTATACCACTGTAAATCATGTAGATTGTTATATTCGTTCAGGAAAATACCCGCAGCCTCTCCCTAAGCCTTTTATTATTGGTCGTGACTTGTGTGGTGAAGTCGTACAAATAGGAGAACGAGTAACCGATTTTAAACCCGGAGATTATGTTTGGTCCAATTGCCAAGGGATCCATGGGCGGCAAGGAACGTTTGCAGAGTATGTCGCAGCATCTGAAGATACCCTCTTTCATTTACCCAGGAACGTTGATCCTCTTACAGCAATCATTGTCTTACATTCTTTTTTTACCGCTCTATTAGGTTTGGAGCGCGAGGCAAAACTTAAAAAGAACGAAACCATCTATATTCAGGGAGCAGCCGGCAGTATCGGTGCTGCAGTCACACAAGTTGCCAAATCATTTGGAGCAAGGGTCATTACAAGCACTAGTGGTCAAGAAAAAATGAATTATTGTTATCAGCTAGGTGCAGACGAAGTCCTGGATTATAGAGAAGATCTCAAAGCCATACTTATGCAACTTGCCCCCCAAGGAATTGATGTTTTTTGGAATACTTCTCGTATTCATGATTTTAAACAAAGCTTACCATTATTGGCTCATAAGGGTCGTTATATTTTAATGGCTGGCGCAGGTATGGAGGCAATATTGCCTATCGGTGAATTATATACAAGAGATGCTTCAATTCGCGGATTTGCAATTACGAATGCGACCCTTGATGAAATGAAGCTCACTGCTCCAAAAATCAATACCCTACTAGAGCAAACCAGCCCGCATAAAATTGCTAAAACTTTAACTCTTAAAGAGGCACGCCAAGCTCATGAGATGATGGAGACAGACGAGTTATGGGGTAAAATCGTCATAAAAATAGGTTAGTTCTCTGCCATTAGGTTAAACGATTTCGAATCTCCATTACGGCGAGTTGAATTCTAATCAAATATCGTCAAACCCTTACCTAACTCACACTCTATTTGATATGTTTTAACCTTACTATAATCTTGGGCACGCATGAGTGTAATATTAAGTGTCGCATGACCATTTGCTTGTAAGTTAAATTTACTATAGCCAAATGCGGGAGTATCAGGCAAAGAGGGATCGTTGAGGGTAAAATGTCTATCTGAAGCAGTAATTCGTTGATCAGCAATCAGCATGACAGCATTCGGTCTTACGGACGTAATGCTATTTGGTAGAGTTTGCTCAGAAGTACATTCTTTGATTGCCCAAACAAAGCTTAATTGCTTGCCGTTTTTAATTGCTGTCGCAATATCTGCGAAAGAAGCTAATTCTGCTGCATGAACGCTGAAACTTAATATCACAATCGCTAAAGTTAATAACTTTTTCATTTGTATCCTTCCTTTAAACTCAAACGCTGTGGATTGTACTGTAAGGAAGCCAATTTTCGAAGTAAATCCAATATTTTTTGAAAATAAATATCTCTAGTCTTTAAAGACGAAGGGAAGGATCCACAGTTAGCAAAATTAATTGCTTTAATTGAAGGATGAGGCGCTCACTATCTTGTCTTATTTATGCATTCATTGGGCACATTACAGACAAAAAACCACCAATTTTTATCAAGAGGTTGGCCTTCATGAATAAACATGATTTAATCCTCTTGTTCGAGCAAAGAGTTAACCCTTTGCTAATATTTTAATATACCTCTGTTTATGTAACATCATAATGTTTGAAGAAAAGAGAATAAATAAATTAAGTATCGATAAGATAAGCCATTTTTCGGCAAAATTCCCCATATCTAGTATCAAGCGTTACTGGATGGAGTGTTCTTTATTTCCAAAAACCCACTCCATCAGCCCTACTCTTGATTTTAATTCTATCGACATGGGAGACCGGAATGAGAAGCATCTCAATATTAGTGCGAACTCCAAAGCGATAAAGGAAGCTCCGATTTTACAGCAAACACAAGCACCCCATTTGCTTTTAGTGGAAGACAATATTATCGCGCTACGTTTACTTGAATCCATCACTAAACAAGCTGGATGTAAATTCACGTCCACATTGGACGGAGAAAAAGCTCTGGAGTTAGCCAAAACAAAACATTTTGATTTAATTGTCACTGATATTGGTTTACCTGGCATGTCAGGAATTGAAATGACCATTTACATTCGTCACTGGGAACAAGCCAGCAAAAAACAGGCCACGCCAATTGTCGGTCTTACAGCTCATTCATTAGCAAGTTCGGCTTATGAGTGTTTAGAAGCAGGTATGAATCAAGTATTTGCCAAACCAATTAATTTACAAACGATGAAGGAAATTATTTCAACCTTGGTCATTCCCTATAGCCAGAAAGAACCAATCCCTATGGAGTCTGATCATGAGATGCCCGAGAATGAAGATGAACTTTTTGCTTTAGATAACTTCCCACTCTTTAATCTGAAGCAAGGCATTACAAATCTCGGGGATATTAATTTACTCAAGGAACTCTTAAATCTAATGATAGAAGAAGTGATTCCGAAGGATCAAAGCGAGATACAGAAAGCCTATAGGGATGGGGATTGGACAAATGTAGAAAAAATTGCTCATAAAATGAAAAGCGGTGCCTTGTATTGTGGGACCACTAGATGGCAATATGCCTGTCAGTACCTGGAACGTTATAGCCAAGCAGGTCATAGTCGACTTTTAAACAAGTTGTATCAACAATTAATTGCTGTCTTAGAAGAAACAAAAAAAGAAATTATTCATTGGTTAAAGCAGCAAGAAGAAAAACCAAGACTCAGTTAATATGTCTTAACCATTACCCTGCTCAATGATGCTTGCTCCTGTCAGCCTGCCAGGTTAACAGACCAAGAATGAACGCAACTAAAAAGAGAGCAGGAACATCACCAAGCAAATGCTTTATATGCATAGGGTAATAAAGGGACTGAATCATCATGATTACACCATGAATGATACTCGACCACACAGTGAACCAAATCAAGCTAAGATGCTTTAAAGGGTTCTTGGATGCAATTATCAGAAAAACACCCAGTGTTGCATAAATTCCAAGAATCATTTGCAGATAGAGCGATACCCCCTCTGAATGCCAGGCCCAACCAGCAGGCCAAATAACGGTAAGGGGGTAAATTGCAAAAACAAATATTACACCCGTAATGAATAAAGCAAATTTTAACCATTTTAATGCTGTTGATGATTTCATTTTTCTTCTCCTGCATTAAGAAGTACCAGCGTCGAGAACACCTCCATATATTATTACCGTTCACTTTAAACTGGCCAAGATAATCTTGCTACCCTGGCCACTTCGTTTAAGGTACTAAAGTCGTTTCTCTGCTTTTATCTGCTACAATCGCACCAGACTCCCCACAGAAGGTAGCCCCAGCACGCGTAAATATGTTGATGAGGCTTGCGGGCAGCGACAGTAGAGTCGCTAAAACAAAACTAGGGGTTAAAACGACAGATACACCAACTGCCACGCCAGCAACATCTGCAATATCAAGAGATTCTCTAGCAAACTTATCCTTGCCGAATAAAGCAGCACTACCAGCAACGATATAAGCTAGCAGACAAATGGTAATAGCCAGTGCTACGATTAGCGCAGCTAATGCACTCAAAACGCCTAAGAGCAAGGGGGCACATATAGGGGCACTTAGGGTAATCGCGGTGTCTTTAGTATCACGGTAAGGGACAAAAAATCCAGGTATATATTTGCTGTAAAACTTATTTCCTTCATTCCAGGTTAATTTCAGAAGATCTTTTATCATGCTTAGGTTGTTATTTACTGTCATAAGTATCCCCCAATAAATTTCCATATCTTGAGCACTCCACTTTAGACAGTAACATCTTCAGCTCCTTTTGAAAATGATCGGCGAATAAACCATCTAGCATAATATATGGAGAAAGCTTGGGTGATGTTATTCTTGATGCAGGCAGTGGGCTAACCGAGGAATCCAGAAATCAGTGCAAAGGCTCTTCGTCAAACCAGAGGATAATTGAGTCAAGCTGGCTGACAACCGATAATTTCCGGTCTAACTTCTTTTAATTGATTGCGCTCATCCACAAATATCACAATAGGTTTATGCTGATGGCAAAATTCTTCTTGGATTTGAATAAATGAAGCAATAATTATAATATCGCCTGGTGTCACTAAATGGGCTGCTGCACCATTAACACAAATGCTCGTCGAATTCTTTTCTCCGGCGATTGCATAGGTCTCGAAGCGCGTACCTGCCGTTACATTCCATACATTGACAGCTTCATTAGGTAAAATATCTGCTGCGGCTAATAACTCTGGCGCGATGGTGATGCTCCCTTCATATTCCAAATCTGCATGAGTAACCTGGGCGCGATGGATTTTTGATTTCAACATTTTTCTATAAAACATGGGACAGCCTACTTCAATAATAATTAGAAAATCCAATTCTGAACAAACTAAAAGGAAGAATGATAGCATGGAATTGTCCTGCTATCATTCTTCCTCCAAGGCGTTAGGCCGCCATCCATTGTGTGAGTTTAACTTAAAACTACCTCTGATGATGCTTGTAATTTTAAAGATGACAAAAACTCCCACAATTTGGTTAGCATCTTACACTTAAATAGCCTATTAATGTTTTGAGATTTTTTCTAAATCCGCTAAAGAAAGCACCCCTGTTAATCGTTTATTTTTATTTAACACAATGAGGCGACGAATCTGATGATCCTTCATATATCTTGTTGCTTTCTTGATATCATCATTTTCGAAACAATAAAGCACCCCTTTATGCATGATACTTTGTACGGGTGTACTAAGATCCTTCCCTTTAGCGAGACAACTAACAACAATATCTCTGTCAGTAAGGGTGCCAACAAGTTTATCTGTTTTCTTATCACCAATAGGCAGAAAACCCACATCCAACTCTTGCATTTTTCTAGCTGCTTCACTGATTGTACAAGTAGTAGGCAAATACTCTGGATTAGGTGTCATAATTTCTCTTACTTCCATGGTGTTCTCCTTAAACTTGCTTCAGTAAATCTACTAATCCTATGGTCAACTTAAGCAAACAGCTGACAATATTATTGCTGTTATAAATGACCTTCCATCAATATAAGTATATTCAATTTTTCAAAAAAGGGCTGTTTAAGAGCTGACATTGTTTAATAATCACACGATAAGTTATTGAAAAATTGTATTTAATTGCCGTTAATTGTTGAAATTACAATAGGCGGTAAAAACCGCGATGCAAGTTCTATACTTTTAGATAAACCAATATCTAGATCCAGAGTTGGAAAATGAAACTTCTCTGCCTCATTAGTTTATTGTGTTGTCATCTTGGCTTTGCTGCAAATCAAAAGATAGTCATTGGGGTTCCCCAGTATGCTCCGCCTTATGTTATGGTCGAGTCACCTCAAATATTCTCTGGATTTGATATCGATTTGATGAATGAAATCTGCTCCCGATTGCAATGGGATTGTGAATATAAGCCAATGAAAATTAAAGCTTTCTTTTCTGCCTTGACTGATCAAACAATCGATTTTCTCATTGGCGCCATTGCTATTACACGAGACAGACGGCAGCAATTCTTGTTTAGTATTCCCTATATGATTTGTGAAGCTGGTTTTTCTGTGTTAGAAAGTAGTTCTATCAATAATGTAGGTGACTTGCAAGGAAAGCGAGTTGGGGTCCTAAAAGAACGAATCTATTATGATTTCCTTTCTCGCAATTTTCTTAATCAATTTACTATCGTACCTTATGAGCGTTACACAGAGATTTTTCTTGCAGCAAGAAATGGAGACATCGATGCCGTTTTTGGCAATTACTACAGCGCCCTGTATATGGATCATCAATGGCCCAATGAGCTTAAAGTTCTCAAAGAACACTTCCCTGTTGGAGAAGGGTTAGGTATTGCTACTCTGCCTGCCAATAAAGCCAAAATGGATCAAATCAATAAGGTTTTGTTGCAAATCCAAGCTGATGGCACTTTTAGTAAGAATATACAACTATAATTTCCAATTCTTTATTAAATCTAATCTCAACCAGAATTAAGCCGGCTCCTTCAGTTTCCAGCGCTTATGCAGCCAGTGCCATTGTTCAGGGTGCTCTAGAATAATCCGCTCCAAGGCTTGATTGTAGGTTAAGGTATTACGATAGATTGACTCTTGCGCATCACCATAATCCTGCCACAATATAGGTTCATGAAATTCAAGCACATGACGACCATCAGCTAATCGATAGCTAGCTGCAGGAACAACAGGAACGCCTGTATGACGAGCGAGGCTTGCGAGACTGCGATAAGTCCCCGCTTTCTTACCAAAAAACTCTACGGCAACCCCATCACGATTTGCTAGCGAAGCATGTTGATCCAAAACAAAAATAACAGCATGATTTTGCTCCAATGCATTGCAAACCTGCTCTAAAGAATTCTTTTTGGGGATAACATTCAAGCCAGCCTGATAGTAGCGCCTGAATAGCAATCGCTCCAGCGTTTTGCTTCCAAGGGTACGCCGAATAAAATGGAACTGTCCCTGGAATTCTTTGAAATTCAAAACGCCACCGAGGGGAGCAAACTCCCAGTTACCAAAATGTCCAGTGAGGATTAATACTCCACGTTTTTTAGCAATAATGTCTAATAAGCGTTGATGCCCTCGAACTTCTACGCGCTCTCGGAGGCTTTTCTCACTGATGAAACGTAGATGAATGATTTCTTTAATTGAAGTAGCCAAGTGAGAATAAAAGGCTTTTGCTAAACGTTCTTTTTGCGCTTTCGTTAATCTATCACCAAATACCAACTCGATATTTGCGCAGATCACACCCCGTCGGTATGGGATAAATCGATAAAGCATACGTCCCATCCAAGAGATACGAAGCTTACTTATCTTAAGATCAAGGTCAGTCACAGGATTTAATCACCAAACAAGCGTTCATACTGGCAAAGCCACGATTAATCATCACAGCTGTTTTAGCATTTTCAAGGTAACGATGGGCCGCGCTGAGATTCAAATTCTCACAAGAGGAAGCAGCGCTCTCAAAATTAGCTATACCAGGTAGACATTTGTTCTGCAAAGCATACGTTGTCAATACAGCATCTAACGTGCCCGAAGTACAGATAGTATGCCCCATCGACCACTTAAACGCCGTAACTGGAACCCGTCCAAACACCTGACTAATGGCCTGTGCTTCGCTGTCATCAGATTTAATATTGCCGTTACCATGAGCGACGACGAAATCAACTTCTGCTGGTTGAATATCCTGCCCCTGCAAAGCTTGAGTTATCACGTTAGCCAATGCTTTACCATCATGATTAATTGAGAACAAGCCAGCGGCTTCACTTGCAGCAATCCCACCAACAATCTCCCCATAACATTGAGCCGAGCGCCTTTTAACGCTTGCTTCACTTTCCAATATGAGCGCTGCTGCACCCTCAGCTAAAATCGTGCCATCATGCTCTTTATCAAAGGGTTTTAAGTGTCGTTTGCTGATGATACCTAATTTTTCGTAATAAAAGAGAGCCTGAGGTTCAATACCTATATCATAGGCCACCACCACAGCACGCTCCGCTTGGCCTTGCTTTAAAGCATGGTAAGCTTCAATAATAGCCTGGGTACCTCCAACTGCATGATTGGTAATATTATGATTTGGACCTTTGAAGCCATAAGTAATGCCCGTATAAGCCAAGACATTATTGGGTAAAATTCGCAATAACCACATCGGATGCACTTCATCAAATAATTGCTGTGCAAATTGCTGCATATTACCATCGGTTTTGGCTAATAATGGCAGAAAATCTTCCTGTTGAAAGTACTTGTTCCCAGGCGAACCGACATAAATGGCCGTTTTCTCATTAAAAGAAATTTGATCACTGGCGCCTAGGCTGTCACGGTAGCTCATTAGTTGACTGTGATTGATAGCTTGTACTGCTACATTAATGCCCATGACGTCTTGTCTTGAAATCACTTTCATTAATTTTCGATCAGGCAACATTTTTGCTGGTTGAAAATGCTTTAATTCTCCAGCCAAGCGATGGTTCCAGGAAGATAAGTCCCACTGTTTAGTTTCTTCAATCCCGCTTTGGCCTTGTAAGATTGCCTCCCAAGTACTATCAGCAGTATCACCACAGGCTGTCAGGGCGCTTAAGCCTGTAATAAAAACACGGTTGGAGCTCATTCTTTACCTCCAAACTCAGGATGCTTAAACAGCAAACAGCTATTTGAACCGCCAAAACCAAAAGAATTCGAAAGGACAACACCTAAAGATTTTTCCCGTGGTCCCTCACTAACATAATCGAGATCACATTCAGAGTCAGGTGTTGTCAAATTGGCCGTTTGAGGAATTTGAGCATGTTGAATGGCAAGAACTGACAACACAGCTTCTAGAGCACCAGCAGCTGCAATTAAATGACCTGTCTGACTTTTAGTTGAGCTCGTCGGCAGTTGCTTAGCGCGCTCTTGGAAAACAGCCTTAATAGCATTGGTTTCGCTCAAGTCATTCATTTTGGTGGACGTTCCATGAGCATTAATATAATCTACATCATTGGGCGTTACCCCAGCATCTGTCAAGGCACCTCGAATTGCTTGAATAGCCCCGTCACCATTGGGATGTGAATCAGTAATTCGATAAGAACTTAACGAGTTACCTTCACCTGCCAATTCTGCGTAAATTTTTGCACCACGGGCTTTTGCTTTATCCCATGCTTCAAGAACCAGAAAAGCGGCACCTTCACCTAAGACAAAACCATTCCGAGTGGCATCAAAAGGACGACTGGCCGTGCTCGGACTGTCATTGTAAGTCGACAATGCACCTAACAAACAAAAACTGGACAAGCCTAAGGGGCTGATCATGGAGTCAAAACCACCTACAAGCATAACGTCAGCCTCACCTCGCCTTATCACTTGTAATGCTAAACCCAAAGCTTGTCCACCTGACGCGCAGGCAGTATGTACAGAGGAAGCATAACCCTCTATACCAAATTGTTGGATGAGCAAGGATAGTCCTGAATTCGATGTGGTTTTACCAAAATCAACAAGATGATAGAATTTTTGTGCTTTTTCTTGTAGTTCTTGCCAGTTAATGATGCCATCGCTGGCACAGGTTTGCTGGAACCGTTGCAGATAATCAAATTCAGCCGTCATCATACCACTGCCAGTAACTACGCCCCAGCGATGAGCGGTCTCTTTGGTTGGTCGAATAGCGGCATCTTCCACGGCTTGGTACGCTGCTTCCAGAGCATATTGTGTAAATGACATCATAAAGCGATTCTGTTTACCTTTAATCGCAGGGTTCAGACTGAAGCCTTTTACTTCAGCTGCTATATGAGTTGGGAATGCACTAGCATCAAAATGGGTTATTTCTGCCACACCGGAGTGGCCTGCCAGCAAATTCGACCACGTAGACTGGACATCATTACCTAAGGGGGATACTACGCCTAACCCTGTGATTGCCACTCGTCTATTGTTCATCATTAACCCTTCCTCGCGGTCATCACTACATCTAAAATACAAACACGTTTGCCATTAACCTCACTGCGATAGTTTAAAATCAGCTGCTGCTCGTTCTGTTCTTTCACTTTGAGATCACACAAAATGATGTCCCCGGGCTGAATAAAATCAGTCATTTTAATTTTACGGAGTTCGCTTACTGTATAGTCAATACTAAAGGGGGCACGCGCTATAAATTCTCGAGCCAAATTGAGCTTGCATTCAAGCAATACAGTCATGGGCAATACTGGTTTTTTGGGGAAATGGTCAGGAAAATAAGGGGCTGCTCGCGTAATGCGCTTTTCAGCACTAAGGCTCACACCAGGTTCTGAGGCCACGATGCGGTCAAACGAAAAAACCGGTAAAGGACGAGCTGCCTCATCCCATAGGGTCTGTTGACATGTCATCTCAAGGCCTACGTCCCGCGACTTGTTCGCGGGATCCATGGATGCCGTGGACAAGCCACGGCACGTCGGCATTGTGGAGCAATTGTCAACACGCTCTAGAACGTTTTTTAGATTTACTGAGGTCGTTTTTACAGGCCATTCACCTGGGCGATTGATTTCACTGAATTGCTGACGCACTTCCTTTTCATCGATAAATTCAGTCATAGGCAACAAGGGACCCAAAGCACCATCAATGTTAAACACCACCTCGTCACCAACTCGAGCCACACTATTATACAGAACAGCTGATTCATCTAGGCGCTCAATGAAAGACTCCAGCTCCAATGTTTCGCCTATGTAGACGGATCGATGTAGACGAGCACTGGCAACTACCCCAGCCACAGGACGTAAGGTGAAGTCATTAAAGGCCATCACATTCCACGCAGCGAGTTGACCTAATGTTTCGCCAATTAAAGAAGGAGCGAAACATAATCGGTTGCTATCATCGGGACAAAGATAAGTATCTTCTCGAGTAATATGCTTTACCCCCCGAATGACCTCTCCAGGAGTTAGCTGCAAAATTCTGTCAACAAATAAAAAGCGCATCAGGCTAATGTTTCACAGGCTTTTTTTTCATTAACTGCAGAAATAACCATTTTACAAAACGTTTCTACAGTAAACAGTGTCGGGATTTCGCTGACTCTTATGTTTGCTTTAAAGTGCTCATCAGGCACTTCATTTAAATAATTTTTAAGTGCTTGCATACCTGCAGCAGTTAATACACCACCTTTTTCAAATTCGTCTTCCGCCAGGTTGCCACGAGCATTTTTTTCTAATTGACCTCGAGGAATTTTAATACTAAATTCTTTTTCAAGTTGAAAAACAAGATCAAGAAAATCAATCGATTCAGCACCCAAATCAGCTATTAAGCGACTATTTAAAGAAATTTCTTCCTCATCAATAACTAACACATCAGCGATAATTTCCCTGACTTTAGGGTATACGCTTTGTACATTCATGTTCATTCCTCAGCGGTCTTTCAGTTCTAAAAACTGCAGAGTATACCATACATTTTTTAAAGAGAGCTATGCGATGAAACAAGCAAAAAATCTTCTTTTACCCTTAGAATCAACAAGCGGAAAGCATGCAGCTTCAATCTATACAAAAAATGCTATGGCTATCCTTATCTCACTCTTATAATGTTTCCTGAATTATCATTAATTAAGCTGGAATATATGCATAAAGTCATAATAAGCATCGCCGTTGCGCTCTTTTTTTTCTACCTTCCTTTGCAAGCCTCAACTGCTACACACCCTTTACCCTCAACGGTAAATAGACCTCTTTCGAAAAATGAGAATCAAGAGTTTCGTGATATGGTCATTGCTTACGTCCGTGCTGTAGCTAATCATAAAATTCTTCATTTGCCATTAGCAAAATCACAGTTAAACGAGCGCTGGGGTTGGAATCCTTGGAAACGTTCCAATTGGAGTGTTCAAGTCGTCATTTATTATCATGGCAATAAGATTGGTGAAGGTAGCGCATGCGACAACCACCTCGAAGAGGTAGTACAAATCGCAACAGAAAAAGCGCTAGCTCATACTACTTTGCCAAAAATCACAGCCAAGGAACTGGCCGAATTTCGCTTCCAAGTTAGCTTTGCCTACTATCCGACTCAATATTACGCCTTTATTGAATACTTGGACAAAGGATTGGAGCTTCTGGGGAATCGCGTCGCTATACGCCTGCTTGATACGCAACTGATTAAACAACAACTGATTAATAGTCAACATTATCTTCTTAATTTAATGCATCCGATGCTGCATGGCTATGGGAAATTTTACAATGCTAAGGAGGACATCCGTCCAGATCAGCTAAGAACGATTTACAGCTCGTCAAGCTTATACACTTTCATAAAATTGTACCATTTCAATCACAACCAGCAGCTTGAGAAGCACTTCAAATCAATAGCTAATTTTATTCTATCAATGCAAGTTCCCTCTGGACCTAATGCCGGCGGTTTTTACTATTCCTACAATTTAAAAACAAATCAAAAGAGCAATTACATCGTTGTTGGGACCACTGCAAAAACGATTTTTACACTTTTGGAGTTGTACCAACTATACAATGAAGAAACTTATCTTATTGCCGCGAAAAAAGCGGGAGATTGGTTATTATCTATGGTTAGTGAGGATGGCAAAGTCACAGTAAAGGCCAAGTATGAGAACAATATCTGGCAATATAAACAACAACAGTCTTTTCTTTATTCTGGGCAAGTGCTCTCAGCCCTCTCACGTCTTTATGCAGTAACCAAAGATCAACGCTATTATGATGGCGCTACAAAGATTGCCAAGCGATTAAAAGATGAAGCTGAGAAACAAAATCTTTTTGTAGGTGATGATTATCGAGATAAAAATACGATTTCCACTAGTTGGGTTCTTATGTCCATGATTGACTATGCAAAAATCAATCAGGATGAGGTTTATCGGGAGCTTATCCGTCAACTTTCTAACGTCATTCTGTCAATGCAAATTACCAATAGTCATGACGCTTACGTATATGGACGTTATTGGGATGCCACAACACCGAGTGGCAATGGTTGGCTCAATGAGGTGATCGGGAATTTATATGAGTTTTGCAAAAATACCCATTTGACTGATTGCCAACAATATCGCAAGCCAATGATATTAACAGCTCGCTGGTTAATTCAAAATGCTTATACTAAAGCCAATACTTATGATGTTAAAAATCCATCCCAGGCTATTGGTGGTTTTATTACTCTTTCCAATAGCCAAACGGTACGGACTGATGCTGTTTGTCATGGAGTAAACAGTTTAATTAGTCTGTTAAACATAGTCGGCGATAAAGAGCAAGTGTTGCTAGTGGTCCCTGAAAGACCATTAACAGAAATTTTGCCCTCATTAAGAGAGGGCAATGGATTTTCTTAACCAGATGCTAAGAAGGTTGTTGACGGTTCGCTAGCTGTTCGGCCAATATAGTAGAAACGTCAACAGTCCCTATCCTACCTGACTATAGCCTGCATCAACAAACAATGTATGAGCATTGATCATTTTTGCTTCCGGGAGACACAGAAGATAAATAGCATCAGCCACATGCTCTGGTGTTAGCGGTTCTACGGATAATGCACGCGAATGGTATTCATCAAGCAATTGTTCACGATTAGGAAAGTGCTTTAGAGCATCCGTATCAACGACTCCAGCAGAGACAGTATTTACAGTGATGCCCAATGGCGCTAATTCAAGACTTAAGGAGCGGACTAAGGCCTCAAGTGCCGCTTTAGATGCACCAATAAAGGCATAATTGGGTATAGCCCTTAAAGCACCTAAACTGGAAAGAGCGATCACGCGACTGTTAGGCGGCATTAATTCTCTTCCTTCAGTAACCAGATGATTTAATGCTAAAGCGTTCGTTTCTAGACACCAACGCCAATGCTTGGTAGACATCTTAAGCGCTGGTTTGAGTACACCGCTTGCGGCATTACTAATAAGAAAATCAAGCCGATTAAACTGCTCACGATATTGGGAAAACATATCCTTGACGGATTGATGATCCGCAACGTTAGCCTGAATAGCTATGGCCTTGCGATCTAATTGTTGGATTTCTCTAAGCAAAGCTTGAGCTTCATCCGAGCTATTGTAATAAACAATGGCTACGTCACAGCCGGCCCGTGCCAATTTCAAAGCGGTTGCTCTGCCTATTCCGCGTGCTCCACCGGTGATGAGTGCTACTTTATTAGCAAAAACCAAACTCATGTTTTTTCCTTTAGGTGAAAAATCCACCAAACTACAGCGATTCTGATTATCTGTCAATCACACCCGACAAATGCAAGATATTCTTGTCTGTTTGACGTTTACTTTGTACCATCTGCAAATGACGTCATGAAGTGCATTGTTAATGAAGTATTCCTGGTTAAAAACAGTTTTTCCCATTGCTACAATCTTCTCCTTTCGTATGCTGGGCTTATTTATGTTAATCCCGGTGTTTACAGTCTTTGCCACCCAACTCGAAGGAGCCACACCTACTTTGATGGGTCTAGCATTGGGAAGTTATGGCTTGACACAAGGACTATTACAAATGCCATTCGGCATGCTTTCTGATCGGTTTGGAAGAAAACCCATATTAACGTTGGGTTTATTATTTTTTGCATTGGGAAGTTTGCTTGGTGCCCTAAGTCATTCGATTTATATGATGATTTTTGCCCGTATCTTACAAGGGACAGGAGCGATTGGCAGTGTTTTGATTGCCTTACTTGCCGATTTAACCCCAGATGAACAGCGCACCAAAGCGATGGCTGTCATTGGTATGACTATAGGCCTGTCGTTTAGCTTAGCAATGATTTTAAGTCCAGCGCTTACTTCTCTTTTTGGTTTACCTGGAATTTTTTATCTCACTACGCTACTAGCCCTATTAGGTTTATTATTACTTCATTTAGTTATTCCAACACCAAGCAAACAATGTTTTCATGTCGATAGTGAGGCAAATCCTTCGCTCTTTAAATCAGTTATTGGCAATAAGCATCTGCAACGCCTGAATGCTGGGATCTGTTTGCAACACTTTATTTTGACCGCTACTTTTTATGCGATCCCCATTCTCTTGCAGCAGCAAATTAAGCAAGGGCATTTAAATCAGCAATGGCATTTTTATCTTCCTTTAATGCTTTGCTCATTTGTCTTTATGATCCCATTTATTTTACTTGCTGAAAAGAAACATCTAATAAAGCAAATATTCATTATCGCTGTTTTCTTAACAACGATTGTTCAATTTTTTCTTGCCTTCTTTAGCCAGTATTGGCTTAGTCTCTGGCCTTTGATGTTTATTTATTTCATAGCGTTTAACATTTTAGAAGCCACTCTTCCTTCCTTGGTCTCCAAGCAAGCTGACCCAAACACCAAAGGCACTGCTCTGGGTATCTATTCCAGTAGCCAATTCTTGGGGATCTTTTTAGGCGGTGCTTCTGCAGGTCTTTTATATCAATTTAATGGTAATGCTGCGATATTCTTTGCGAATGCATTTTTGGCCTTGTGTTGGTTAGCTATTGCTTTATTTATGAAACCGGACGTTTATCTATCAACACTTATCTTGCCTTATTCCAAAAATATCAAAGATATTAGTGAATTAGCAGGGCGTTTAAAAACCTTGGCAGGAGTTAAGGAGCTTAATATTGCCCATACTGAAGGAGTCATTTACTTGCAGGTTGATAAAGCCAGTTATCAAGAAGGTAGTGCAGCAAAACTCCTGCAACAATAGCCGTCACCATAGCTAGTACCACAAAACTAATCCATTTATCTAACTACGCAATTCTAGCTAGATTGGTTATAATCCAGCTCTAACTTTCGCACAGGAGAATTATAATGGCACGTGGAATCAACAAAGTAATTTTGGTTGGTAATGTTGGGGTAGACCCTGATGTGAGGTATATGCCCAATGGCAACGCCGTAACAACCATATCTCTGGCAACAAGTGAAACATGGAAGGATAAGCAGACAGGAGATAAGCAAGAGCGCACTGAATGGCACCGTGTTGTATGCTTTAACCGCTTAGGTGAGATTGCCGGTGAATATGTTCGTAAAGGCTCCAAGCTCTATGTCGAAGGTAGCTTACGCACCCGCAAATGGCAGGATCAACAAGGCCAAGATCGCTACACAACCGAAATCGTTGCTACCGATCTCCAGATGCTCGATAGCAAAACAGGTTCATCAAGCTATGATGATGTGCCAGTTCCATCTCAAGGACAACAACAAGGTGGTCGTAAACCCCAAGCAGTATCAGAAGCAGCACAAAACGCTTTTGATGAGTTGGATGATGACATCCCATTTTAATGGGTAGATACAAAAAAGGATGTGTAAAAAAGCCCGCGCTTGCGGGCTTTTTTACATTAATAGATTTATTCTTCTACAGAAGTATCTTCTACTGGTCTATCCACTAGCTCAACAATAGCCATTGGTGCATTATCACCAGCCCGATAACCACATTTCAGAACACGGACATAGCCACCAGGTCGCTCAACATAACGAGGTCCCAGAGTTGTAAATAGTTTCCCTACAGCGCTCTTAGAGCGTAATCTGTCGAAAACATAACGTCTAGAGGCAACAGAATCTTTTTTGCTGACAGTGATAAGAGGCTCGATATAACGACGTAGCTCTTTTGCTTTTGGCAATGTAGTTTTAATCAGCTCATACTCAATAAGAGAAACACACATATTAGAGAACATGGCTTTTCTGTGGCTGCTGGTCCGGCTAAAACTACGACCTGAATTACGGTGACGCATGACAAACTCCTAAATATTACTCGCCAAGATTTGCTGGCGGCCAATTTTCTAGCTTCATTCCCAATGATAAAGAGCGTGAAGCAAGTACGTCTTTAATTTCAGTGAGAGATTTCTTGCCTAAATTTGGTGTCTTCAACAATTCATTTTCAGTTTTTTGAACCAAATCACCAATATAGTAAATATTTTCTGCTTTTAAACAGTTAGCTGAGCGAACTGTAAGTTCAAGATCATCAACTGGCCTTAGCAAGATAGGGTCAAACTCATGACGCTCTTTATGATCTGCACGAGACTCTTCAAACTTCATATCTACAAAAGCATGTAGCTGTCGTTGCAGTATAGATGCAGATATGCGTATTGCTTCTTCCGGATCTAAGGTACCATCAGTTTCTAAGTCAATGGTCAGCTTATCAAGGTCAGTTCTATTTTCAACACGAGCATTATCGACGAAATAAGCTACCTTTCTTACAGGTGAAAATGTATTATCAATTTTCAACTTGCCCACAGACTTACGTGCAATATCATCATCTAAATCGCGTACAAAAGTATCTGTTGAATGGAAGCCTACACCTTTTTCAACTTTCAAGGTCATGTTCAGCTTGCCATTTTCATTAAGATTAGCAATAACCAACTCAGGGTTAATTATCTCTTGACCATGGGTCAATTGAATATCACCAGCGGTTACTTGACATGGCCCCTGCTTACTTAAAGTAAGGAGAGCCTCGTTGCCAGTTGTAAGTTTAATGGCCACTTGCTTAAGGTTGAGCAGAATGTCAACCACATCCTCTTGTACTCCTTCTATAGTAGAGTATTCATGCAAAACACCATCAATAGATACCTCTGTAATAGCATAGCCTGGCATAGAGGATAAAAGTATCCGCCTTAGCGCATTACCTAGTGTATGGCCATAGCCACGCTCTAAAGGCTCAAGTACGACTCGTGAGTGGTAAGGCGACTTAGCATCTACTTTAAGTACAGATGGCGTCATCATTTCATGTATATCCATTCGGTTTGTCTCCGAGCTTACTTAGAGTAAAGTTCTACAACTAAATTAACGTTATAATAGCTTGCTAAATCATTTAGTGTAGGCGAATTGTTATACGTGCCTTTTAATGCACTTGAATCAACAGCCAACCAATCACAGGGAGCACGTTGTTCAGAGAGTGCCATAGCAGCTTGGACTCGCCCTTGTCCCTTCGCTTTTTGGCGAATTGAAATGACGTCACCAGGTTTTACTAAATAAGAAGGGATGTTAACCACTTGCTCATTTACTAAAACAGCTTTGTGCGCAACCAGTTGTCTGGCTTCGGCACGAGTGCTGGCAAAACCCATACGATAAACGACATTATCAAGACGTCGCTCGAGCAGAATCATCAGGTTTTCACCGGTTGAACCTGTTTGTCGAGCCGCCTTTTTATAGTAATTACGAAATTGTCTTTCCAATATACCATAAAGACGTCTAATTTTTTGTTTTTCACGTAACTGAAGACCATAATCACCCAAGCGTGGCTTATTCGCACCATGCTGTCCCGGAAGTTTTTCAGATTTACATTTAGATTTATGATCGCGAACACCGCTTTTTAAAAATAGATCCGTACCTTCTCTACGTGATAATTTACATTTTGGACCAAGGTATCTAGCCATTAAAAACTCCTGATTTTATACGCGACGTTTTTTGGGTGGCTTACATCCATTATGAGGTATGCCAGTTACATCGGTTATCTCAACAATTTTAAAATCCTGTGATATCAATTCACGAATCGTAGACTCGCGACCTGGTCCAGGACCATCAATAAATACCGCAACAGACTTCATGCCATACTCTTTTGCAACAGCAGAAGCCTTCTCAGTTGCAACTTGGGCAGCATAAGGCGTACTCTTCCTAGAGCCTCGAAATCCGGAACCGCCTGCAGTTGCCCAACACAATGCATTACCTTGGCGATCGGTAAACGTTACAATGGTATTGTTGAAAGAAGCATGAATATGAACGATACCATCAGATACCACGCGTTTTACCTTTTTTCTTGTTTTTTGTTGCTTTGCCTTACTTATAGCCATCTTTCTTTCCTACATATAATTTAGATATTGCTAGTCTTACGTCGACCTTTACGAGTACGAGCGTTCGTTTTTGTGCGCTGTCCACGCAACGGTAAGCCACGACGATGGCGAAGACCACGATAGCAGCCAAGATCCATAAGTCGTTTAATATTCATGGTTACAACACGACGTAAGTCACCTTCTACAGTCATTTTAGCGATCTCTGCACGCAAAGCTTCGAGCTTTTCTTCAGGCAATTGAGATACCTTTGTTGATGCATCAATTCCTACAGCCTCACATAAATTAATTGCTGTCGATTTGCCAATACCATAAATCGAGGTAAGTGCTATCACGATGTGTTTATGATCCGGTATATTAACACCTGCAATACGAGCCATTAGTCTCTCCGAACGTTATTTTGCTCTGCCACAAAGGGACAGAAGAATACTATTATAATGATCCAAAATCAAGCAAAGATTTAACCCTGTTTTTGTTTATGCCGTGCATCTTTGCATATAACGCGGATAGTTCCATTACGCTTAATAATCTTGCAGTTGCGACAAAGTCGCTTTACTGATGCTCTAACTTTCATTAAAAACTCCAATAATAAATCATAAAAGACCAGGCAACTTGGTCCCTCTAAAATTGGCTTTTTTCATCAAGGAATCATATTGTTGTGTCATCAAATGAGCTTGTACTTGAGCGACAAAATCCATAATTACCACAACGATGATTAACAGCGAAGTTCCACCAAAATAAAAAGGCACATGCCAGGTATACATTAAAATTTGTGGCAATAAACAAACAAGCACTAAATAAATAGCACCCACTAAAGTTAAGCGAGTCATCACTGAATCGATATAGCGAGTTGTTTGTTCACCGGGACGTATACCAGGAATGTAAGCTCCTGATTTCTTTAAATTATCGGCCGTATCTTTAGGATTAAATACCAATGCCGCATAGAAAAAAGCAAAAAACAGGATAGCAGCAGCATAAATAATCAGATAAAGCGGTTGTCCTGGGGAAAGCGCCATACCAATATCAGCAAGCCAATCCATACCTCTACCTTTGGCAAAGAATTGTGCAAGAGTAGCTGGTAATAAAATGATGCTTGAAGCAAAAATTGGTGGGATAACTCCCGACATATTAATCTTCAATGGCAAGTGGCTTGTCTGCGCAGCATATACCTTACGACCATGCGTTCGCTGTGCGTAGTTAACCCTTATACGTCGCTGCGCTCTTTCCATGAAGACCACAAAACCAGTAACTAACACAACAATAACACCAATCAGAAGTAAAGTCAGAGCCTGCATCTGTCCTTCTTTAACCTGTTGGAATACAGAAGCAATAGCATGAGGCATACTTGAAACAATACCTGCAAAAATAATGAGTGATATTCCATTGCCCACTCCTTTCTCGGTGATTTGTTCCCCTAACCACATCAAGAACATTGTACCGGTCACCAGTGTGACAACCGCTGTAAAGTAGAAAAATATATCTGCATGCAGCGCAATTTGTTGACCCGCTAACCATCTAGCCATACCTAAGGATTGGAAAATGGCCAGGACTAGAGTTAGGTAGCGAGTATACTGGTTGATTTTTCTGCGTCCAGATTCACCTTCTTTCTTGAGTTGTTCAAGCTTTGGCGAAACAACTGAAAAAAGCTGAATAATGATGGATGCAGAGATATAGGGCATGATTCCTATTGCAAAAACAGTAACGCGCGACAAAGCTCCACCAGAAAACATATTGAATAGACCAAAGATGGTATTCTGTTGTTCACCAAAAAAATTGGCTAATTTCTGCGGATCTAAGCCCGGAACAGGAATATGCGCACCTAATCTGTAGACTAAAATTCCAAGTATGACAAATATCAATCGTGATTTTAATTCAGCCAATCCACCGCGAGATTGGCTAGATGTTTGCCTCTGGTTATTCATAGTCACTCTTCAATACTGCCGCCAGCTTGCTCTATAGCTGCGCGGGCACCTTTGGTTACACGCAACCCCTTTAACTTAAGAGAAACATTTAATTCGCCAGATAAAATAACCTTAACTTCACGAATTGATTTATTAACCAAGCCAGAATCTTTTAATACCTGGAGATCAATGCTCTCTGCACCTAAAGCAGCCAATTCATTCAGAGTCACTTGATCAATTGAACGTGCAACACGCGATTTAAAGCCCATTTTAGGAAGACGACGCTGGATAGGCATTTGTCCACCTTCAAAGTTTATCTTGTGAAAACCGCCTGCACGAGCCTTTTGCCCCTTATGTCCTTTCCCACAGGTTTTACCTAAACCAGAGCCAATTCCTCTACCAACACGTCTTCTATTTGGACGTGAACCAGGATCTGGAGATAGTGAATTCAGATTCATTACGCACCTTCCTCAACTTGTACTAGGTAGTTCACAATGTTAATCAGCCCTCTAATAGCAGGAGTATCTTGTTGAACAACACTACTATTCAATTTTCCTAAACCAAGTTGCTTAACTATATCTTTATGCTTTGGCTTACGTCCGATGGTGCTTTTCACCAATGTGATTTTAATTTTCTTGCTCATTATTCTTCCGCCATGACTTCTGCAACTGACTTTCCGCGCTTCGCAGCAACATAATCAGGTGTTCCAATATTAGTAAGCGCGCTAATCGTAGCTCGTACAATGTTACTTGGATTGGTTGAGCCAATGCTTTTTGCAAGGATATTTTGTACTCCCAAAACCTCAAGCACAGCACGCATTGCACCACCCGCAATGATTCCTGTACCTTCACTCGCAGGCTTCATAAATACTTTAGAAGCTCCATAGTTCCAGGTAATTTCATGGTAGATGGTATTACCAGCTAATGGAATATAAACCATGTTCTTTCTAGCTTGATCCATTGCTTTTTGAATCGCGATAGGCACTTCTCTGGCTTTACCTCGCCCAAAGCCTACTTTGCCTTTACCATCACCGACAACCACTAATACGGCAAAGCCAAAAACACGACCGCCCTTAACTACTTTGGCTGTACGAGTTACAGATACCAACTTTTCTTGGTAGCCGTCACTTTTTTGAATTTCATCAAATGACATAACCGTTCCTTAAAAATTCAACCCAGCTTCACGCGCACCTTCGGCCAAAGCTTTAACTCTCCCGTGATATTTATAACCTGCACGATCGAAGGAAACATCACTTATCTTTTTAGCCTTTGCTCGTTTACCTAAGAGCTTACCAACTTGTTGGGCTTGCTCTATCTTAGTTCCCGAAAGCTTAGACTTTAACTCACGATCCAAAGTAGATGAGCAAACAAGTACTTTGTCCCCACGAGCTTCACGAACGACAATCTGAGAATAGATATGTGAGCCACTTCTATGAACCACAAGTCTTGGTCTTTCAGGATTGCGACCTTGAATAATTTTTGCCTTCAAACTGCGTCGGATACGGGCTTTTTCTTTATTACTCATTTTTGCACCTTATTTCTTCTTGGCTTCTTTACGAACAATAACTTCACCAGCATATTTGACACCCTTACCTTTATAGGGTTCTGGGGGTCTGAAACCGCGGATTTCTGAAGCCACTTGTCCAAGCAACTGCTTATCAATACCACGAATAATAATCGTCGTGTTATTAGGAGTCTCAACCGTCACACCTTGAGGTAGATGATATTCAACGGGATGTGAAAAACCTAAAGACATGGTTACTGTTTTTCCACCAGCCTGAGCACGATACCCTACTCCTACTAGTTCGAGTGTCACATCAAAACCAGTAGTGACACCTTTAACCATGTTATTTACCAAAGCACGAACTGTTCCTGCTTGCGCCCAAGCATTGGGGTCATTGGAAGCCGGCTTAAATATAATTTGATTGTTATTCTCTTTACTTTTACTAACACTAACCAGCTTATTATAATGTTGAACGAGTGACCCTTTTGGCCCCTTAACAGTTAGGGTATCTTTTTCTATCGTAAGCTCAACATTCGCAGGCAAATTAATTGGGGCTTTTGCTACTCTAGACATATCATTCCTCTCAAGTATTAGGCCACTTCACAAAGAACTTCACCACCCACCCCTTGCCTTTTAGCTGCAACATGACTCATTACCCCTTTAGAGGTAGAAAGAATGGCAATTCCAAAACCAGGTATTGAAGGTAAATCCTTGAACGATTTATAAACCCTTAAACCAGGGCGACTAATACGCAAAATACGTTCAATTACAGGTCTACCGTGATAATACTTCAATTGCAACGTAATTGATTTAAGATTATTCTCAAGAGACTGTACACTATAGTCCAATATATAACCTTCTTCTTTTAATACCCTAGCAATTTCTTCTTTCAACTTAGATGAATTTAGGGTTACGCTCTGATGTTTAGCTTGCTGACCATTACGAATTCTAGTCAACATGTCAGCAACAGGATCATGCATACTCACAGTTGTTCTCCATAGAATAAAATTTACCAGCTGGATTTACGACCGCCAGTGACGTTACCAGTCATTAATTGCTGTCTTAAGCAAATCCTACATAGTCCAAATTTGCGATAAACAGCATGCGGACGCCCGCATTGCTGACAACGCGTGCTGTGCCTTACTGGATTAGAGTTAATAGGAAGCTTGGCTAATTGAGCTTGAGCTTCCATAACTGCATCAAAATCCGTAGACGATTTAATTAATGTCTTTAGTTTATTTCTTCGCTCTCTATATTTCGCGACAAGTTTAGCTCTTTTATGTTCGCGGGCGAGCATTGATTTTTTAGCCACAATATTACCCTTTCTTAGTGTTTATCTCTGTCTTTCAAAGGCAGGTTGAACGCTTCTAACAAGGCCTTCGCTTCTTCATTCGTTTTAGCACTCGTAGTAATGCAGATATCTAAACCGCGAATGCTATCCGTTTTGTCAAAATCAATCTCAGGGAAAACGATTTGCTCATGAATCCCCATACTGTAGTTTCCAGTACCATCAAATGACTTTGGATTTAATCCACGAAAATCGCGCACACGAGGCAGAGCAATTGTAATAAGACGATCAAGAAATTCGTACATCCGCTCACGTCTTAACGTTACTTTGCAGCCAATTGGCCAACCTTCACGAATCTTAAATCCTGCTATGGATTTTTTGGCTTTTGTCATCACCGGCTTTTGCCCAGATATTAAAGACATATCTTCCATAGCATGGTTCATAATTTTTTTATCACCCACTGCTTCGCCGACGCCCATATTTAGCGTAATCTTAAGAATCTTGGGGACTTCCATCACACTTTTGTAGCCAAATTTCTTGACCATCATTGGCACTACATCTTTCTTATAAAACTCTTTAAGTCTAGCCATTTCCGTCACCTAATTAGACAAGCTCGATTACTTCGTCATTGGATTTGAAGTATCTAACCTTGTGCGTTTTACCGTCTTTTTCCAGGAATTTGAACCCTACCTTGTCTGCCTTCTTAGATACGGGGTTATACATGGCAACATTAGAAACATGGATCGGTGCTTCGCGAGTGATGATCCCACCTTGCTGGTTGAGTTGAGGATTTGGTCTTAGATGCTTCTTAATAAGATTACCACCCTCTACAACAACAGTATTGCCAAGAACCTTCATTACCTTGCCTACGTGACCCTTGCTCTTACCAACGGTAACGATCACAGTATCACCTGATCTAATACGATTCATAACTAATCCTTCTCACAATACTTCAGCAGCTAGAGAAATGATTTTCATAAATCGTTCTCTTAGCTCACGAGTTACAGGCCCAAATATACGAGTGCCTATAGGCTCATTTTGGTTGTTTAAAAGTACAGCTGCATTACCATCAAAGCGAATGAGAGAGCCATCATCACGGCGCACGCCTTGACTTGTTCTTACAACAACGGCTCTCATAACCGCGCCTTTTTTTACCTTGCTACGTGGTATTGCATCTTTAATGCTTACTTTGATTACATCACCAACACGGGCATACCGTCTATGTGACCCACCAAGCACTTTGATACACATCACTTTACGTGCTCCACTGTTATCTGCAACGTCGAGCACAGTCTGCATTTGTATCATGTTATTCTCCAGCTCTAAATTCGACCAGAAAAAGGCTGCTGATTATATCAGGCCTCTTAGTATTTTAAAAGTAATCAAAATGATTATTAGGAAATTACTTCAACTAATACCCAACTTTTCATTTTAGAGAGTGGTCGAGATTCGCGAATTCTTACAATATTTCCAATTTTGCCAATTTGATTCTCATCATGAGCGTGAAGTTTCGTTCTGCGCTTCATGATTTTTCCATATTTTGGATGTCTTACAGTGCGTTCAACCATTACAACAATGGTTTTCTGCATTTTATCGCTGACAACTTTGCCAACGATTGTTCTGGCATTAGTTTCACTATTTGGCATGACGCTTTCCCACCTTCTCAGTCATAATTGTTTTAACTTTTGCAATACCTCTTCTGACCTTGCGAATAAGATGTGTCTTATCCAGAGAGCCATTAGCTTTTTTCATGCGTAAGTTAAACTGATCTTTACGTAGAGAGAGAAGCTCGGCTTGCAATTCTTCGGGGGTTAAATCTCTTAGCTCGTTAATATCTTTCATTACATCACCTTGCGCTCTTCAAATATAACCTTGAAAGGCAATTTCGCTCTGGCCAACTCAAACGCTTCCATAGCCAACTCTCTGCTCACGCCTTCCATTTCAAATAGAATTTTTCCTGGTTGAATTTGAGCAACCCAATATTCAACACTACCTTTACCTTTACCTTGTCGAACTTCAAGAGGTTTTTGGGTAATTGGTTTGTCTGGGAAAACTCGAATCCAAATTTTTCCACCCCGTTTAATATGGCGGGTCATGGCACGTCTCGCAGCTTCGATCTGTCTTGCAGTTAAACGACCTCTTTCGAGTGCTTTTAGACCAAATTCACCAAAGCTTACCTTGGAACCTCTTTGAGCCAAACCACGGTTTCGCCCCTTCATTTGCTTACGATATTTCGTACGTTTTGGCTGTAACATGACTGTAATTCCTCACTTACTTACCGCTTTTTTCAGCGGCATTGCGATTCTTCTGGGGAAGAATTTCACCTTTGAAGATCCATACCTTAACGCCAATGATCCCGTAGGTGGTTTTTGCTTCAGCAGTACCATAGTCAACGTCGGCACGGAAAGTATGTAAAGGAACTCTTCCTTCGCGATACCACTCGCTACGAGCAATTTCAGCACCGCCCAGCCGACCGCTCACACAGATTTTAATTCCTTTAGCACCAGCCTTCATTGCAGAAGTAACTGCACGCTTCATTGCACGTCTGAACATAACACGTTGTTCGAGTTGTTGAGCAATCCCTTCAGCGACTAAGGTCGAATCTAATTCAGGCTTACGAACTTCTTCAATATTTAGATGAACCGGAACACCCAATTTAGATGCTATTTCATTGCGTAAAGCTTCGATACCGCCACCTTTTTTACCAATAATGACACCTGGACGGGCAGTCTGGATAGTTACAACTGCATTACTAGCAGGACGTTCAATGCGGATCTTACTCACTGCTGCGGCCATTAACTTCTTCTTCAAGTACTTTCGCAGATTTATATCTTGATTCAGAAGCTGCCCGTAATTCTTACTTGCATACCACTTAGAATTCCAGTCTTGAATAATACCTAGTCTTATACCTATAGGGTTTACTTTCTGTCCCATCGCTATTCCTCGTCAGATACTTTAATTGTGATGTGGCAAGTACGCTTACAGATACGATTAGCTCGACCTTTAGCCCGAGGACTAATTCTTTTCAGAGTTGCTGCCTCATCCACGCAAACCACACCCACTCTAAGTTCGTCAATATCTGCACCCATATTGTTTTCTGCACTTGCAATTGCAGATTCCAATAATTTCAGCATAAGATGCGCGCCTTTTTTAGGAGTGAATTTCAGAACGTCAATAGCGTCGGAAACATCCTTCTTACGAATCATATCAGCGATCAGTCTGCCCTTTTGGGCAGAAAGCGGTGCATTTTTTAATTTTGCTGTTACTTCCATCATTGCCTCTTACTTAGCTTTGGCTTTTCTGTCACCAGAATGGCCTTTGAATGTACGAGTCATGGCGAACTCACCTAACTTATGACCCACCATGTTGTCTGTAATATAAACAGGAACATGATCTTTGCCATTATGTACCGCAATCGTGAGATCAATCATCTCAGGTACAATTGTGGAGCGCCTGGACCAAGTTTTAATTGGTTTTTTGGACTTAGACTCAATCGCCGCTTCTATTTTCTTCATTAAGTGATGATCGACAAAAGGACCTTTTCTTATAGAACGTGCCACCTTGATATCCTCTTAGCTAATTATTTTTTCTTACGTCTTCTGACGATAAAACGATCAGTTCGTTTATTACTGCGCGTTTTATACCCTTTAGTGGGAATACCCCATGGAGTTACCGGATGACGACCACCAGAAGTTCGACCTTCACCACCACCGTGAGGATGGTCCACAGGGTTCATAGCCACACCACGAACCGTCGGTCTAATTCCACGCCAACGCTTTGCACCAGCTTTACCAAGCACACGCAAGCTGTGTTCACTATTGCTGACTTCACCAATAACAGCCCTACAAGAACTCAAAACCTTACGCATCTCGCCAGAACGCAATTTTAATGTTGCATAAGTACCTTCTTTAGCAACAATTTGCCCACTGCAGCCAGCGCTTCTGAGCATTTGAGCGCCTTTTCCAGGTTTGAGCTCAACACAATGAATCGTCGTACCAACTGGTATATTTCTAAGAGGCAAGCTGTTTCCGGTGCTAATAGGGGAATCTTCTCCGCTCACAACAATGTCCCCGGCCTTTAAGCCAGACGGCGCAATAATGTAACGCCGTTCACCATCTTTGTAAACCACTAATGCGATTAAAGCAGAGCGGTTTGGATCATACTCGAGTCTTTCAACTCTGGCTTCGATACCGTCTTTGTTTCGCTTGAAATCAATAATTCGGTATTTGGAGCGAACCCCTCCACCAATATGACGTACGGTAATACGACCTTGGTTATTGCGTCCACCCGTTTTATTTAACTTCTCAACAAGACCAGCGTATGGCTGTCCCTTATGAATATTATGATGGACGACGCGAATTTCACCACGCTTTCCGGGTGACGTTGGTTTAGATTTTAATAATGCCATCTTAATCTGCCTTATTCAGTCACAGTAAAATCAATGTCGTAATTTTCATGCAAGGAGACAAAAGCTTTCTTCCAATCACTACGCTTGCCACTCATTTGCTTGAATCGCTTTCTCTTGCCCTTAACGTTGATTACGGACACAGATTTCACTTTGACATTAAACATCTGCTCAACAGCCTGTTTAATCTCTTGTTTGGTTGCAGTTTTTAAAACCTTAAAAGTGAACTGCTTATATTTATCTGCCATTACAGTCGTTTTTTCAGAGGTGTGCGGTTCGCGCAGAACCATTAATATATGTTCAGCATTCATTGTAACTGCTCCTCTAAACTCTTAATGGCCTCTTCTGTCATCAACACTTTCTCGAAACGTAACAAAGAGACTGGATCTAATGATGTTACGTCACATATGTCATATTGAACCAGGTTGCGAGAAGCCAGGTATTCAGATTCACCTACTTCATGCATAACAATTAATGCATTTTGCAACTCAAGTTCATTCATCTTCTTAAGGAAATGCTTGGTTTTATGAGATTCGCATTGAAAATCACTAACCACAACAAGATTCCCTGTACGATGAAGCTCGGAGATTATACTGCGCAATGCGCGTTTGTACATTTTTTTGTTGAATTTTTGGCTATAATCGCGTTTCTTTGAAGCAAAAGTAACACCTCCAGAACGCCATAAGGGACTTCTTATAGTTCCTGCTCTTGCTCTACCGGTCCCTTTTTGCCGCCATGGTTTTTTTCCACCACCACTTACTTCAGAACGAGTTTTTTGGGCGCTGTTCCCACTCCGAGCATTATTCATAAAGGTAACTACAGCTTGATGAATAAGTCCTTCATTGTAAGCGTAATTGAAAATATCATCGTTCACTTTCAATTGTGTATTGGTATCTTTGGTTTGGATTTCCATCATTTGCCCCCTTTCTTCTTAACTGCGGGCCTTACTTCGACTCGTGCACCTGGGCAACCGGGAATAGCGCCTTTAATTAGAAGCAAATTACGTTCTTTATCAACACGAATCAATTCTAGGTTCTGAATAGTACTGCGTGAATTTCCAAGATGCCCAGCCATTTTCTTTCCTTTGAAAACACGACCAGGAGTTTGATTCTGTCCAATAGATCCTGGGACACGGTGAGAAAGTGAATTACCATGAGTAGCATCTTGCGTACGGAAATTGTGACGCTTTACTGTTCCAGCAAAACCCTTACCTTTCGTATTGGCTGCCACGTCAACAAACTGTCCTTCAGTAAAAACATCATGCACAGAAATAATCTGACCTGCAGTAAATGCATCAATAGCGTCAACACGAAATTCGCACATCATATCACCGGCTTCAATTTCAGCTTTGGCAAAATGACCTGCCATAGGTTTACTAACATGGCTAGACTTCTTTTTCCCGCCAGTCAGTTGAACAGCTATATAACCATCTGATTCCATGGTTTTAATTTGAGATACACGGTTAGGAGCAACCTCAACCACAGATACAGGAATAGATATGCCGTCCTCTGTAAACACCCGTGTCATACCGATTTTACGGCCTAATAACCCTATCGTCATTCTAACACCTCGTTAATAACCTTTGCCTCGATTTATTCATCATCAAGACTAATCTGTACGTCAACTCCTGCAGCCAGATCAAGCTTCATCAGTGCGTCTACTGTTTTTTCTGTAGGATGCACAATAACCACCAGGCGTTTATGAGTACGCAATTCATATTGATCTCGGGCATCTTTATTAACATGAGGAGAGATCAACACAGTGAATTTCTCTTTCTTAATTGGCAAAGGTATAGGGCCACGCAATTGAGCCCCAGTACGTTTTGCTGTTTCAACGATCTCGCGAATTGATGAATCAATCAATCGATGGTCGAAAGACTTAAGTCGGATTTTAATGTTTTGATTATTGCTCATTATCTTCACTCAATAATTTTTGCGACTACACCGGCACCAACGGTGCGGCCACCTTCACGAATCGCGAAACGCAATCCTTCATCCATTGCAATGGGTGAATGCAAACTAACTGTCATTTGGACGTTATCACCTGGCATAACCATCTCAACGCCGCTTGGCAGTTCGCATGAGCCTGTTACATCTGTCGTTCTGAAGTAAAATTGCGGACGATAACCATTGAAAAATGGAGTATGCCGGCCACCTTCGTCTTTTGACAGAACATATACTTCTGCTTCAAATTTGGTGTGCGGCTTAATTGTACCAGGTTTCGCTAATACTTGACCTCGTTCAACTTCATCTCGTTTCGTTCCACGCAACAACACACCTACGTTATCGCCTGCTCGACCTTCATCCAGTAGCTTCCTAAACATCTCAACGCCTGTGCAGGTCGTCTTCTGCGTATCACGGATACCTACTATCTCAACTTCTTCACCTACCCTAACTATTCCACTCTCTATACGGCCAGTAACTACTGTTCCACGTCCAGATATGGAGAATACATCTTCAATCGGCAGCAGGAAGCTCTTATCAATGTTTCTCACTGGCTCAGGAATGTAGGAGTCCATCGTCTCAATCAATTTCTCAATCGCAGGTACACCAATCTCGCTCGTATCCCCTTCCAGAGCTTTCAATGCTGAACCAACAACAATCGGAATCTCATCACCAGGAAATTCATAGCTGCTTAATAGGTCGCGGACTTCCATCTCTACCAACTCAAGAAGTTCAGGGTCATCAACCATGTCCGCTTTGTTCATGAATACCACAATATAAGGAACACCCACTTGGCGAGACAATAAAATATGCTCCCTCGTCTGAGGCATCGGACCATCTGCTGCTGATACAACCAGAATAGCACCGTCCATCTGAGCCGCTCCCGTAATCATGTTCTTCACATAATCCGCGTGACCTGGACAGTCCACATGCGCATAGTGACGATTTGCTGATTCATATTCCACATGCGCCGTCGATATCGTAATTCCTCGCTCGCGCTCTTCTGGCGCCGCATCAATTTGATCATAAGCCTTCGCTATACCACCAAATTTCTTTGCCATAATCGTTGTAATCGCCGCTGTCAATGTGGTCTTGCCATGGTCCACGTGACCAATCGTCCCCACGTTTACGTGTGGCTTCTTACGCTCAAACTTTTCCTTCGCCATTTTTAATACCTCATTAACTTTTATTGTTTCTTAATAATTGCTTCAGCAATGTTGGTTGGCGCTTCTGCATATCTAGAGAACTCCATAGAATATGTTGCACGACCTTGAGTTGCAGAACGAAGATCTGTAGCGTAACCAAACATTTCAGCAAGAGGGACTTCTGCCCGCACTATTTTTCCAGCAGGAGAATCTTCCATACCTTGAACCATACCTCTTCTACGGTTGAGGTCACCCATTACATCACCCATGTAATCTTCAGGAGTAACCACTTCCACATGCATTATAGGTTCAAGTAAAACAGGCTTAGCCTTCAATGCACCTTGCTTGAAGCACTGTGAACCAGCAATCTTGAATGCCATCTCGCTTGAATCGACCTCATGGAATGAACCATCAAACAAAGTCACTTTGACATCAACAACGGGATATCCAGCGAGAACACCATTTTGAAGTTGCTCTTGTACACCTTTATCAACAGCAGGAATATATTCTTTGGGAATAACACCGCCAACGATAGCATTTACGAACTCATAACCAACACCTGGTTCTTGGGGTTCGATTTTAAGCCAAACGTGACCATATTGACCACGGCCACCTGATTGGCGAACAAACTTACCTTCTTGTTCAACGGCAGTTTTGATTGTCTCGCGATAAGCAACTTGTGGCTTACCAACGTTCGCCTCAACATTGAACTCACGTTTCATTCTATCAACAATAATTTCTAGGTGGAGTTCTCCCATGCCCTCGATAATTGTTTGCCCTGACTCTTCATCTGTATGAACACGGAATGAAGGATCTTCTTGTGCTAATTTGCCAAGAGCAATAGACATCTTTTCTTGATCCGCTTTTGTTTTAGGCTCAACAGCCACAGCAATAACTGGATCAGGGAAATCCATGCGCTCTAAAGTCACAACATGGTTAACGTCACAGAGCGTATCACCGGTCGTTACGGTTTTTAGCCCCACAGCTGCAGCTATATCTCCAGCTCTAACCTCTTTAATTTCTTCGCGCGAATTAGCATGCATTTGCAATAAGCGACCAATGCGTTCTTTTTTGCCTTTTACTGGATTGTAAACGGTATCACCACTTTTAAGTACCCCAGAATAGGTACGAAAATAGGTCAGGGTACCCACGAAAGGATCCGTTGCAATTTTAAAAGCCAATGCCGAGAACGGTTCATCATAAGACGTTTTGCGATGAATTTCTCCACCATCTTCATCCATACCACGAATATCCGGGATATCAATTGGGGAAGGCAGATACTCAATCACTCCATCAAGAACAGCTTGAACTCCTTTATTTTTGAACGCTGAACCACAAAATACTGGAACGATCTCATTGTTAACAGTACGTTGTCGTAATGCGCTTTTAATTTCTTGCTCAGTGAATTCTTCACCTTCAAGATACTTTTCCATTAACTCTTCTGATACTTCAGCTGCAGCTTCAATAATTTTAGCGCGGTACTCTTCACATTTCGCTAACATGTCTGCAGGGACGTCTTTATATTCAAAGCTCATGCCTTTGGATTCTTCATCCCAATGAATGGCTTTCATTTTTACCAAATCAACTACGCCTTTGAAGGCATCTTCAGCACCAATAGGCAACTGCACTACCACAGGATTAGAACCTAAGCGTTGCTGGATTTGCTCAACTACTCTGATGAAATTAGCTCCCATTCGGTCCATTTTGTTCACAAAAACGATCCGTGGAACACCATACTTATCAGATTGTCGCCATACAGTCTCGGATTGTGGCTCCACTCCTGACACGGAGTCAAACACCACGATCGCGCCATCAAGAACACGCAATGAGCGTTCTACTTCAATCATAAAGTCAACGTGGCCTGGGGTATCAATAATATTAATACGATGGCGCGGATAATTTTTATCCATTCCTGACCAGTAGCAAGTCGTAGCTGCCGAAGTAATGGTGATTCCACGCTCCTGCTCCTGAACCATCCAGTCCATCGTTGCAGCACCATCATGTACCTCACCCATTTTATGTGACATACCCGTGTAAAAAAGAACACGTTCGGTGGTTGTAGTCTTTCCGGCATCAACGTGTGCAGCAATGCCAATATTTCTGTATAGCTCAAGTGGAGTAGACACGACTTACCTCTCTATTAATTCCATCTAAAATGCGCAAAAGCTTGGTTAGCTTTAGCCATTTTATGTGTATCTTCACGTTTTTTAACTGCTGAACCTTTGTTCTCAAACGCGTCCATTAGCTCACCTGCCAGACGTAACATCATCCCTTTTTCGCCACGGGAGCGGGCAGCCTGAACAATCCAACGCATGCCTAAAGCGATGCTTCTATCAGTACGAACTTCTACAGGAACCTGATAAGTAGCTCCACCTACACGACGTGATCTAACCTCAACGCTTGGACGCACATTATCCAGTGCTTGTTCAAAATAACGCAAAACACCAACAGCGCTTGAACCAGTGCTGCCTTCATCACCACTCTCTTCATCAGTCTTTCGGTTCTTCTTTACACGCTCGTTTAATAGCTCCAATGCACCATAAATTATTTTCTCAGCAATAGATTTTTTGCCGCTAACCATGAGCACATTAATAAATTTAGCGAGCAGTTCACTATGATGTTTAGGATCAGGTAAAATCTCGCGTTTGGGGACTTCTCTTCTTCTTGGCATGTCTAATTCCTACAATCAGATTATTTCTTATCTTTTGGTTTCTTAGTACCGTACTTAGAACGACCTTGTTTACGATCGTTGACACCAGAGGTATCCAAGCTACCGCGAACAGTGTGATAGCGCACACCAGGTAAGTCTTTAACACGACCACCGCGAATCAATACTACAGAGTGCTCTTGCAGATTGTGGCCTTCACCACCAATATACGATGTAACCTCGAAACCATTGGTCAAACGAACACGGGCAACCTTACGCATAGCTGAGTTAGGCTTTTTAGGTGTGGTTGTATACACACGAGTACAAACACCACGTCGCTGTGGACATGATTCCAATGCTGGGACATTACTCTTCTTTTTAGGGTTCACGCGAGGCTTTCTTACTAGCTGATTAATAGTAGCCATTTATTCTTAACTCCGATCTTCACTATATCTGTTTTCGAATGCATAAGGAGGCCGGATTCTATATAGGTACGGCAAGTTTGTCAAGTTCACAAACCTGCCGCTAAATAGAGTCCGTATTAATGCTCATTGTGATCCGCATTCAGCGCTTCGCTCAATGCATGTTCTACATCACTAGCAGTCACCGTATGCGTGCTAGGCTCTACACCAGCAGCTCTAGCGCGTTTAGCCTTGCGGCTTTGATGATAGGCATAACCAGTTCCGGCTGGGATCAAGCGACCTACCATTACGTTTTCTTTTAAACCACGCAAATCATCAACTTTTCCACTGACAGCAGCTTCGGTTAAGACCCGAGTCGTCTCTTGGAAAGAAGCGGCGGAAATAAAGGATTCGGTCGCCAATGAAGCTTTGGTGATACCCAGCAGAATTGGTGTTCCCTCCGCAATTTGCTTACCATCAGCAAGCAACTTATCGTTTTCTTGGAGCATGACGCTTTCTTCAACTTGTTCACCCACCAGGAATTTCGAGTCCCCGGCTGAAGTTATCACTCGCTTACGCAGCATTTGTCTTACAATCACTTCAATGTGTTTGTCATTGATTTTTACCCCTTGTAAGCGGTAAACGTCTTGTACCTCATTGACGATATAATTTGCCAATGCTCCAACACCAAGCAAACGTAAAATATCATGAGGATTGAGCGGGCCATCGGCAATAACCTCACCACGCTCCACATGTTCACCTTCAAAAACTGAAATATGGCGCCATTTAGGAATCAATTCTTCATGATATTCATGTTCAGATGCAGTAATAATTAGACGTCGTTTACCTTTTGTCTCTTTGCCAAAGTTCACTAATCCAGAAGTCTCCGCCATGACAGCAGCATCTTTTGGTTTTCTGGCCTCGAAGAGATCAGCTACCCTTGGTAATCCCCCGGTAATATCACGCGTCTTGGAACGTTCTTGCGGGATACGAGCAATAACATCACCAATACCAACAGTGCTACCATCTTCAAAATTAATGATTGCATCGACAGGCAAATAATATTGAGCAGGAACATTTGTACCTGCCAAGTAGATATCCTCACCATCGTCAGAGACCAATTTCACCATCGGACGCAGATCTCGGCCAGCGGCACTGCGTTGCTTGGCATCGATAACGACGATATTGCTTAAACCTGTTAATTCATCTGTTTGGCGATTCATGGTCAGGCCTTCGATAAGGTCTACAAATTTCAACCTACCGCTAACTTCTGAAATCACTGGGTGTGTATGTGGATCCCAGGTGGCAATAATTTGCCCAGCTTCGACAGACATATTGTCATGTACCGTTAATACAGCACCGTATGGTAACTTGTAACGTTCACGCTCACGACCAAAATCATCAGCGATGGATACCTCCCCAGAACGAGAAACAGCAACAAGATTACTATTTTCATGGGATACGGTTTTAATGTTATGTAAACGGATGACCCCTTTATTCTTAATTTGAATGTTGTTAGCCGCCGTCGCTCTTGATGCAGCACCTCCAATATGGAAAGTACGCATTGTTAACTGTGTTCCAGGTTCACCGATGGATTGTGCAGCAATAATACCCACAGCCTCCCCGGTATTAACTAGATGACCACGCGCCAAATCACGACCATAACATTTTGCACAAAGTCCAAATCTGGTTTCACAAGTAATGGGAGATCTTACCAGTACTTGGTCAACACCAAATTTCTCAAGTTTTTCCACCCAATCTTCATCCAACAATGTACCTGCGGTGACGATGGGTTCTTTTTCATTTGGAATATAGACGTCAGTAGCCACTACACGACCAAGCACACGCTCATGCAGTGGTTCAACAATGTCTCCACCTTCAATCAACGGTTGCATTAAAATACCATGCTCTGTACCGCAATCATCTTCAGTAATGACAACGTCTTGTGCCACATCCACCAGACGACGTGTTAAATAACCTGAGTTTGCCGTTTTTAACGCAGTGTCAGCCAGACCTTTACGTGCTCCGTGAGTGGAAATAAAGTATTGGAAAACATTTAAGCCTTCACGGAAATTAGCTGTAATTGGTGTCTCAATGATCGAGCCATCAGGCGCAGCCATTAACCCTCGCATTCCTGCCAACTGTCTAATCTGAGCTGCGGATCCTCTAGCACCAGAGTCGGCCATCATAAAGATGGGATTGAACGATTCTTGGCGCGCTATCTTACCATCAGGCGTTGTGACTTCTTCTGTAGCAATTTTCGTCATCATTGATTTAGCCACCATTTCATTGGTACGTGACCAAATGTCAATGACCTTATTGTATCGTTCGCCGTTGGTTACTAATCCTGAACGATATTGTGTTTCAATCTCACGCACCTCATTGTCGGCTTGTTCAATGATGGCGGCTTTATCGTCAGGGATTTCCATATCTTCTATACCAATAGACGCTCCAGCTCTGGTAGCAAATTTAAAGCCGGTATACATCAGTTGGTCTGCAAAGATAACCGTTTCTTTCAGACCAAACTTACGATAGCAAGTATCAACAACTTTGGTGATGGCCTTTTTAGTCATTGCTCTGTTGATTAAAGAAAATGACATTCCTTTAGGTAAAAGATCTGAGAGAATAGCACGGCCGACGGTTGTTTCCACCAACTGATATCCCTCTCCCTCTTCATGCGGCATTCTAATTTTCACTTTGGCATGAATATCAACATAACCTGCTTCATAGAAATTTTGCGCTTCTTGTGCACTGGCAAAAATTTTGCCTTCACCTTTCGCGCCTATACGTTCTCTCGTTAAATAATAAAGCCCTAGTACCACGTCCTGGCTAGGAACAATAATTGGCTCACCACTCGCTGGTGATAAAATATTGTTAGTTGACATCATGAGCGAACGTGCCTCTAACTGGGCTTCCAGCGTTAAGGGCACGTGAACAGCCATTTGGTCACCGTCGAAATCCGCGTTATAAGCGGTACAAACTAAAGGATGAAGCTGTATCGCTTTGCCTTCAATTAAAACGGGTTCAAAAGCCTGAATACCTAACCTGTGCAAGGTAGGTGCGCGGTTCAAGAGAATCGGATGCTCACGAATAACATCATCCAAAATATCCCAAACCACCGGGTCTTCACGCTCAACCATTTTTTTAGCAGCTTTAATCGTGGTTGCTAAACCTCTAAATTCAAGCTTGCTAAAAATGAACGGTTTGAAAAGCTCTAGTGCCATCTTTTTGGGTAAACCACATTGGTGAAGACGCAATGTTGGGCCGACCACGATAACTGAACGTCCTGAATAGTCAACACGTTTACCAAGGAGATTCTGTCTAAAGCGGCCTTGCTTACCCTTAATCATGTCTGCCAATGATTTTAAAGGACGCTTGTTCGTTCCAGTAATAGCACGGCCACGACGACCATTATCGAGCAAAGCATCAACTGACTCTTGCAGCATGCGTTTTTCATTGCGCACAATAATATCAGGCGCACTAAGATCAAGTAGTCTCTTCAAGCGGTTATTACGATTAATAACTCGACGGTAGAGGTCATTTAGATCAGAGGTAGCAAAACGTCCACCATCTAAAGGTACTAGAGGACGTAAATCAGGAGGCAGAACGGGGAGAACATCCATAATCATCCACTCAGGTTTATTGCCTGACTCCTGAAACGCTTCTAGCAGCTTCAATCGCTTAGTAATCTTTTTGATTTTCGTTTCGGAATTCGTTGTCGGTAACTCTTCACGTAGTGTGCTAACTTCTTCGTCAAGATCAATTTGACGCAGTAAATCACGGATTGCTTCTGCACCCATACGAGCATCGAATTCATCACCATACTGCTCCATTGCATCGAGGTACGCTTCATCATTTAGTAGCTGGCCGCGCTCCAGTTCCGTCATGCCTGGGTCAACTACGACAAAAGCTTCAAAGTACAGGACACGTTCAATGTCGCGTAAAGTCATATCGAGTAATAGACCAATTCGTGATGGCAACGATTTGAGGAACCAGATATGAGCCACTGGGCTTGCAAGCTCAATATGCCCCATGCGTTCCCGGCGTACTTTAGCCAATGCGAGCTCCACGCCGCATTTTTCGCAGATAACTCCGCGGTGCTTGAGACGCTTATACTTACCACATAAGCATTCATAGTCTTTGACTGGGCCAAATGTTTTGGCACAAAACAATCCATCACGTTCTGGTTTGAACGTGCGATAGTTGATAGTCTCAGGCTTTTTAACTTCGCCGTAGGACCATGAACGAATTAAATCCGGTGAAGCCAGTGCAATTTTGATTGCATCAAATTCTTCACTTTGACCTTGCTGTTTGAGGATGCCAAGCAAATCACTCATTACAGGTGGTTTTCTCATAGGTTCGAGATTAGCCAAGTCTATGCCTCCAAAAATAGTTGTCAGAAGTTATCATTGAACGAATTAATCATGTTCGAGCTCGATATCGATACCCAAAGCCCTTATTTCTTTCAATAAAACGTTGAAAGATTCAGGCATACCGGGATCCATACGATGATCGCCATCAACTATATTTTTATATATCTTAGTACGTCCTCCGACATCATCTGATTTAACTGTTAACATCTCTTGCAACGTATATGCAGCGCCGTAAGCTTCTAGAGCCCAAACCTCCATCTCCCCAAAGCGTTGGCCACCAAACTGGGCTTTACCACCTAATGGCTGTTGGGTCACCAGGCTGTAAGAACCAGTGGATCGCGCATGCATCTTGTCATCAACTAAATGATTTAGCTTAAGCATATACATATAGCCTACAGTTACTGGATTATCAAATTGCTTTCCAGTTCTGCCATCATACAAAATTGTCTTGCCATCAGGTCGAAGGCCAGCCAATTCCAACATCGCTTTAATCTCATTTTCGCTAGCCCCATCGAAAACAGGGGTTGCCATTGGCACACCCGCTTTAAGATTATCAGCTAAAATCATGACTTCCTCATCATTCAAACTCTCAAGATGAACTCGTTTCTTATCATGATTGTAAATTTTATCTAGGTAAGATCTAATTTCTTTCACAGAATTCTGACTTTCTATGAGATCAGCAATTCTTTGGCCAAGACCTTTGGCAGCCAGACCAAGATGTGTCTCTAGCACCTGGCCGATGTTCATCCGAGAAGGAACCCCTAATGGATTTAGTACGATATCCACAGCGGTGCCATCCTCCATATAAGGCATGTCTTCGACTGGAACAACAATGGAGATAACGCCTTTGTTTCCGTGACGTCCCGCCATTTTGTCACCCGGTTGTATGCGTCGTTTAACGGCCAAGTAAACCTTAACGATCTTCAATACGCCAGGTGCTAGATCATCTCCTTGCACGATTTTTTTGCGACTGTCATTAAAGCGTTTTTCCATTTCTTTACCGAGTAAATCCATTTGTTTGGAAAGTTGCTCTAATTGTTGACTGATAGCATCATCATCCACACGAATATCGAACCATTTTTCTCGGTCGATTTTATTCAGATGATCAGACGTTACCTTGGAACCAGCTTTTATTCCTGGACCGCCTTTCACAACCTTATCAAGTAAAAGATTACTGACACGATGGTAAATATCTTCTTCGCGAATGCGTCGTTCGTCGATTAAGTCCTTGCGAACACGAGCGAGATGTTCTTCCTCAATACTTTTTGCACGCTCATCCTTCTCAAGGCCATCACGAGTAAAGATTTGCACATCGATTACTGTGCCATTCATACCAGATGGTACCCGCAGAGAAGAGTCTTTAACATCTGAAGCTTTTTCACCAAAAATAGCTCGTAATAATTTCTCTTCTGGAGTAAGTTGTGTTTCACCTTTTGGAGTTACTTTACCAACCAAAATATCGCCAGCACTAACTTCTGCACCAATATAAACCACACCTGATTCATCAAGATTTGCTAAAGCAGCCTCACCTACATTAGGAATATCGGCAGTGATCTCCTCTGTTCCAAGCTTCGTATCTCTAGCGATGCAGGTTAATTCCTCGATATGGATGGTAGTAAATCTATCTTCTTGAACAATTCGCTCTGAAATAAGAATAGAATCCTCGAAGTTGTACCCGTTCCATGGCATGAACGCCACTAAAAGATTTTGTCCTAAAGCAAGTTCACCCATATCTGTACAAGGGCCATCAGCCAATATGTCGCCTCGCTGTATTCGATCCCCTTTGGACACGATAGGACGTTGGTTAATGCAAGTATCTTGGTTTGAGCGGAAATATTTGGTTAAGTTATAAATATCGACTCCCGCTTCACCAGCAGTTGTTTCATCATCATTAACACGAACCACTATGCGTGACGCATCCACAGAATCAATAACTCCGCCACGTTTTGCTACGACAGACACGCCTGAGTCAGAAGCGACAGTACGCTCCATTCCTGTGCCCACCAATGGCTTCTCTGAACGTAGCGTCGGTACTGCTTGCCGTTGCATATTTGAACCCATCAAAGCACGGTTAGCATCATCATGCTCCAAGAAAGGAATCAGCGATGCTGCCACAGAAACGATCTGCTTAGGAGAGACATCCATGTAGTTTATTTTGTCAGGTGTCGTTAAGGAAAATTCATTCTGATGTCGGCATGGGACCAAGTCAGCCAAAATATTCCCCTTGGCATCCACCGGGACATTTGATTGCGCGATATATTGATCAACTTCCTCGATTGCTGAAAGGTATTCGATCTCATTGGTCACACGACCATTAATTACCTTACGACAAGGTGTTTCAATAAAGCCATAATCATTCGTTCTAGCATAAACAGACAAGGAGTTAATTAACCCAATATTTGGTCCTTCAGGTGTTTCAATTGGGCAAACTCGACCATAGTGAGTCGTGTGTACGTCACGAACCTCAAATCCAGCTCGCTCTCTTGTCAATCCACCTGGACCAAGAGCAGAAACACGTCGCTTGTGTGTAACACCTGATAAGGGGTTAACTTGATCCATAAATTGCGACAATTGACTTGAACCAAAGAATTCTTTTACTGCAGCAGAAACAGGTTTTGCGTTGATTAAATCTTGCGGCATCAAATTCTCGGATTCCACCAAGCTTAAACGTTCCTTGACAGCTCGTTCAACCCTTACAAGGCCAACCCGGAATTGGTTTTCCGCCATTTCACCTACACTGCGTACTCGTCGGTTTCCTAGGTGATCAATATCATCAACCATTCCGATACCGTTGCGGATATCGATAAGCGTTTTGATGACGGCAAGAATATCCTCTTTAGTCAAAGTGCCTGGACCAGAATCCTCTTTTCTACCTACACGACGATTAAATTTCATGCGCCCAACAGCTGACAAATCATAACGATCTTCAGCAAAGAAAAGGTTTTTAAACAATGCTTCGGCGGCCTCTTTTGTAGGTGGCTCACCTGGGCGCATCATGCGATAAATCTCAACCAGTGCTTCAAGCTGACTGGTCGTGGGATCTATTCTCAGGGTATCAGATATATAAGAACCATGATCAAGATCATTTGTATAAATCATATCGAAACTGAGGATGCCATTATCAGCAAGCTGATCAAGTAATTCAGCGCTAACTTCATCATTAGCCTGAGCAATAATTTCTCCTGTTTCAGCATTAATTATATTTTTAGCCAGTACCTTACCAATGAGATAATCAGTGGGGACTACAAGATCCCGCATATTGCTTTTTTCCATTTGCTTAATATGACGAGCAGTAATGCGACGACCTTGCTCTACAATGAGTTCTCCAGTTTCAGGTACAGCAATATCAAAGGATGCAATTTCACCACGTAGCCTAGCAGGAATGAGATTAATGTGGAACTCACCGTTTCTTAATTGACAGGTCGTGGTTTCAAAAAATTCGGCAAGAATATCTTCTGTTTCGTAACCTAAAGCACGTAGCAAAATAGTAACTGGTAGCTTACGTCTTCTATCAATACGTACAAAGACACAATCTTTAGGATCAAACTCAAAATCAAGCCAGGAGCCACGATAAGGAATAATACGTGCTGAGTAGAGTAATTTACCGGAAGAATGTGTTTTACCGCGATCATGCTCAAAAATAACGCCTGGGGAACGATGCAGCTGAGACACCACAACCCGCTCTGTACCATTAACAACAAATGTACCAACATCGGTCATTAAAGGAATTTCACCCATAAACACATCTTGCTCACGGATGTCCTTAATCGGCTTTGGTTCACCACTTGCCTCTTTGTCAAAAACAACTAATCTGATTTTGACTCGCAGTGGCGCTGAATAAGTTAGGCCTCTTAATTTACACTCACGCACATCAAAAGCTGGCTCGCCTAATTTGTAACTGACGTATTCAAGTTTGGCATTTCCAGAAAAACTCTCAATAGGGAAGACGGATGAGAATGCAGCATGTAATCCCGTCTTTTGCTGACCATTTCCCGTTGAATCTGTCTGCAAGAAGTCTCTATACGATTTGAGCTGGATCTCAAGCAGATTGGGAATGTCCATCATATCTGCCTGCCTACCAAAGCTTTTGCGAAATCGTTTTTTCTCAGCATGTGAATATTGAGGTTTAGCTTTTGCAATTGCCATGGTGGTTCCTCTGTAAAATTATTTGGATATCATCAAACACACAAACCCAGCCATGAAACCATGGCCGGGTTCTTTAACTTTTCTGTAACAGTATTACTTAACTTCGACAGTCGCGCCGGCTTCTTCAAGTTTCTTTTTAATTTCGGCGGCTTCGTCTTTAGATACACCTTCTTTAACAGTTGAAGGAGCTCCTTCTACCAAGTCTTTAGCTTCTTTCAAGCCTAAACCGGTGATTTCACGAATTGCTTTAATTACGCCGACTTTGTTTGAACCAAAGCTGCTCATTACAACGTTGAATTCAGTTTTTTCTTCAGCGGCGGCAGCAGCACCTGCAGCAGGTGCTGCAACAGCAACAGCAGCAGCGGCAGCGGAAACATGGAATTTTTCTTCCATTGCTTCTATTAGTTCTACTATTTCCATTACAGACATGTTAGAGATTGTGTCAAGAATCTCATTTTTTGATACAGCCATTTCTAGCTCCTAGGTTAAAAATTATAAAGATTATGTGGTTTATTACTGTTTTTTGTCCTTGATTGCAGCAAGCGTTCTGACCAACTTGGCATGCGGCTCTGCAAGAGTACGAACAAATTTTTCGATAGGTGCTTTCATCACATACATAAGTTTAGCCAATGCTTCCTCACGTGTAGGTAGACTAGCTACAGCGTCGAGTTGATCAGGACTAAATACCTTACCACTGACAGCTAATGCTTTGATCTCAAGCTTATCAAATGTCTTGACGAACTCCTTTAACATTCTTGCTGCATCACTCGGGGCTTCGAGAGATAAAGCAATAAATAAAGGACCAACTAGCATATCATTGAGACAGGCAAAATCGGTGCCTTCGAAAGCTCTACGAGTGAGTGTATTTCGCACTACCCGTAAATAAACACCGGCTTTGCGTGCTTCGCTACGCAATTGTGTCATTTGATTGACAGTTAAACCACGATAATCAGCAACGACTGCCGAAATAGCCTTAGAAGCAACAGCAGTTACTTCTTCAACAACGGCTTTTTTTGCAGCTAATGTTAACGTCACGTTACTGACCTCCTAAGTTGAGCAAATCATATCAAGAATGATTTGACAGTTATGGTGGCCGTCCCAGAAAAATCCCGGAGCCGGTTCACCGTCTGCGCAGGATATTAAGCTCTAATCTAGGCACCTGCGGTCTTCGACGGCATCGAACCATGTCTTTGCCGTGAAAGCGATTTAAAAGGCGATATATATTACACGGGTAGTGTAGCAATATCAATAGGCAAACCTGGTCCCATTGTGGTTGATAAGGATATTTTCTTTAAGTAAACACCCTTCGCCGATGCTGGCTTAGCCTTTTTCAAGTCAATAATCAATGTAGAAATATTTTCGATTAAATCTTCTGGGGAGAAGGTTATCTTTCCTACTGTACAGTGAATAATACCGTTTTTATCAGTTCTATAACGCACTTGACCAGCTTTAGCATCAGCAACAGCAGCTTCTACATTCGTAGTAACAGTACCGACCTTCGGGTTGGGCATTAATCCACGAGGACCTAGAATTTGACCCAGCTGACCAACAATACGCATTGCATCTGGTGTTGCAATCACCACATCGAAATTCATTTCACCTGCTTTAATTTGCTCGGCTAAATCCTCGAAACCAACCAAATCAGCTCCAGCATTTTTAGCTTTCGTTGCATTTTCGCCTTGTGCAAATACCGCAACGCGAACTTTTTTACCAGTACCTTTTGGTAGATTTGTTGAAGAGCGTACAACTTGATCTGACTTACGAGGATCGACGCCTAAATTTACGCTGATATCAACACTTTCTTCAAAATTCTTACTCGCAAATTCCTTAAGAATTGCTATTGCTTCTGTTGCATTATAAAGATGATTTACTTTCACCTTTTCACGGATATTCTTTTGCTTTTTACTCATCGCCATTGCATCACCCCTTATTCCAAACCTTCGACTTCTATGCCCATGCTTCTAGCAGTTCCAGCGATACTGTGGACTGCTGCATCTAAACTACCCGCTGTCAAATCAGGTTGTTTCATTTTGGCGATGTCTTCAAGTTGAGCGCGAGTAAGCTTAGCAACTTTTTTGGTGTTGGGCGTGCCACTACCGCTCTGTATTCCCGCAGCTTTTTTAAGTAAAACAGAAGCTGGTGGGGTTTTGGTTACAAACGTGAAACTACGATCAGAATAAACCGTAATAATTACTGGGGTGACCAGACCTGGTTCAATATTTTGAGTAGCAGCATTAAATGCCTTGCAGAACTCCATAATGTTGACACCACGTTGTCCCAGTGCCGGACCTACTGGAGGACTTGGATTAGCCTTACCAGCAGGGATTTGCAATTTAATATATGCTTCAACTTTTTTAGCCATTATGACTCCTCATGGGTATAGCGCTAGTTCACTGCAACAAAAGAGCATCACAAAGTTACTTTAGCTTCCCGGTTTACAAAATTAGTTAGGTTTTCTCAACCTGACTAAACTCCAATTCAACTGGTGTCGAACGACCAAATATCAACACGGCCACTCTTAAGCGGTTTTTCTCATAATTAACTTCCTCAACCACACCATTGAAATCAACAAAAGGTCCTTCTTTAACTCGAACCACCTCACCTGGTTCAAAGAGAATTTTGGGTTTCGGCTTGGTAACACCTTCTTCAACACGTTGCAAAATAGCCCTTGCTTCCTTATCCGTAATCGGAGTTGGAGTCTGACTTGTTCCGCCAATGAATCCCAGAACTCGAGGAATAGCTCGTATCATATGCCAGGTTTCATCATCCATCACCATGTGAACAAGGACATAGCCAGGGAAGAATTTTCGCGTGCTCTTTCGTTTTTGACCGGCCCGCATTTCAACGACTTCTTCAGACGGAACGACGACCTCACCAATCTTATCTAATAGATGATGATACTCTGCGCGAGATTTAATTTCACGCATAACAAAATTTTCATAACCTGAATAGGCATGGACCACATACCACTGTTTAGTTTTATGTTCTTCCACCGTATTTTCAACCCAAATGTGTTAATTTAGCGATTGCCCACATCATTACAGAGTCTACACCCCAAAGAACAAAACCTGTTATGGCCACCATAGCCATAACAATTGATGTGGTTTGAATAGTCTCCTGGCGTGTTGGCCAGACCACTTTTTGTAATTCTATTTTTGCATCTTTTGCAAATGCAAAGACTTCTTTTCCTTTCGATGTGAAAAACGCTAACAAAACTGATAGTACAAACCAACTAACCCAAATGATAGCTTTTATGGGTCCTGAGAAATCAAAATAATAGGTTCCCCAAAAAGCTAAAGCTGTGACCAGCAAAATGCCAAACCACAATACTATTTCTTTCAAATTCATTCCGGAGTCAGCTGATTTTTTCATAATTATCTAATTGTTGGCAGGCCAGGAGGGAATCGAACCCCCAACCTGCGGTTTTGGAGACCGCCGCTCTGCCAATTGAGCTACTGGCCTAATATTAACCCAATGGTGTGAAGCTTTTCAGCTTCACACTTAAATCATTCAATAATTTTTGCGACTACACCGGCACCAACGGTGCGGCCACCTTCACGAATCGCGAAACGCAATCCTTCATCCATTGCAATGGGTGAATGCAAACTAACTGTCATTTGGACGTTATCACCTGGCATAACCATCTCAACGCCGCTTGGCAGTTCGCATGAGCCTGTTACATCTGTCGTTCTGAAGTAAAATTGCGGACGATAACCATTGAAAAATGGAGTATGCCGGCCACCTTCGTCTTTTGACAGAACATATACTTCTGCTTCAAATTTGGTGTGCGGCTTAATTGTACCAGGTTTCGCTAATACTTGACCTCGTTCAACTTCATCTCGTTTCGTTCCACGCAACAACACACCTACGTTATCGCCTGCTCGACCTTCATCCAGTAGCTTCCTAAACATCTCAACGCCTGTGCAGGTCGTCTTCTGCGTATCACGGATACCTACTATCTCAACTTCTTCACCTACCCTAACTATTCCACTCTCTATACGGCCAGTAACTACTGTTCCACGTCCAGATATGGAGAATACATCTTCAATCGGCAGCAGGAAGCTCTTATCAATGTTTCTCACTGGCTCAGGAATGTAGGAGTCCATCGTCTCAATCAATTTCTCAATCGCAGGTACACCAATCTCGCTCGTATCCCCTTCCAGAGCTTTCAATGCTGAACCAACAACAATCGGAATCTCATCACCAGGAAATTCATAGCTGCTTAATAGGTCGCGGACTTCCATCTCTACCAACTCAAGAAGTTCAGGGTCATCAACCATGTCCGCTTTGTTCATGAATACCACAATATAAGGAACACCCACTTGGCGAGACAATAAAATATGCTCCCTCGTCTGAGGCATCGGACCATCTGCTGCTGATACAACCAGAATAGCACCGTCCATCTGAGCCGCTCCCGTAATCATGTTCTTCACATAATCCGCGTGACCTGGACAGTCCACATGCGCATAGTGACGATTTGCTGATTCATATTCCACATGCGCCGTCGATATCGTAATTCCTCGCTCGCGCTCTTCTGGCGCCGCATCAATTTGATCATAAGCCTTCGCTATACCACCAAATTTCTTTGCCATAATCGTTGTAATCGCCGCTGTCAATGTGGTCTTGCCATGGTCCACGTGACCAATCGTCCCCACGTTTACGTGTGGCTTCTTACGCTCAAACTTTTCCTTCGCCATCGAAAGATCTCCCCATTTCAAATGTTGATAACTGTATGGTGCCCACAACTGGACTCGAACCAACGACCTCTTCCTTACCAAGGAAGTGCTCTACCGCCTGAGCTATGTGGGCTCTAACTACAGTCTGCACTATTCACAGGCTGTTAATAAAACTTGGAGCGGGTGATGGGAATCGAACCCACGCTATCAGCTTGGAAGGCTGAAGTTCTACCATTGAACTACACCCGCTTTTTTACTTACCATGTCTGCACGATACTGGTGGAGGGGGAAGGATTCGAACCTTCGAAGGCAGAGCCGTCAGATTTACAGTCTGATCCCTTTGACCGCTCGGGAACCCCTCCCAAAAGAACGCCATTTTCTTTCATGGTATGGCTAAAGTCAATAGCTTTAGTCCAGTATGAGGACTAGATCTAGATGGTGCTGGCACCAGGAATCGAACCCGGGACCTACTGATTACAAGTCAGTTGCTCTACCTACTGAGCTACGCCAGCAATACTCTTTTCTCTACATGCCTTCTTTAGGATTAATTTCAGTGATCCTAAACAGCACATCATCAGCCTTGCGGACTACTACTTATAAAAAAGCCCTGGCGATGACCTACTTTCACATGAGGAAACCTCACACTATCATCGGCGCTGGTCTGTTTCACTACTGAGTTCGAGATGGAGTCAGGTGGTTCCAAACCGCTATGGTCGCCAGGAAAAACGGTATTCTGCTGGTTTAATCACCAGTCAGGTTGGTAAAGATAATATTCGGTAACACAAGCTTTTCTTCTGTCTTTTATTGTTTGGCCATACACCCAAAGCAATTCAGGTTATATGGTCAAGACAATCAGCCAATTAGTACGAGTTAGCTTCACACATTACTGTGCTTCCACACCTCGCCTATCAACGTCGTCGTCTTCAACGGGCTTCAGGGGAAAACTCATCTTGAGGGAGGCTTCCCGCTTAGATGCTTTCAGCGGTTATCCCGTCCGAACTTAGCTACCCGGCAATGCAACTGGCGTCACAACCGGTACACCAGAGGTTCGTCCACTCCGGTCCTCTCGTACTAGGAGCAGCTCCTCTCAATTTTCCTACGCCCACGGCAGATAGGGACCGAACTGTCTCACGACGTTCTAAACCCAGCTCGCGTACCACTTTAAATGGCGAACAGCCATACCCTTGGGACCTGCTTCAGCCCCAGGATGTGATGAGCCGACATCGAGGTGCCAAACACCGCCGTCGATATGAACTCTTGGGCGGTATCAGCCTGTTATCCCCGGAGTACCTTTTATCCGTTGAGCGATGGCCCTTCCATTCAGAACCACCGGATCACTAAGACCTACTTTCGTACCTGCTCGACCCGTCAGTCTCGCAGTCAAGCACCCTTTTGCCTTTACACTCTTGGTACGATGTCCGACCGTACCGAGGGTACCTTTGTGCTCCTCCGTTACTCTTTGGGAGGAGACCGCCCCAGTCAAACTACCCACCATACACTGTCCTCATCCAGGATTACTGGACCAAGTTAGAACCTCAATAATAACAGGGTGGTATTTCAAGGTCGGCTCCATGCGAACTAGCGTCCGCACTTCTTAGCCTCCCACCTATCCTACACAGTCATCATCAAAGTCCAGTGCAAAGCTGTAGTAAAGGTTCACGGGGTCTTTCCGTCTAGCCGCGGGTACACTGCATCTTCACAGCGATTTCAATTTCACTGAGTCTCGGGTGGAGACAGCGTGGCCATCGTTACGCCATTCGTGCAGGTCGGAACTTACCCGACAAGGAATTTCGCTACCTTAGGACCGTTATAGTTACGGCCGCCGTTTACCGGGGCTTCGATCAAGAGCTTCTCCGAAGATAACCCCATCAATTAACCTTCCGGCACCGGGCAGGCGTCACACCCTATACGTCTTCTTTCGAATTGGCAGAGTGCTGTGTTTTTAATAAACAGTCGCAGCCACCTGGTCTCTGCGGCCTTCTTCAGCTCATTGCGCAGGCAACTCACCAAAAAAGGCGTACCTTCTCCCGAAGTTACGGTACCATTTTGCCTAGTTCCTTCACCCGAGTTCTCTCATGCGCCTTAGTATTCTCTACTTGTCTACCTGTGTCGGTTTGCGGTACGGTTCTCTATAAGTTATGGCTAGCAGCTTTTCCTGGAAGCAGGGCATCAATGACTTCTCTGCACCCCGAAGGGTCAGAACCACTCAGCACCTCAGCGTTAACAAGAAACCGGATTTGCCAGGTCTCTCCGCCTACATGCCAGTACCGGGACAACCACCGCCCGGCTCACCTAGCCTTCTTCGTCCCCACATCACCACTTATAGAAAGTCCAGGAATATTAACCTGGTTCCCATCAGCTACGCTCTTCAGCCTCACCTTAGGAGCCGACTCACCCTGCTCCGATTA
>NZ_LT906451.1:0-230000 GCF_900187355.1 Legionella lansingensis | reverse complement strand
TCTTGTGCGCAAATTATTAACACTGTTAATGAGGATTGACTAATGCGCATCATTTATATACTTCTGATTGCTTTTTTTATGCAAGCAAGCTTCGCAGTTGGCAATATTCATCGCCATGGAGAGGACAGCTACCCTTTAGCAGATGCACTAAAAACAGGTGTTGATACGGATGGAAAACCGTTATTTTTGTGTGTGGCGAGATTGTTTAATAGCACCCAGCCTGGCAAAACTTGGTCCGGATATGGTCATTGCAATGTGCCTTATGGTGGTAAGGAATATGTGATTGATCAATTTGAGATTCCTTCCAAAGACATGTTTCGTCGAGTCTACTGGTCAAATAATCCAGGAGAAGCTTTAACTATCGGGCGGGATACTAATGGAAACCCTTTGTTTTTATGCCAAACTTACTTTAAAGGAAGTAGGCAACCGGGTAAAACCTGGCCGGGCTATAACCATTGCAACATTTCTTACGCTGGACAAGAAATCATTACCAATAACTATCAGATCTTAGTAGAAGCCGGGAGAGGTTCTCTTCATCACGGACATAATGGGCAATATCACAGGCATAATGAGCAATCTAACAGCCAATATCATGGTCATCCCAGTCAAACAAATCAACAATGTCTACAAGGGCCGTTTAATCAAGCTTGTGGCTACAATTGTATACGTTCTATTAATAACGTCGCCTGTGCAGCTTCACCAGACCAGCAATGTGTTAGTGATAATTTCGGGCATATTGCCTGTGGTTATGGTTGTGTCAGAACCCCTTTTAAAGTGGCCTGCGCTAGTCACCGGGGTGAACGATGTGTTATTGATCGTTTTAATACAATCCATTGCACAAACCATTAATCAAAAAATCAATTTCGAGAATGTGAGCCACCCCAAAACTCACATTCTCCTTTGTTCATTGCGCTCATAAAGATAAAAGGTCATATCATAACTATTTTTTTCATCTTTTGGGTGAATGCTCGTCTCGCTTATTTGCCAAGCCTGTTGATCGAATTTAGGGAAAAAAGCATCAGCTGGGAACCGATGATGAATAACTGTTAAATAAATTCTAGATGCTAACGGAAGGGCCTGTTCATAGACACTTGCCCCACCAATAATCATAACCTCAGGAGCCCCAACTACCAAAGCCAAAGCCTGATTTAAAGAATCAACCACGTCGACTCCTTCAATAACTCTTTCTTGTCGACTCAATACAATATTTTGTCGTCCTGGCAAAGGCTTACCAATCGAAACAAAAGTATTTCTACCCATGATAACGGGTTTGCCCATAGTAATGGATTTAAAATGTTTGAGATCTGCAGGTAAGTGACATAGCAAACGATTGTCTTTCCCCAACCCATAATTCTCATCGATGGCGGCAATTAAACTGATAATTGGCATTGGTATTTTCCTTTATTTTTGCCATTGTTTCAGCCATTTTGATCGCAGCGACCAAGCTGCCGACGTCAGCCAAACCGGTTCCCGCTAACTCCAAAGCCGTACCGTGATCGACAGACGTTCTAATAATAGGCAAGCCAAGTGTTACATTAACTGCGGCACCAAAACCTGCATATTTTAAAACGGGTAATCCTTGATCATGATACATGGCGACAAATGCATCACATTGAGTTAAATTGCGTGGAGTAAATAAGGTATCTGCAGGAAATGGTCCGTGCACATTGATACCTTCTTTTTTTAAAATGGCCAAAGCCGGACTGATGATTTCAATTTCTTCACGGCCCAAATATCCTCCTTCTCCAGCATGGGGGTTTAAACCAGCCACGTAAATGCAGGGATCCTTTAGGCCAAACTCTTCTCGAAGTCCTTTATCCAGCCGCTTGATTACCCTTGTAATTGTCTCAACGGTTATGGCTTGAGCTACATCCCTTAATGGTAAATGTGTCGTAACCAAAGCCATTTTCATCGTCTCACAAGCAAGCATCATCACCACACCATCTGCTGCTTTACAATGCTTGGCCAAAAATTCAGTATGACCGGTAAAAGCAATTCCTGCGTCATTAATAACGGCTTTGTGCACAGGAGCGGTTACTAGCGCCGCGAACTCACCTTGCAAACATTTGGTACTTCCTACCTTAAGCATCTCAATGACATAGGGGGAATTTTGTGGATTTAACTCCCCGGCTTTTACTTTTGCAACACATGGAATGGAGAGTACTGTGAGCTGGCCTCGCTTAATGGCCAAGGGCACATCGGGTTGATACGCAACGAAATTAAGCTGTAATCCTAACTCTTGGGCTCTTTGGGAAAGAAGATGCTTGTCACCCAAAATAACGATAGGTAGTTCCAAACTAGCGAGGGCAAGACATAAATCCGGCCCGACCCCCGCAGGCTCACCACTACTTACCAAAAGTGGCTTCATGCCAATTCCTTGTCCAGGATATTGATGTAGGCACTGGATCGAATATGTTGCTGCCAATTCTGTACTGCTTCAGTGAATTTGCGTTGTTGTAAGAATTGTCTGACCTGTTGTCGCTTGAACGATTCAGAATCATCAATTTTTTTACGCTCTAGCACTTCGATTAGATGCCAGCCAAAAATTGTTTTTACGGGCTTACTGACTTTGTGTAAAGGTAATTTATCCATTGCATCTTCAAATTCTGATACAAGTTCGCCAGGGTTTACCCAACCTAAATCTCCGCCTTTTACAGCACTCGCTGCATCCAAAGAATACTGCTTGGCCATCAAAGCAAAGTCTTTCCCTGATTTAAGTTGCTGATAAAGATTATACGCTTGTCTGCTTGCCTCTTCAGACGTCATGCTTGTGTCAGGTTTTAACAAGATATGACGAACATGAGTTTTGGTCACCTCATGGTGTTGGTTGTTGCCCCCAACGGCTACTAGTTTAATCAGCTGAAAACCATTTCCTGTTCTGATCGGTCCTGCAACTTCACCCACTTTCATGGTCACCACTTGCTTGGCAAAAATTTCAGGAAGTTCCGCCAAGTGACGCTCCCCCAAATCACCACCTTCCAAAGCAAATTCGCCACTGGATTCAGCAATAGCCAAACGATTAAAATCTTCACCATGTTTAATCTTTGTTAATAGTTCTTTTGCCTTTCCACGAGCCTTATTTAATTGCTCTGTGGTAGGCTCTTCTGGCAGAGGGATAACGATATTTTGGATATGATAAGTCAGCTGACTTCTATCGTCCTGGGCCGTTTTTAAATAATCCTCTACCTGTTCTGGGGTCACAGTGATATCTTTGTTCACAGCCTTTTGCTGCAGCCTACTGATTAACATTTCCTTGCGGACATTTTCTTTATACGTCTGCCAGGCTAACCCTTGTCGGGCAAGTTCCTCACGTAGTTGGGTCAATGTTAAATGATTGGCAGCCGCAATTTTCTCAATGGCCTCATTTAATTCCGTAGTATCAATAGTAATATCGTTTTTTTTAGCTAACTGGAGTTGCAGATCAACATCAATCAAGTGCTGCAAAACTTGCTTGCGTAATACGGTGTTAGAAGGCAGTTGCATGTGCTTGGCTTCGATTTGCTGTCGCAAGAGCTCAACCTGAGCATTCAATTCACTTTCAGTAATCACACCGTCATTGACGATAGCAACCACTTTATCCAAAGGCTGTGCTGCTTCTGCAACAGTAAGTGCTGGCAATAGCAGCATTAGAAGTGCAATTCGCTTTAGCATGCAATTATCCTCTATTCATTTTTTTTTGGCAATTTAGGTTATTCTTAATCAAAATTCAAGCAACTTTGATTAGAGAACGTCCCTAGCTATTATGAAAGTTATCAAGGTAAGTAGGCAAACTAGTATGTATGATGCTTGAAGGATCACTATTGCCCACTGAACCCAACCCCTTTAGCAAGATTTGTAAATAAACGTTGTTATTATAAACCGGTTGCGCCTCAGAATTTAGACTTTGAAAACTCCGCCCCCCCAACAAACGCACCGCCCAACAACAACTATCATATTGTATACCGAAAAAAGACAGCATTTCATAATCTGTAGCAATGTTGTAATTATACCCACCCAAAGTACTCCATCGCTCCGTAAATGGCCAAGCATAAGAAAAGGTTATTTGCTGCAGGGGGTCAACGTTAACATTCGTATTAGCTACTTGAGTGATATCGCCATTAGTAAGATAGGTATAACCAAAATTAACGATGCGATTTACGCCGGGTTGATAATGCAAATTGATACTAGCATTCTTCGAGGAATTGGAGTGTGCGTCCCAAGCATAATCGCCAGTCACAAGCAAGGATGGATTAAAATGATACATGGCGCGGGCTGCCACAGGAGAATACTCTTGTGTTGGTGATAAATAACCCAGGGTAAGTGGATTATCTTCGCAATTGCCAGCGGGATTTTGACACAATTGCACTCGTCTATCTTTAAAATAACGAATTTGCCCAATAGCTACACTGGCTTTCTCAGCACCTGTCTTATCAGATAACCAACGCGAAGTCGCAGCATAGGCCAGTTGATTTGCGTCCCCTATACGATCAAAGCCCGAGAAACGGTTATTACGAAACAATTGATCCACGCTAAATATCATATACCCCGAATCATACACAGGAATCGGTGTCTGATCGTAGAATGGGACATAGAGATAATACAGACGCGGTTCAAGAGTCTGAGTAAGAGGTTCACCAAGAAAAGATGTTGATCGCTCAAAGAATAAACCGCTATCAATGCTATAGCGAGGAATGGTGCGATTATAACTATCAACCGTGGGGGCAATGACCCGAAAACCATAGTCATTCAAGGGATTGCTATCATTCAAGGAAGCGAAATTATTTCTGCTCACGCTATAATAATTTTCCACCACGTCTATTGCCGGTGTGAAAAAACCCCAGGGTTTTCTCTGGGGAAAAGCTAACGCTGGATTTAAATGATAGCGTGGACCTTCCGGAGGCTTAATGTTTGGGTTAACTACGAGTAATGACTTTAGGGCAGGATCATTAGGCCATCTAAATTCATCAAATTGCCCATGTATTGAAAGATTCCCGTTAAATGGCAACATATCATCATATTGCCCGAGTGCCAACAGTTGGGGGAGTCGTTGATAGACATCAGCAATAGGCGTTTGATTTACTGGATGCAACGTTTGATAGCTTTGTACCATTCCTCGAAACAACCAGTTATCAGTCGTGTAGCTCAAATTGGCTTCTCGTAACAACTGTCTCTCAGTGAGCACGGCAAAATTACTACTAAAATCTTGTAAAAAATAGTCATCGGAAACTTGTTGGAAGTTGACACCGAAGTGCAAATTCTGAGTTATCCAAGTGCTATGTAAAGCTTGTATTGACCAACGATCTGTCGATAGTCCCTGCAGAACAGGGTACTGGAGTTGATTATCAAGGATAAAATCTTTAAAAGCACGGTCATTTGGCAAAAAACGGCCATTAAAGACCCCCGTAGAATGAGGGGTTAAATATCTAAATTGCCCACCTAACATTAAACCGCGAAGAGAATAATAATGCGGGATCAAGGTAGCATCATAATTAGGAGCAATATTCCAATAATAAGGTTGGGCATAATCAAAACCCCCTACATTTGATACCCCAAAAACAGGCATTAAAAAACCCGACTTGCGTTCTTTTGAAGTAGGGAAACTGAAATAGGGAGTGTACAATACAGGCACATCATAAATTCGTAACTTCGCGTTGCGAGCAACGCCTGTTGCGCTGGAATCATCTAAAGTGATGGTATCTGCTTCAATTTGCCATGCTCTGTCTTGCGGGGCGCAATTACTATAGGTGGCTTGTTTTAAAAAATAGTCCTTATTGGCGAATCGCTCTATTAAACTTGCCCGTCCCCATGCAGGCAAAACAGCACCTGGACGTTTCGAACTAAAGCGATATAACACATCTTCTACTTTCCCTGACTTATCTTGAGGATTGATTGTCGCCTTTCTTGCAATCATTAAGCGATCAGGTTCCAAGTAATGAACTTCACCAAACAATTCAATTTTGGTGATCTTGTTGGTCTTGGAATCACGATAAACATAAGCCGTTTGGGCATTGACCACGCGCTGCCCCTCCCGGACTTCAACACCACCACTTAATTCTGATCGCCCTTCACTATAAAAAGAAGCTTCACCTGCTGTAATATGTATTGCATCAGGATCATCTAAAGGCCTGATGCTAATGGCTTGATAAGCCCCACCGCAAACTGGGATAGGTTGGACGGGAGGTGGAGATTGCCAGCCTAAGCATTGGGCAAATCGCGAGCGAATAGCATGGGTTAAATCCACATCGCGAGCTACAACGCAGGCTTGAACAGGTTCAACGACCATAGTATTGGAGGCATGGCTACGAACATGATAAATACTCAGAGTTATACTGAGCACACCCGCTAAGGTTGCAAACATATATTGATTGCAAACCATTTTTTTTATTGTTTGCGAGATGCAATCAAGCCTAATGTTCAGAGCCACCAAAATACCTTATCATGCACATGCATAAGATGCACAATGGTTAAATGACATACAACATTTCATCATGTCGCTGCACATTGAAAGTAATATGGCTTGGGAGTATAGCATGCAAAATCGGCAAAACGCACTTAGCAAATGGCTAGAACAGACCCTTAAACTGGATCACATTTATCTCAGCCCTTTATCAGGTGATGCCAGTTTTAGACGATATTTCCGTCTTAAGACCAACGGAATTACACAGGTGGTTATGGATGCTCCTCCACAAAAAGAGGCCCTAGAACCGTTTTTAGCAGTCAGTGAATTATTATTAAATCTGGGAGTAGACGCACCAAAAGTACATAGGTTAGATAAAGTGCAAGGTTTTGCTATTTTGGATGATTTTGGTGATGAACTTTTATTGAGCCACCTCTCTCTTAAATCTGCGGACAGATTATACGCAGCGGCCACGTCTATCATTCTCCTAATGCAGCAATGTCCTTCGGAAAACACGGCTAGATTGCCTTGTTTTGATAAGCAATTTATGCTGCAAGAATTAGCTATTTTTAGAGAATGGTTTCTGCAAGCCTATTTAAACGTTCGACTTAGCCCTTCGGAAGAACAACTGCTGACCACCACATTTAATGACCTCACCGATGAAATTTCAGAGCAGCCCCAAGTCTTTATTCATCGTGACTACCATTCCCGAAATATCATGTTATTAAGTGGCGAAGAACCCATCAGATTAGGCGTCATAGACTTTCAGGATGCGATGCGAGGGCCTTTTACCTATGACTTGGTGTCTCTTCTGAAAGACTGCTACATCCAGTGGCCGTGTGATCAAGTGAGGACTTGGTTGACGTCTTTTTATGAACAGTCCTCCCTGGCACAGCAATGGTCTTTAGCTGCTTTTACACGCGCTTTTGATCTTTGTGGTTTGCAAAGACATCTTAAAGTACTTGGGGTTTTCTCCAGGCTACATTTACGTGATAACAAACCTAACTATCTTCGAGATCTACCTCTGACGCTTCATTATGTCATGTCATGCTTAGAAGGCTATAAAGACTTGGAACCTTTTTTCCAATTCGTGCAAGAGAGGATTCGTTTACCATGAAAACTGCCATGATTTTAGCTGCGGGCCGAGGAGAACGCTTGAGGCCTATTACCGATGAAATACCAAAGGCCATGTGCAGGGTTAATAATAAACCGCTTATTGAGTATCATGTCGCTAAACTTGCAAGCTCTGGGTTCCAACGCATTGTCATCAATCACGCCTATCTCGGAGGCCAGATACGACACTATTTAGGCGATGGTCGTAAATGGAACATAGAAATTTGTTACTCACCCGAGCCCCCCGGTGGACTTGAGACAGGTGGTGGCATCTATAATGCCTTATCTTTATTAGGGAAAGACCCTTTTTTAACCGTAAATGCAGATATTTTTACCGATTTTGATTTTGCAACATTGGCTTTGGATAATGCAGCGTTAGTTAAGCTTGTGTTAGTGGTTAATCCTCCACATAATCCCAAAGGAGATTTTGGCTTAGATGAAGGCTATCTGACTAACGATAGGACTTATACCTACCCAGGTATCGCCTGTTATCACCCTGATGTCTTTCGCGAATCTCATCCTGGGAGATACACTGTTGTTCCTTTAATCAGGAGCCTAGTCCAGAAAAAGCTAGCGGCTGGAGAACTTTTCACAGGACAATGGCTTGATATTGGCGCTCCTGAGCGACTGGCATTTGCCAATACTAGCAATTAGGAAACGTCCCTAAGCAGCCGGTGCTGTGTGACCACCACTCGGAGTCTCCGGTGGCGTTGGAGCTTCTGCTTCTGCTGCGGTAGCGGCAGCTTTGGCTGCTTCTGGCTTTTGCTCTGGGTATCGCTGCAGTCGCGGTGTCACTTGGATTTCTTGGCCATCCTTATTAAATTGCTCTAAAAAATGTGGGAAACCTTTTGTTTTATCAGAAACCATTTGTCTAACGTCTTCTGGATTTGCTCTAAGGGGTTCATCTTTTGAGTCGTGAAGAATTTGCCCTTTTTCATTTCCTTGATAGATGACACTTTCTTTGCTAATCATGTTATTTTCAGCCAGCCAGGCATTGAACAATTTATCCACACCTTGATTAGAATCTTTATCAATGGGTTTGCCATCCACAGAGTTGGCTCTCACAAACTCTGATTTATCACTGATAGCGAAGTTCATGGTAATAGGGCCCTTAACATTAGATGCAACTTTCTTTGCGGCTTCTTCGGCCATATTGTGTTGTAGATTGTGGAAATCAGAGAGCGGCCCAGAGACACCTGCCCAGGGATCAAACTTAAATTCTCGTTGCAGTCTTACTGTCTCAGCAAATGCCTCTACGTGAGCAATAGCATCCTTTCCTTTTTCGCTCATACCGGCTCTTTCTACTTTATTTTTAAACCGATCACGAAAATAATTTGCCGATTCTGGTCTAGTAGCGACTTCTTTGCATTGCACCAAAGCCTCTACAGAAGGTAATGAATCTTTTTCATGCCTTAGCTTCATAGCTATACTCTCAAATTAAATTAGCAACGTCAGTACAAATACTCTGAAACATGGTTTTCTGACTGAGTATCAATAAAATTATTATAACAAAATTAGTACAATTGATTTATAGCTTCACAGACGACAATCGTTAAGAGAAAGTAAAATTTTATATTTTTCTATAATAAAGATACTTCTTAAGTAGGGCACAATCATTCAATTGAAGTATTGTGCCCTGCTGTGGTTATTTATCTAATGGATTAGGAATCGTATCAGTCACTGAAGCAAAGGATTTCTTTTTCATCGATTCAAAAGAAAATTCATCCACCTGAATAGCATCCCAGCGAGCTCTCTCTACAGCAACGAGCTTATCCATTTCATCCTGAGTTAACTCTCCTTTTTTGACCTTAGTTACTAATTGCTCTTTCAAAACACTGAATTTCGCACGTCTTAATTCTGGTATCTTCTTGTATAACGCACCATGCTTAATTAGCAATTGTAAAGCCTCTTCCATTCTATCAACAGGTTGATTGTGGTCACCACTTAAGTAGATAAAACGTTTTAATTGGTCACGATAATGATTATTGGACATCATTAATTGAGCCAATTGATGATCAAGATGATCATTAGGATAACGCATGGTTTGTCCTAAGGGGAAAGCTATTAGTCGCATTAGCAAACCAAGCGCTTTTGATGGGAAATTTCGACAAAGAGAAAGCATTGATTTTTGCGCATGATAGAAGCAATAACGTGCTGCCCACATTGCATGTAATTTTTCGTCTGCGTGTTCTTCATTTTTTTGATAATAACGAAGTGCAGCCATCGCCATATATAAGTATGACATACCATCCGCCAATCTTGCAGATAAACGCTCTTTTCGCTTTAAATCACCACCCAAATAAATTAAGGATAAATCTGCTAACCATGCGTATGCATGACTCAAACGTGTAAGACGTTGGTATTCTCGTTTTAGACTATTGTCTGGGGCAGCAATAAATAATCCACCAGTCCAACCTGAACATATTGTCTTAGCAAAATTACGCATAAAATAGGTAATATGCTGCCAAATTAATCCTCTGAAAGCGATTTTATCCTCTTGTGATACAGCATAGAATTCATCGCGCACAAAAGGGTGACAGGCCATCGAGCCTTGCCCAAAAATCAATAGGTTGCGCGACATAATATTGGCGCCTTCGACTGTAATAGAAACGGGTAAACCCAAATAATAGCTAGACAGATAATTACGTGGTCCCACAACCACAGCACGGCCCGCATGAATATCCATCGCATTATTAATACTTACTCTGGCAAGTTCTGTATTGAAGTATTTAGTAATGGCTGATGCAACAGATGGTTTTTTGTGTTCATTTACAGCAGCAACCGTTAACAACCGAGTAGCATTGGCTAAAAAATTTAATCCAGCAATTTCAGCAAGTTTTTCTTCCACTCCCTCAAACTGGCCGATCTCCACATTAAATTGTCGACGAATTCTTGCGAAAGCGCCGGTGGTTAAATAGGCAATTGTCGAAGAGGCTGCTCCTAACGCTGGCAAGGAAATTGAGCGGCCAATTGACAGACATTCCACCAGCATTTGCCATCCATGCCCAGCATTTTTTTGTCCTCCAATGATAGTGCTCAGGGGTACAAAAATATTCTTGCCACGTAAAGTGCCATTCATAAAGGGTTGCATAGCTGGAAGATGACGATTACCGATTTCAAGGTTCTCGGTATCGCGAGGTATTAATAAACAGGTGATACCTTCCTCCCCTACGCCATTAAGCAAACTGTCGGGATCCTTTAGGTTAACAGCTAATCCTATTAAGGTGGCAATAGGAGCGAGAGTAATCCAGCGCTTATTTAGTGTGATATCAAGGCCTAAAACCGTTTTGCTACCCACTTTTTTTCTTACCACAATCGCTTCAGATTGAAGAGAAGTGGCATCACTGCCTGCACCAGGCTCAGTCAAGGCAAAACAAGGAATATCAATTCCCTTTGCTAAGTTAGGTAAATATTGGGCTTTTTGCTCCTCGGTCCCGTAATAATTGAGCAGTTCTCCTGGACCTAAGGAATTAGGTACCATCACTGTCACTGCCGCAATACCAGAACGACTTGCGATTTTCATAACCACATCGGAATGAGCACGTGCAGAGAATCCTTTACCCCCATACTCCTTCGGGATAACCAAACCAAAGAATCCCTTCTCCTTTATAAAATTCCATACCTCTTCTGGGAGATCACCAGCTTGACTTATTTGCCATTCATCAAGCATGTCACATAAAGCTTTGGTTTCATTATCAAGAAAGGCTTGTTCCTCTGTGGTCAATTCGGAAGATATCGTTGCTAGCTTGTCCCAGTTAGGCGAGCCAGTAAAGATATCTTTTTCTAGCCAGGTATCACCCGCATTCAACGCCTCTTCTTCCGTCTTTGTAAGTTTTGGGATGAACTTGCCGATTCGTGTAAACAAAAAATCACTAATAGCAAAGCGGATTGACTCCACACGCATGATTAATACCGCTGCCAGGATCGCCGCCCAAACGAGAATCCCCGGCAACCAATGCATGCCAATAAAAAACGTGGCAAGCAACAAATAGATTGCACTACCTACCTCCCAAATCAATGGGTTCAAACCACGATAGAGCACGATGAGGGTAAACCCAAGGTAAACAAGAAACAGAAGTGTGGCCATATCAATACCTTCCTTTGTCTTTGGTGGTGATAATCGTAGAATAGACGAAGCAATTCTCCACTGCAGTAGAGTTTCGAAAGAAGTCTAATGAAAATAAGTATATACTCGACTACTGTCATTTTGCGAGATAAGCTGGACGTCAGAAAAGAAAAAAATAAATTTTTACACTATAAAAAAGCATTGATCTCAGATAGCTATCTAACTGCATAATTTTTTACTAACTATAACCATGAACCAACGCCTAATTTGGAATTTTGAAATTAACCCGCAGCCACCATTGGACTTAAACGCTTTAGCAACTAGCGAAGAAGATAAGATCAAATGGGAAGCAAGGTTTTTTTGGCCCGAAAACACGATTATCGTCTTAACAGGTCTTCCTGCTAACTGTCTTGATTTGACGAAATATCAAATCAAAAAAAGGGAAGATCAATATCTATTGCTCCCGGGTTGTGACTACAACATCAAACGTCGGCGCGGCCAATTGCTTTATAAACCCCAACTGCAATGCACAGATAATATTCGTGGCTACGGCAAGAAAATTAATCTTAATGAGGATGGACTCGGGCAACTTTTGATAGAAAATCAACGTTTATCCATCTTAACTAATGAAATCACAGTATGCAAAATTGCTCTAATCCACGAATTTCCAACCGAACCTACAATCAAGCTTGAACTTGCAAGACTAGAAGTAGCACAGAAAATTTTTTTCAGTGCTTGTATCGAAGGGAGGTCACAAAACCTAGTAGAGCAAATAAGCAAACATTTGCTGGGGAATGAAGTTTCTTGTGACTACGTTAGTTTTCTGCAAAAAATACAAACATCATGATTAAAACCTTACTTTCTGTGATCTGGAGTTTTGGAAAAATTGGTATTATCTCCTTAGGCGGAGGGAACTCCATGTTGAAATTGCTTGAATATGAGTCCGTAAATTATCGCCATTGGATTGGTCAGGAAGAGTTTGTGCAAATGGTAGGCTCCACCTTTTTATTTCCGGGATTAACAGCCGTCAAACTATCCGCATTGATTGGCTATAAGGCAGCAGGGATGACTGGTTTAATTCTCGCGGTTGCTTGCTTGAATTTACCGGGGTTGGTACTTGCTGTTTTAGGTTACCAATTATTAAGCAGCCATAATGGACCTGTAACATACAAGATCATGGTGGCCGTGCAATATGGTGCTTTGGCATTGTTGGCTGCTGCTTCTTTTTCTGTAGCTCAGGGTGTGGTAGCAATGCATTATTCTTTGCCTTTGGCGTTGGTATGTGTGCTGTTCTTCTTCTGTTTAGTTTATTGGCAACTCTCTCCTTTTTGGGGCTTCATTGCCTTCATCGGTGTTTGTTTCTTTCTGGTGCGTTAACCTTGCCTCAAACAGCAAGGTACATTACCCTAGCCCTATATGAGGCTCACTACTATTAAGTTAAGGACTTTTTCTATTCTCGAATTACCGCGGCTTGACCGCGGTATCCATTCGAAATCACTTAACTTAATGGCAGTGGATAAGAGGCTGTCTCTCCTTAGGAGTTTTGCTTTGACTGATGAGTTAGATAACCCGGAGTACTATATTAACCGGGAATTTACAGCTTTGGCTTTCAATGAGCGGGTATTACAACTTGCAAAAGATGAGCACGTCCCTCTTTTGGAGCGTATGCGTTTTCTTTGTATTTGTAGTGGCAACTTAGACGAGTTCTTTGAAATCCGCGTGGCTGGTCTGAAAGAAAAAATTGCCCTTTCATCAAGAAAACAATACATCGATGGCTTACAAGCTGACGAAATTTTCACTCAGCTAAGCAAGAAAGTACACATACTTATCGATGAGCTTTATCATATTTTTAATAAAGAGCTACTTCCGGCAATGAAAAGAGAAAATATCCACTTTTTGGCAACGGAAGAATGGACCGATGATATTCATTTGTGGGCAAAGCACTATTTCAAAAACGAAATTTTACCTATTGTCAGTCCTATAGCCCTCGACTTAGCTCATCCTTTCCCACGATTATTCAATAAAAGCTTAAATTTCATTATTTCTTTGCGAGGTAAGGACGCTTTTGATCGTAATATTGATTATGCAGTTATTCATGCTCCACGTTCTATACCACGTCTTATTCATTTACCTTCAGAACTTTGTGAGGAAGGAAGCACATACTTTGTCTATTTATCTTCAATTATTGAAACACATGTTCATAGTTTATTTCCGGGAATGGAAATCAATGGTTGCTATCCTTTTCGATTAACACGCAATAGCGATTTGTTTTTACGTGAGGAGGAAATAGAAGACTTGGCTGTTGCTGTTCAGCGCGAGCTTTTTTCACGCCATTATGGACACGTAGTACGTCTTGAGGTAGATAAAAATTGTCCGGCTAATATCGTCGATTTTTTATTGCAAAAACATCATCTACATCATGAAGATGCTTACCACTGTGATGGTCCAGTGAATTTGCAGCGTTATTTTAGTGTTATCAACCGTATTGAGCGGCCTGAGTTAAATTATCCACCACTCATTGTCCATTATCCTGAGATGCTATATAAACGCAATCTATTTAACGCCCTTGATGAACAAGACATTCTCTTGCATCACCCCTATCAAAGTTATGATGTGGTTATTGATTTTGTCCGTCAGGCTGCAGCCGATCCCAATGTTTTAGCGATTAAACAAACATTATATCGCACGCACTCGGAATCAGTTATGGTCAAGGCTTTAGTTGAGGCAGCGAGAACAGGTAAAGAAGTCACTGCCGTTGTTGAATTAAGAGCTCGTTTTGATGAAGAGTCCAACTTAAGGCTGGCCAACCATCTTCATGAAGCGGGTGTTCTGGTTCTATATGGGGTTGTAGGTTACAAAACTCACGCAAAAATGACCTTGGTTGTCAGAAGAGCACACGGAAAATTAAAGCGTTATGCCCACTTGGGCACTGGTAATTACCATGAGCAAACGGCAAAACGTTATACTGATTTTGGTTTGTTGACCTGCGAGCCAACCATCACGTCTGATGTACAAATTATTTTTCAGCAACTGACTGGTTTAGGAAGAACAGTAAAACTCAAAGCATTGTGCCATTCTCCTTTTACCTTACAGAAAAATTTACTGCAACTTATCGAAGATTGCATGCAAGCTGCTCTCGAAGGGAAGGAAACGGAAATCAATATTAAAGTAAATGGCCTTACTGATAAAACCATGATCAAAGCACTTTATCGTGCTTCACAAGCAGGGGTAAAAATTAACCTTCTGGTTCGTAGTGTTTGTTGTCTTAAACCAGGAATTCCGAATGTTTCTGAGAATATTCGGGTAATATCTATTGTCGGACGTTTCCTCGAGCATCATCGAGTTTATTATTTTCGAACAGGAAATGAGGAGCGGTATTATTGCTCAAGCGCAGATCTTATGGAGCGTAATTTATATACTCGAATAGAGCTGATGTTCCCTATTCTTGATGAGAGTCACTGTAAACGTATCAAGCAAGAAATTTTTAAAAATTATTTAAAAGACAACTGCAATGCATGGGAAATGCAAGCAGATGGAAGTTATAAACCGATGACCAATGGAAAATACAGTGCTCAAGAGAAATTAATTGAGCTTTACAGCAACAAAAATGGGGATTAGTACAAATGAACAATATATTAGTACAGTGACAGCCTAAACAAAAATTGTCTTACTTTCTTTTCCTGGTTCTTCACGTGCCAATCGTGGTAAAAGATAACCAGGCAATCTCTTTTGTAATTCTCTATAAATGCTTAATGCTTCTTCTTCGGGAATATCAAAGTGAGCTGCTCCCTTTACCTTATCTAACAAATGTAGATAGTAAGGTAATACTCCACAGTTCAATAATTGCTCGCTTAGCTCAGCAAGCGTATCTACCTCATCATTAACGCCTTTTAATAACACCGACTGATTCAACAAGTGACAACCGCTTTCACGTAATGCCTTGCAAGCCTCAAAGACAGCATGGTTTAATTCTTGAGGATGATTTGTGTGCAGAACAATCACTTTTCTAAGGGGGGTAGCTTCAAGACACTGCAAAAAACCTGTATCAATACGCTCCGGAAGAACAATAGGGATGCGTGTATGAAAACGGATCGTTCTGAGATGACTGATTTCTTGCAATTGTTGTAGAAGGGAAGCAATAACCTGGTTGCTAGCCAATAGCGGATCCCCTCCACTTAAAATGACTTCGTGAATTGTGCTATCTGCTTGAACGTAATCGAGAGCCGTCCGCCATCCTTCTCTGCCTGGGTTATGGTTTTCATATGGGAAATGACGTCGAAAGCAATACCGACAATTAATAGCGCAAGCTCCGGTTAAGGTTAGCAACACACGGCCCTTATATTTATGTATTAGACCTTGTCTGGGATGATTGTTGTGCTCGGCAAGAGGATCGGAAATATAACCTTCGACATCGGTTAACTCCTCATTTACCGCAAGAACCTGCAAAAGAAGCGGGTCACGAGGATTTCCTTGTTGCATACGAGCAACAAAACCACGAGGAACACGCGTTTTAAAATTCTGCTCAGCCATAGTACTACCTAACGTCAAAGGCAAGGATAAAAATTCAAGTAATTCATTGACCGAGGCAAAACCCTGCGCCAGAATTTTTTGCCAACTCACAGAGGAATCTCGCATTAATTGTACAAAATTGATAAACTGCATGAACTCTAACGAAATTAGAACAAAATCTCAACAGTGGAGCACTGATGGCAATCTACAGCACCAATGAATTCAAAAATGGTTTGAAGGTTATGGTTGATAATGCACCTTGCAGCATTGTCGATTGCGAATTTGTTAAACCTGGAAAAGGACAAGCTTTTACAAGGGTTAAAATTCGCAACTTAAAGACGGGCCGTGTTGTTGAACGTACCTATAAGTCAGGCGAAACTTTGCCTTCCGCCGATGTAGCCGATGTAGAGATGCAATATTTATATAACGACGGAGAGCATTGGCATTTTATGGTTCCTGATACCTTTGAACAATACGCCGTGGGACATGAGGCGGTGGCTGATGCTGCGCAGTGGTTGAAAGAACAAGATCTGTGCGTTGTGACACTATGGAATAATGAGGCCATTCAAGTGACGCCACCTAACTTTGTGGTATTGGCGATCACTGAAACCGATCCAGGGGTTAGAGGAGATACTTCTGGTGGTGGTGGTAAACCAGCCACCCTGGAAACAGGTGCCGTTGTCCGGGTACCTCTTTTTGTGCAGACAGGTGAATTGATCAAAGTTGACACTCGTACCGGTGAATACGTGTCGAGAGCTAAAGAATAAGGAGATGAAAAAATGACTGCAATTAATTTTAAAAAGGCATTTAAAATATTGCAGCTCTTACCTGGTGCTGATTTAAAGACGGTCCAAGATCGATATACCTCCTTGGTTTCAGCATCTGATTTTAATCTCAGATGGGAACAAGGAGACAAAGAAGTGCAAGACATTGTGGATGCTTACAACGATCTACAACTCCTTTTAGAGCCCTACGAAAAACTATCAAGTCTTGAACAACAACGACTACTGGGGGCATTGAATGAACTGCCCGAAAATGAATTAAAAGAACTTCTCCTCCTTTATCCACATAATAGTGTTAAATTTTATTGGGATAGTAAAACTTATGAGCACCTGCGTAATTATCTCTATCTACCCAAAAACACAAACCTTACCAGCTTGATAGGTGGATTCTTCGCCATATTTAATACTTGTCCTGTACCTTCTTTTGCTAAAGAAAATCCATATGATAATGTTGGTCCCTCTTTATGGGAGAAAAAACATCAATAAGCTATTTCTCTTGACGAATTAAAAATAGACACTTGCATTTCAAATTTGCCAGTTGCCAAAAAACATCACTTGGATACAATGCTCTCTTTGTATCTACAGGTAACTCTTCATGGGATTTTATTTTAATACCCCCGATCAGATTAACGGGGATAAGGCTTATAACGAGGGGAAGTTTGATGAGGCACTCACCTATTATTCACATGCTTTAGAAACCCTCCTTCGTCATGCTGCTTCTAGTGACCAACATCTACAGTATTATGATGCCATAGCTCACGTGTTTGCCGATATTATCATCACCAAAAGTGTACTCATTAGGATAAATGCTCGAGATTTTACCAAGGTTGCAATGTATTGGCGGGAAATACTGTCAATGATTCAAGAAATGGAGGTAGTTTATAATCAGAATCTTAAAGATAGAAAGCACATTTATTCTAGAGAAGTAATAATTAAAGCTTATTCGATGCTTGCTGTTACTTGTGAGAAAGTGAGTGACAAGATCATGGATTACCTGGACGACTCAGGTACGACTTCAAAAAATATTCTCGTTAACCAGCCCACGCTTAGTGATGCTATTCAATGGATGCAAAACGCTATTATCTATCAAATAAAAAGCGGTCAAAGCATTAAGATCGATAGCAGTTGCGGTTATTTAAATTTGCTTGAACGTCAGTTTAAAGAAACAAACGATGAGCAAACTCTTGCTCTAATGTCTGCGTACATGGCAGAACATAGACTTCTCGAGCAAGTTATTGAAGACCCTATGCAAAAACTTGAACTCCTTAGCTATGCTATTCGTATAGCGATAGTCACCAAGCAAGACAACCTTGCTGTACTTACTACAACTTGTCATGAAATCTATCAATCTCTTCCCAGAGAGAATGATGACAATCCTATACTGCAAGATCTCTCAACACTTATTGAGCTAGAGCCGAGGAATCCATCTCTCGAAGACCAACATGGCATAGAGAAGCTTGAAGAAGAAGAGGGTATACTCAGTCCTACTGAAATGTCTCTTGAAACACCTCATCCTGATGATGAGAATTTAGGACAAATTGAGCTTCATCCCTCTACTACATCCCCAATTCCTACTGCCCCAATGCCTAATGAACAAGTGGCACGCGCTTCACAGCAAGGCATGTTTGCTATAACGAAGGGCATACCATCAGCACCCGATACGCTTGAAAATCACAGCCATGCTTTCATTACAGCACTTGATAGGATTACCAAGCGCTCAGGGGATACAAAATATTTAGCTAATTTATTGTCACTTGTTGCTGACTTTTTTAAGGACTACCAATCAAGCGGTATACCCAAAAAAAATTGCATTCTTATAGCCTTTGATGCTTATCAACAGGTATTACGCATCTATCCAGAACATCGCAGGGCTATGCAACAGCTAGGGCATTTGCCACAACTGCATCCCCAATTGGTTATACCGTACCAACAATTTGGGTCTACACCCTTAAACCATAGGGATCCGCGAATGAAGGTGATGGAACCAAAGTCATTTTTTATCGAAGCGTTAGAGGAAATCACCACTCAAGTAGAAACTCTTCTCATCCATTCGCCACAAGATGCTACCACTACTTTGGATAGGTTAATACATTATCTCGGAGCCAAGCTAGCAGAAGGTGTAATAACCCACAGACCATACCCCGAGATAAGAGATAAACTTGTCATGGCTTATCAGGAAGAACTTAATAAAAAATCTCCCTCTTCTATTTTGAGCTAACTTTAAGGACGTTCCCTATGTCAGCAGACTTACCATCTGCTGACATAGCCATACCAAGCTTGAGGGGCACCACCAAAGTAAACACCACGGTAACCACCCCAATAACCAGACCTCCAACCATAACTTGTAAAGTAAGGAGTTCCCCAATAAGGCCGGTATCCATAATATCCTACGGAATAGACAAAATCATTCCCATACCTAGGAGAATAGCTGGCCGTTGTTACAGAGCAGCTAGTCAGGAACACCGTTGGCGCAAATAGAATCACAGCCAAAATTAACTTTTTCATAACGCATCCTTGCCAAAGGAGGTGTTATATTATTATACGACATGGCCATAATTTATTCAAAATGATACTTCTTTATTTGCAAAGCTCGGGGTTCTTTTTATTATCAAAAATATCAATCACGGAAATTTTCAAACTGCAGTGGCAATTTGATGTCGGATTTTTTCAATAAAGCAATAACATCTTGTAAATCATCACGTTTCTTCCCTGTTACTCGTACTTTTTCACCCAATATCGACGTTTGAACCTTTAACTTGCTATCCTTGATTAATTTAACAATTTCCTTAGCGGTCGGCTGATCAATGCCTTGTTTAAAGGTCATTGAGAGCGAAAAAATCTTACCACTGTGGACGGGCTTGTCCTCAATATCAACACCACCTGTATCGACGCCTCGCTTAGTACAATGATTGCGAAATAAATCTTCTAACTGACGTACTTGAAAATCGGATTCGGATTTAAGCGTCACAATCAAATCATTCAGTTCAATACTCGCCTCCACGTCACGGAAATCAAATCGCGTACCCATTTCGCGCACGGCATTATCCACCGCATGACGCAACTCAACTTTGCTAACCTCAGAAACGATATCAAAAGAAGGCATAATTCCCTCGACGAAAATTAAAGAATTTATTGTAACTAAAAAAACGGCGCCAGGTATATATTAAAGCGTTTGCCTATATCTCTTTTGCCGCCCTATATTGAAAGAAGAGCTTTTTTTGACTATAAATCAAAAAGGGGCACATGATCTCAATCTCAGCACAATAACAAGGAGGGTAGAACATGCAACTTCCTATTCAAGTGGTATTTCGCAATATGGAGCCCTCACCCACTGCTGAGCAAAAAGCCCGCTCGTTAGCTCAAAAACTGGAACGCTATTTTGATAAGATTATGGCCTGCCGCGTAGTTATAGAATCTCCTCACCGACATCATCATAAGGGAAAACTTTATCATGTCCGCATTGATCTCACTGTACCGGATGCTGAACTGGTAGCAAGTCGCGAACGTTCGGAACATCATGCTCATGAAGATGTTTATGTCGCAATACGGGATGCTTTCAATGCGATTAAAAGGCAACTTCAAAGTTATGCAAGACAACGTCGTGGCGAGGTGAAACATCATGAACAGCCGCTCTACGGCCATGTGCTTGAAGTTTGTCCCCCTGCCGATTATGGTTATATCGAAACGCCAGACGGACGACAAATTCGCTTTACAAGTCATAGTGTAATTGATTATGACTTTACCAAGCTCGAAGTTGGCGACAGGGTGCGTTTTGCAGAAGTAGAGAATGCTAATGCTGAGGAACCTGTTGCTAGTACCGTCTATGTTGAAAATACGACTCATCGGTAGTTTGATCATCTTAACACAAAGGAGGTGTTATGCGAGTAGGTGAATTCTGTAATCGAGAAGTCGTCATGATCATGAGCGACGAGTCGGTAAAAAAGGTCGCAGAGCTTATGCGTTTGCATCATGTGGGTGATGTCATTTTGGTTGAAGAACAAGATGGTAAAAAAACTCCCGTGGGGATTATCTCTGACCGTGATTTAGTCATTGAAGTGATGGTACCAGGCTTAAACCCTGATGACCTGGCCGCACGTGACATTGTCACCCGTTCTTTAATGGTCGTTCATGAAGACGATAGTCTTTTAGATGCTCTTGATTTGATGCGAGAAAAAGGGGTACGTCGTTTACCAGTAGTAGACATTAAAAACACATTAATAGGAATCATCACCCTTGACGATATTACGGATCTCTTAGCTGAAATGCTAGGCAATGTCTCAGGTGTAGTCGAACGTCAACGACAACTTGAGAGTAAACAAAGACCTTGATGTTCTTACTCATATTTTTGCGTTGTCTATGACGTTGATTTAATTCAGAAAGAATTGCATTCCTAAAAAAGCCCCTGTTAAACCAATCGCGATTATAGGGAAAATGATAGGTAATGAGAATGTGCCCGATTTTTTCTTTTCTCTAAGCTTAATTTTAATGAGAGAGACATGAATCATTATAAAAATACAAAGAATAATACTACTGGTTAATTTAGCCAGTGTGGTAATTGGCAATGCATATGCGAACACTAAAATAATAAACATAACTAACAGGGTGGCATAAACGGGTGTTTGAGTTCTTTCAGCTACGATCGAGAATAATTTCGGAGCATTTTCTTGCTTAGCCATACCATAAATAAGTCGTGACGCCATGATAATCTGTACCGCTACTCCATTCGTTATCGATACCAAAGCAATTAAGGTAAATAGTGTTGGTGATTGTCCTTGCCGTTCGATAATTTTTACGAGCGGTATATTGCTTTGGGCTAAAATGTCTGTAGGTAAGGTCGCAACAATGACCCAAGCGATGAGCAGATATAAAATACTGGCACTTGCTATCGCGAGAAAAATAGCAACAGGGAGTGTTCTCTCAGGCTTGATAGTCTCTTCTGCAGTATTCACCATATCTTCAAAGCCAATGTATGCATAAAAAGCGATAAAGGCACCGAGCAATACCCCATCAAAGGAATGGGGCATAGTCAATTGTGAAATATTAAGAGGGGTAAAGGCACTGCGACCATAAACAATGATCATCAATATCCCTCCCACCTCAATGATAGTCATGATCATGATAAGCGTAGCCGATTCACGAATACCCCAGAGAGCAAGACCGCCTAAGATGAGGATTAAAATGGTGATACTTATGTAGGAAGGTATGGGAAAAAATAAAGCAATATAATTGGCAAAACCATGAGCTATTGTAGCTGCTGAAATGACACCTGTTAACACAACAACCCAGCCAATTAAACCTGATAACCACGCATGATCGAACGCTCTTCTCACATAAAGAGCAGAACCCGCACTTTGAGGGAAACGCGAGCTTAATTCCGCGTAAGAAGCAGCAGTAAAAAAAGCAATGACGGAGGCGATTAAAAATGCTAACGGTGTGAATTCTTCGGCCTGTTTTGCGACTTCACCTACAAGGGCATAAATGCCAGCACCTAAAATCGTACCTAAACCATAAAAGGTTACGAGCGTTAAAGATAATGTTCTCTTCAGAGGCATGTTACATCCTTGTAAGCTGTGAGAGGCCTTAGTTACTCCAGAATGGATTCCCACCTGCGCGGGAGTGACACCGTTTAAACGAACAGTCCCCTATTTATAGTTTCGCTAATATTAAAAGATGGAGTAAGATTCACATTGTAACTTAGAGCACTAATTAAAACATCACATGATGTGAGCTCATTAGTATAGGGCAAGGAATTGAAGCCAATTACGCATACTGGTTTTGACATAAGGCAAGTTAATATAAAGCAAATTATTGCCTGGGCATTATACGATTTTGCCAACTCATCCTATTTTGTGGTTATATTTACTTTTGTTTTTGCTACTTATTTTACCAATGAAATAGCTGCCAATGAGATTGAAGGAACCGCTCTATGGGGGTATACGATTTCAGCCTCAGCATTGCTCATTGCTGTGATGAGTCCATTTGCTGGTGCATTAGCAGATTTTGGTGGTTATCATAAATCCTGGCTGTTCTTTTTTACTTACTTAGGTATTATTTCGACAGCTTGTTTGTGGTTTGCCTACCCTAATCAGAATTCCGTTCCTCTGGCTTTGGCATGTATATTCATTAGTAATTTTGCTTTAGAGGTCGGTACCGTTTTCTATAATTCCTTTTTGCCAAAACTATCACCCCCAAATTATATAGGACGCATTTCTGGCTGGGCCTGGGGATGTGGATATTTAGGTGGGCTATTATGTTTAATCATTGCGTTGGTTGTATTTATCAAGGGGGATTTTGGACTTTGGTTCGGGAAGGAACAATACGCGAATATTCGTGCGATCACTTTATTCGTAGCATTGTGGATCTGTATTTTTAGCTTACCTTTATTCATCATTGTTCAGCAGCAGAAAAGTAAGCAGTTTTCAATGGCTATTGCTATCAAAAAGGGAACAGCAGAGTTGCTAACCACTTTAAAGAACTTACCTGGGCAAAAAGATCTACTGTTATTCTTAGTGGCTCGTATTTTCTACATTGACGGCTTGAATTCGGTATTGGCATTAGGCGGGATTTATGCCGCAGGCACATTTAAATTAAGTATCAGCGACATCATGACATTTGGGATCATTCTTAATATCACAGCAGGATTTGGTGCAGCATTATTTTCCTGGTTTGATGATTGGATTGGTTCAAAGAAAACAATCTTTATTGCCTTGGGTTGTTTAACCCTGACGTTTTGTTTTTTACTAACGGTTAAATCAGCATTTATATTTTGGATTTTTGCACCAGTCATTGGTATTTTTGTAGGACCAACTCAGGCCGCCAGCCGTACTTTCCTCGCTCGTTTGGCTAAACCGGAAGAAATCACTCGCATGTACGGTTTATATTCCCTTTCTGGCAAAGCCACCAGTTTTCTAGGTCCTCTATTAGTAGGGTTAGTAACCGTTTATACAGACAGTCAACGCTGGGGTATGTCGATCCTCCTGCCCTTTTTTATTATCGGCGGCGCTTTATTATATTTCGTGAATGAACAAAATAAAACGTAAACCACTAGATGAAAACTCAATAATCATACAAATGTGTGCTTTTAGGCACATAACATTTTATTTGCAAAGCAAATTGACGTAATACCTCAAGGCCAGACGCTTCTGCTTGTTTACACCATTGCTGTAATGATTCAATCAGTTGATTTTGAGATGAAGAGGTTTTTAACCAAATATTTTGCAGTGACTGGCGATAGTGATGCACGAGTTGTAGCTTTTCATATCGATTCAACAAGGCTTGTAAATAGGAGTTAGCCTGTGGAGATAATAGTTTCTCCTCTCGTCGTAATAATTTCCCCGCATGTTTAAACACTTGTTTATCAATTTTCTTCTTATCGCTGTTTCTTTTTTCATGACGCAGGATAGGTTTTATAACGAGTTTGTAATACTCAGACATGATATGAAAGCGATTACTGATCACTGCTTTTACTGTATCGAGGTCAACGTATGATTTGTCTTTGTTTGTGACCATTTTGGGGGGCAATTTTTTAACGTGGGCAAGCCGCAAAAAGGCTAAACAGCGAATATAAAGCCAACCTAAATCGATTTCCCACCATTTGATCGAGAATTTTGCCGAGGAAGCAAATGCATGATGGTTATTATGTAATTCCTCTCCGCCAATAAACAATCCCCAGGGGAAAACGTTGGTCGAAGCATCCGGACATTCGAAATTCCGATATCCTGCAAAATGCCCCACACCGTTAACAACACCTGCAGAAAGTGGAATCCACATCATTTGTATAGCCCAGATTGTAATACCAATGCTCCCAAAGAAGAAAAGGTCGAGTAAGAACATCAGTAATATGCCCTTCGCGTTATGGCGAGAATACAGTTTGCGCTCAATCCAATCATTTGGGGTGCCATGAGAATATTTTTTTATCATTTCCTTATCTTTAGCAGTTTCACGGTACAATTCCGGCACTTGCCAAAAAACTCTTTTTAAACCAAATATCTTAGGGCTGTGTGGATCGCCTTCAATATCTGTAGTTGCGTGATGTTTGCGATGAATAGCGACCCATTCTGCAGTAACCATCCCAGTGGTTAACCAAAGCCAGAAACGGAAGAAATGACTAACTATCGGATGTAGTTTTAAAGCTCGATGTGTTTGATAACGATGTAAGTAAATCGTTACTGAAGCAATGGTAATTTGTGTGAGAATTAAGCCTACTAAAAAATAGCCCCATAACGGCAAGTTTAAAACACCAAACATAAAAAGCTCCATTGAGGAACTGGAAATTGAATAAGGATCTTACACTAGTTCGGTCCCGCAGTCTGTAGCTCATCAAAACTAATGAATGAATAGACGCGGGATTTAATCAGATATTTGGCAAATCCCTGCCAATAAATTTCTATATATTTAAATGGTTATTCGCTGGCTGGGCCAAACCAGTGGGTAAATTAAACAGGTCGAATTGTTCAGCCACTCGTTGGAATACAATCCTGTCATTTGGGTTTTGGAGAAAATTAGCTGGACGAATAGCCATTCGTTTAACAATCATATCAGCTGCTTCTAATATATCAGGATGTACATCTACGTCATTACCACCTAAAAGATAGTTGACATACTGATCTGCGACATTATTAAAATTAAGAAAACGTAAGAATCGAACAAGTAAGTGATTTTGTGGGTTCATAATTTAGGTCCTCTGCTTGAAATTAGGCGCTCATTCAAACATATGCAACAAATATTGTCAATTAGATATTTAAATGTTCACTTCTGGCCGATCTCGTTTTCGTGAGTTTTTGCCATAACCATAAAATGATTACATCGTTACACAACCTGATGGTGATTCACTGACATCTGGGTTATCCGGAATATTGAATGTAATGTCCGCTACGTCCTCTATGGTTTTCTTTTCCTTTAATTCTTGCGAGGATTTTTGTAATAATAATAGTATTCCTTCGGACGATTTTTATTTTTCTTATGATAGTCTGCAGCTGATAAATCTCCTACCTCATCTAACATACTCGCTGCCACAAATTTTCTATCCACACAGAAACCAGACTCTTCAACAAATGCAATAACATTTTGCGGTGCCAAGGAAAAACGATACGTTTCTTTTGAGCGCTTTAAAGAAGCCTCTGCAATTTTTGAAGATGCTATTTCTGACATAAAACTTAATAGTACTTCATCGTTATCTTTTAATATTTTTGCAAGAGACGTTAGTAATGCTCTATTTTCTTCTTGACTGAGATACATGGTCAGCCCTTCGCCAATGACTAAGGTCTTTTTTTCTTTTTCAAATCCATGAACTTCTAGCGTATTTAATAAATCATTCTTACCTAAATCACATTCAATATATTTTAAATTATTGCCTACCGAGATCGTACCATCAGAAAGCTCAGTAATACTTCCCTCTTCTAAACTGATTTCTTGCGGCATAGTCTTTAACCCTTTTATCTTATGTTCGCGAGTTGGTCCACGATCCAACTCATAAACTCTAATGTCAGGATGAATAAGAGCAGTGACTAAAGCGCGAATATCGTAACCCCCACCTAGAAAAATAATCTGTTCTACGCCTGCCTCAATAGCACTCTCAATTTTATTTTTTATCATCAGCTTTCGCAGCATGATAAGTTGATCATAACCGGGAACTACCACTGCATTAAAAAAGGATTGCTGAATAGAGTAAGGCATATGAGACAAGCTCTCAGACAATACCCAATTAAAACCGTAGAGGGATTGTTTTCCTATATTAACGAAATGTTTAATCAATGCTAATTCTTGTTTACTGAATAAATAAACATGTCCTGTATCAAGCGAGCGTGCAAACGCCATTGCCACTGACAATGCAGTCACGCTTGGTTTGATATCATCTGGAATTGATTCATGTTTACTTTGCATAATAATGTCCTTATTTATATAACAATCTTCATCATCTAACCGCGGCAAGGGAACTGAAAACCTGGGTTACGGCTTCGCCTAACCCAGGCTACGTTTGCTAATATGCCTTTAAAAATCGATTCAGAATTATATTGTTTAACTCTAGGCATGCCAAATAATTTATTACATGATTGGAATCTAAATATGATCAGTACAAATACTCTTATTTCACAGTTAAAGCACCTTGATCTTCAGTCAAGAGAAGTCATCATGGTTCATGCTTCCATGCGTGCAATAGGCAAGGTATTAGGGGGGCCTGATCAAGTTCACCAAGCGATTATGGATGCTATTTCCCCAGGTGGCACCCTCATGATGTACGTCGGTTGTGAACCAGAATATGAAGCCGTTGGTCGAGGCAAATTCACCACAGATGAAGAAAATACCATTTACCAATATTGCCCTGCCTTTAATTCTGCGACTGCCAGGGCGAGCCGTGATTATGGTATTCTGGCAGAGTTTTTTCGCAGCTGGCCAGGAGTCATTTGTAGTAGTAACCCTGGCGCTCGTATAGCTGCCTTAGGTGACAAAGCGAGCTGGCTGGTAGCTAATCATCCGCTCAATTATGGTTATGGGTCGGGATCACCTCTTGCTAAATTGTATGAAAACCAGGGGAAGATATTGATTTTAGAATCCGATTTAGATCAGGTCACCATCCTGCATTATGCAGAACATATCGCTCCTATCAAGGAAAAGCGCATTAAGCGATTTAAAGTACCGCTTATTAAAGATGGACAACGTGTTTGGTTCGATATCGAAGAATACGATACAAGCGTTGGCATCCGACAATGGCCTGAGCGCTTTTTTGCAACCATCGTTGAAAAATTTATAGAAGAATATCGTCTTCAAGCCAAAAGAATCGGTCAAGCTAAGAGTTACCTCTTAGATGTAAAATCGTTGGTTGATTTTGCTGTACCTATTTTTATTCAAGCCGCAGATAAATACTCGTGCTAAGAATGAAAAACTGTTGACACTCACGTAACGTTACCCCTTACGGTGCCAATCGTCAAACAGAGGAATCCAAAATGGCATACACGGTAAAGAAATTGGCAAAGCTTACGGATTTGATTCAGAGAGACAAAAGCAAGCCATGGTTATTGAACAGAACCCTCTATATAAATTGGCTTATGGTCCTCATTCAATGACCATTGGATGGGTGAGTGAGGGGAGTGCTTTTGTAATATCTTAATAAGCCATTTGCAGTCATCCATTTGAGCGTAATGAAGTGTGAAATTTTTTATAACAAGAGGAACCATTAAAAGGTGCTTTAGTTTTAGAGTATTCACATCAAACTCCAAAAAATACATTAATGATAAATGGCCTTTAAATTCTTCATAGCCCGAAATTCCTTCATAGTCATTTATAAAGTCGCCGCATCCATAAAAAATCGGACACCCTTCAAAAACTTCGAGTCCAATTGGATGATGAGATGAGTGACCATGTACTAGATTGACATGCGCTGATTTAATCAAGCCTTGCGCAAAGATTTGATGAGCCAAGGGAATTTGATACCCCCAATTTTTTCCCCAGTGAATGCTAACGATGCAAAGATCACCTGGTTTTCGATAACATTCAATTGTTTCTTTAACCTCCATTAGTGAATGTTCACTTAAGTCATTCAGCAGCCACACTCCAGGTTGATCGACTTTGGCCCCCCAGATATGAGGAATGCCGCTTGAAGGAACGCCAATAGAGAAAATCAATATACGACACCCTGGCAGTTCTAGAATGACTGGTGTTTGTGCTTCATCCAAGTTTTCCCCAGCGCCGGCATATTGAATTTGAGCCTTTCTTAGCGTCGCCAAGGTTTCTCTTAGACCTTGTACTTCCCAATCCATAATATGATTATTGGCCAAGGCACAAACATCAATTTGCGGGGTGGTTAGGGCATCGATGTTTTTAGGATGCATCCGATAATTGATTCCCTTATATGGCCAAGGAGTGTCGTGAGAGGTAACACTTGTTTCCAGGTTAATCAGTGAAAGATGAGGGCTTTGGTGTCTTAACTCAAAAAGTGCGTCTCCCCACAAATAATCCCCAGATACACCTCGTGGGATAGGACCATTCATTGATTCAGCCAGTCGCACGTAATCTCTGGCATCGGTAACATAAGGCTCATAAATTTCAGGGTTTACCGGATGCGATAAAATTTGATCGATCCCACGCCCAATCATAACATCACCGCATAAAAAAACATTTATGGATTCAATCGGCTTCTTTGACATCCACCGCTCCTACCTAGCGAATAAAAGAATTATAGTTCATCGATCTTGGATCAATGGAATCATAATTATTATGAACAGGTCAGTTGGTTTTCCTAAGAATTTGTATCTATAATATTTTTTCTCTTATTACATGTTTCTGCAAAGGCTCATATTTTATGGATTATGTGACCTATTTTACTCCTTATCGTGGTCTAACCGGTGGAATATTTATCGGGCTTTCAACGGTTTTATTCCTATGGCTAAATGGTCGAATCGCAGGTATCAGCGGTCTTTTGCATGGTCTTTTACCACCTGAAAAATCGACATCCTTCTGGCGTAGCGCTTTTCTATTAGGCTTAATCATTGGTGGCTTTTTATTTTATTTAATGCCTGTCATTCAATTCCCTTTGCGCCACTCTTTTCCTGTTTACTGGCTGTTGCTTGGTGGTTTTCTGACTGGGTTTGGTACAAGGATGGGACAGGGGTGTACTTCAGGTCACGGCGTTTGTGGAATAGCACGATTATCACCGCGATCCATTGCTGCAACAGTGATCTTTATTTTATCCGCCATGATTACAGTGTATTTGTTCCGACACGTAGGAGAAGGGATGCATGTATAGCTTAATGGCTTTTTTGACTGGGATTTTATTTGGCATAGGACTGACCATCTCGAACATGATTAATCCCAATAAAGTTTTAAATTTTCTGGATGTTACCGGAGCATGGGATCCGACCCTGTTAATGGTTATGGTTGCTGCGGTTGTGACCACATTTTTAGGATATCAAATCATCCAGAAACGTAAGAAACCCATTTTCGCCGAGACGTTTTACTTCCCTGAAAAGAAAAAAATCATAGACAAAAACTTACTAATAGGCAGTGCTATTTTTGGGATTGGTTGGGGAATGGCAGGTTACTGCCCGGGACCATCCATCACCGCCTTAGCTACATTCAATTTTGATCCTTTATATTTTGTTATTGGCATGATTTCTGGTTCGCTGGTTTACTATTGGCTATTCTTGCGTAGGTAATTTTTGAAATTCTAATATATAGGCATCTATCCAAGTCGTTGAATCACAATTCAACGATAAACATTATGCTATAATTAACACATTATATTGTATAAGCATTTATTTTTCGAATACTTCCTAAAACTTGTAATCACATTATACCGTCTCTTGTTCGCACTGATAGTGCGCCTCTAATTCACTTTTCTTATTGGGAATAGGATGTCTACTTATACTGCAAGAATATATTGATAATTTAGAAATAGCCCATCGCTCTGGAAATAATTTAGAATCTCTTTTTGTTTGGATGATGGCTCATGTCCAGGGGAAATTTGGTAACCTCAAAGGTCAAATTACTAATAACAAAACGCATGTGGTTGAAAAAATATTTCGAGCTTGTTCTTATGATTAATTTGCTTAAAGATCGTCGTTTCATCTGTCAATTAGTGAACTAATTTCAGTACCTTATTAACAAAAACGGGCCCTGGATCGTTTTTATCGGTTTGATAATTGGGATCTCGTTCCAGCCAAAGATGAGTGTTCTTGAAATTTAAATATTCATTATGACCAATAACATATGTTATTTCTGGATATTTCTTTTTTAAATAGCAGACTAAAAATGCATTTGCTTTTACTTGTTCTTCGGTTAAGTCGTCCTGACTATCTACTCCCCCTATATTTTCAATGCCAATTGCATAATGATTTAGACCTATAACATGCCTTGCCATCCAAGTCTCAGGCATGAGCTGATAGATGCTTCCATCACGATCAACAACAAAATGACTTGATACATTTAGGTTCCCAGGCAATTCCTTTGTGCGCGGAGAGCTTCGTGGAAAAGTAGGAGGATCAAATACACGAAAAGTTGCCTCGAGAGTTGGTATACATGTCCAATGCAACACAATCATTCTCGGTTCAATTTCAATTGATTTGGAGTCAATCCCATAATGGGTTAATTGATATTGCCGTGTTAAAGCAATACGCTCTTCATTAAATTGAATGGGTGCTTTATGAATTATCTGAGGATCATGACAAGAAAAAGCATGCACCAGAGAACTTATAAAGAATAAAAAGGATATTAAAATTTTCATGTTATCTTTTTAGCACCATGAAATAGGCCGTCACATAATTCGGTAAATGGCGGTTTGCTTGATAAAAAGCCTCCCTACCCGCATAACTTCCTGTTAAATAATCAACCTGATACAAGTTATTTTCGAATGCACCACCAGTATCAGCGAAAATACCGGCGCGTGTCACCATTTTTCCTGTCTCATCGAGATATTGTACCACCAGTAGTTTTCCCAAACCGAACTGCTCAAGATCAGCTGCAAAAGTGACTTCGCTATTGACTTGTTATATTTTGGTAATGAGTAACTCTATCTGTAGCTCTGATCACCTCATTACAAAAAATTAATCCATAAAACTCCTGATTAAAGTACATTTATGAAAAAACTGTCGACTCAAAAACATTAAAAATAATTGTAATAAACTATCTGCCTGCTCACCAACAAGAAAATTTTTACCGTCGCAAATATTTCTCAGTTTCTTTACTGACACCCCTAGTGCCAAAGCGAGTTTATTGATATCCATCTCACTATGCTTTGTTAAAACATCAATTATAATTTTCTGTTTGTCACCTTGACCACAAAACTCAACTCTGACAACTGACTCAGGAAACTCTAAGGCACATCCCATGTGTTGCTCCTACAAATAAATTGATAATAATTTATTAAAAATATTAGGTTGACAATTGATCTACAATGCCGACCTGCCATTGTTTGTCTACGCTAGACATAGCGCCGTGAATAAGTCGCGGGACGTAGTCTAAGATGAAATGGCAAGAGCCCCTGATATTTTTATTCTAAAATTTATTAGCCAATTTTAGCCAAATAACTTTATCCTTGTACCCGTAAAAAATACTCGGACAAGTTATTGTATATTTGAATGACGTAAGATCTGAATTGTTTGCTGTTTAGTTAAGCTTCTATTTAAGGATGCTTGTAATTTGTTCTTTATATCAATAATGTAACCTTCTATCGTTCTATGAGATAAACTCATTTCTCTAGCAATATGCTTGGATGTGTAACCCTTCGCAAACAATCGAGCACAATCTGCCTGTTTTTTAGTTAAATACAAGTTATCTGATTCATTTAGTAAAAAGTATCGATTCACTTGCGTTTGTTCGAGAAATGTTTCTCTTGTTTTCTTAGAGGCGACAATATTATTTATTCGTTCCTGATTTATTTTTTGTTGGCTAGGTAAATAAATGCGATTATTTGATGCTTCCCGTATTAGTGGCCTTGCTTTATCATTAAAATAATGGATAAAGCGTTGAAGCAGATCAATATTCCCAATATAGAAATTATTTATTGCGTATTCTTCTTTGCTTGCGGCAAAAATATATAAATAGGTAACATCATTTCTTTTTATAATAAAGCTAATTCCATTATCAATGTTAAAAAAATCTCGTCCTTGAAGATACACTGGATCCTCGCAATCCAATTCTGACCAAAGAAAATAACCTTTTGGCAACAAGTGCTCAATGTCTACTGCCCCAACTGAATTAAATAATGAATTTTTATAAAAATGATCAATCCACTCAGGATTATTTGTTAATAACTCTCGAGAACAATCATCGTTGTATATTTTTAAGTAGTTAAAATAGGTAATACCTATGGAGTTAAGAATAGGATTAAACAATTCTTTTATGTTATTACTGCTGGATAAAGCATAGTGTTTTTCTAAATTTATTTATACCGCCCATAAGCTACTCTAACTCTTTTAAATCAACACAGGTACTTTATTTGTTATATCAATTTGTTTCATCGGTTGAATTAAATTATTAAGTAATAAACCAGGGTCGCTATTTACTATAGGGATTGCAGTTTGTTTTATGTGCATAAATCCACTGCTTTGACAATGCTCTATAAACCTGAATAACTCGTCGAAGTAGTTATCAACATTAAGAAACCCTATTCTTTTATCTATTTCTCCTATCTTAATAGCATTCCATGTTTCAATGGCCTCCTCTAAAGTACCTAAACCTCCAGGCATTACTATAAAGACATCTGCCAGCCCTTGGAGCATCTTTTTTCTTTCTTGCATTGATTCAACCACATGCAGCTTATCTAGAATTTCTAATGGTTTCTCTTGATCTAAAAGATGAGTAGTTATAATGCCAATTGCTTTACCACCCAATTTTTTCACAGTAGTTGCTAAAAGCCCCATCATTCCTAAACTTGAACCACCATAAACCAATATAAGCCCCATATCAACGATTTCATGAGCAAGTTTTATAGTGGCCTGTTCAAATGCTTTATTATTGCCAGAGCTTGCACCTAAATATACACAGACTGCTTTCATAAGAAATTCTCGTTATCAGTTTTTTGCATAGTACAAAAAAATAAATATGCACAATAGGGGTAAAAAATACGGTAATCTTGTAACTTCTTGTAAACATCTTGTTTGAATAAATTCAAGTTCCTGCTGTTACTACAGGCAGGGATACAGGAGAAAACATTAAGCACTGGCAATTCTTTGATTCGTTGAAGGTTTTCTTATCTTTTTAGCACCATGAAATAGGCCGTCACATAATTCGGTAAATGGCGGTTTGCTTGATAAAAAGCCTCCCTACCCGCATAACTTCCTGTTAAATAATCAACCTGATACAAGTTATTTTCGAATGCACCACCAGTATCAGCGAAAATACCGGCGCGTGTCACCATTTTTCCTGTCTCATCGAGATATTGCACCATCAGTAGTTTTCCCAAACCGAATTGCGCAAGATCAGCTGCAAAAGTGACTTCGCTATTGACTGTAATTTTATGCTCAGCATCTTTGCCATAACCTTTGATGCCATCTACGGACTTAAAATACCAGTATCGCTCTTGTTTATACGGGTTTTGGGCTTTATCGTAGGGAATATTGTTGCAGCGGTGGACGTTAAAGATTTTTTCCGGGCTATCATGAGAGCCAAAATCAGCGACAATAGTGCCTTGCATCAAAGCAGCTTCTAAGTCATCTCGATTTAAATAAGCCAGAACGGGGACCTTTTTATTTGTCAACGCTCCTTTTAATATCGCCTGTTTCCCATATTGAAATCGAATAAGTTCAGGTTTAGCGTCCGCTTCCTCAACTGTCAGGGATTCTTCGTCCCTTGGAAGCGCATAAAGCGCTAAGGGATAGGCTGGGGTGGGTTTGCTTGATGCCTTGGCACGATGGACATAATACTTAGTCATTAAAATTTTATCTTTTGGCAAGTTGGCGACTAACGGTTTATTTAATCTCAGCGGCTTGGTTTGTTCGATGTCCGGATACCAACGAACGAAATCAAAATGGTTTTTAATAAAAGCGGGATCCTGTAGTTCATTTTGATGTTTGCAAATAAATACTAAGGTTGCTTTGACACGTGCAAGTGACACCTTGAAGACTTTGCCTTCGTGAATAACACGCGGATCATAGTGGCTTCCTTTGTTTAAATAGGCCAAGGTTTCTTTGGCTGTTGCACATAAGGCAGGTCCATTAATCCTATAACGAGCGGCAGGTAATGGCTCTGCAGGGACAAAACGAGGAGCAGCAATAGCCTGGCTGCTAATGATTAAAGCAAAAAAGAAAATTTTAATTTTCATTGTTAACAACATTCTAAAACTGTTAATGAATAATTCTTTATTTTGAGTGGTAATTCCAAAATTTGGGTAACGCAAAACAACAGACGCCTACCCCTATCATACATAAAATACCGCCAGATATTAACGCAATTGGGATACCAAAGCCTGCTGCCACAAGGCCCGCTCTGGTATCACCCAATTTGGGACCACTTAAGTAACTGATCATTTCAATCCCAGCCAAACGCCCCCTTAATTCTTGAGGTATAGTATGATTCCATAAGCTGACTCTAAAAATACCGCTAACAGCATCAAATGCACCCGCAAGCGCAAGAAAAAGAAAAGACAACCATAATGACCCTGCTAAACCAAACCCAATAATGGCAGCCCCCCACAAAGCAGCAGCAACAGCGATTGCTCTTCCATCATGAGTAATTTTTGCAGTCCAACCGCTAACGAAAGAAATAATTAATGAGCCAACCGCTGGGGCAGCATAGAGTAATCCTAGAGTTTTAGCCCCTCCAAACTGCTGGGCAATGGCAGGCAAAAGAGCGTTTGGCATAGCAAAAATCATGGCGAAGAAGTCGACAAAATAACTTCCAATTAATTCTTGTCGACTAAAAGCAAAACGGATACCCTGTTTCAACGATGATAAAATGGAGGGATGTTCGTTGATTAGAGGCTTGGGTATTGAGTGCATTAAGCTTAGATTGACCAATGAAATGATAAAAGTCAGCAAATCAATGATATAAGTTATTACAATACCATATTGAGCAATGATTAGTCCTGCAATCGCTGGCCCAACAATCATACAAAAACTAAACTTGAAACTGCTAAGAGCCCCTACTTTTTTATAATCCTCTGGCTTAACAATTTGTTGTATGATGCTGTCAAAAGCAGGTCGATGCAATCCGGTAATCGCTGACATTATTGAAGCGATAATAAATATCAGGATTACGTCAGGATGAGCAAGATTGGAGTTGAATGCCAGGAAAAAGCAACCAATAGCAAGTAATAATTCACTGATAATAAGTAATCCACGCCGATTATATCGATCGGCAAAAACACCACCTAGCAATGCAGTAATAAGTAGAGGCAGCAATTGCACCAGGCTGAGTAGCCCAACCATCAGAGTAGATTCAGTTAAATGATAAATTTGATAAGGCAGAGCCACACCAGTAATCATTGTGCCTATAAATGAAATAAATTGACCTAAGTAGAGTAAGGAAAAGTCACGGTTTTTTTTAAGAATAGATAAATCGAGTAAATGGCTCATGTTAGGGATCTGCAAATCAGACGTTTATCGTTAATCACATATTAGGGGCTGTTGACAAATGTCAACAGCCCCCTATTTAATGGAGCGGGTGATGGGAATCGAACCCACGCCATCAGCTTGGGAAGCTGAGATTCTACCATTGAACTACACCCGCAAAAATAAGCTAACACTTGGAGGTAAAATTTAATTACCAGGCGAACGTATAATGCGTTGCTTTAGAGCTCCAGCCATCAGTTATGTGTACTTCTAGCTTTTTTTCAGATATCAAATTAAATTCAATTACTGAGCCCCAATAAGGGTTATAAAAACTAAAATTTTGCTTTGGCCGCTCGCCTGAATAATCTAGCTTACAGTTAATTGATCGCGGCTCAGGTGCACCAAGTCCATCGCCATAACCTAAATCCAATTGAGTGGATCCCTCTGAATGACCCGCAGAAAACAGCTCATTTAGCCCATTGCAATTAATTCTTACAAGCTGAGAGTGTTGATTCTTGAGTTTTAAACAGCTTCTGTGTGTTATTGTACAGGGTTTCGCAAAACTAACTCCTGTCATGAGTGCCACACCAAGGAAAATATAAAATCTAAACATTGCTAATACGAATTTGAGTTTGAGGTTTTTTATCATTTTTACTAATCTACTGTCAATAAAGAAAAATAAATAATCAACTTGGTTATTTAATGTTGACTTAAGGTGAGAATGATATTCTGCAAGTCTGTAGCAATTAGAGAAAATATTTAACTCCTTGGTTAAAAATCAAATATTTTATCCGTTGCTACAGACTCCCAATTCCGGTTTTCGGAATATCTTTATACCATGCTCCTTAAAGGCCGCAATACTCTTGGTCAGTGAACAGCTAGATGTGCCTTTCCATTCTTGGCAAATGCCCTTAATATAGCCATAAAACGTGGGGTACCACAAAAACAGTATTTGATAAATTCAGAGATGAATGAGGTATAAATGAATCCATCTAATTGTGTGGTAATGAAAGAATTTAATTTATTAGGTGAAGACGAACGAGGTATTACCCAAGAATTTTCCTTACCAAGAAAACAAAAAGATTTTATTTTTATTACTCGCAAGAAAGGAAGCATTTCAGGAAATAGCTATCACACAGGGAAAAGTATCGTTACCAATCCTAAAACGTTTATCCTTTTATCTGGACAAATAGAGTTCTCATACAGAACTAAATCAGCAGCTGATAAAACGCTCCAGATAATTAATGCCCCCATGATAATAGAAGTACAACCCCATACCGTTCATGCTGTGAAAGCATTAACTGATATTATTCTTATCGAATGCAATTCTATTGCCGAAATTAGAGACGATATAATCAAGGAAGCTGTTTAATCTAATTAAAGTAACAACGCCCATGGTATATTGCACACAAAATTAATGCATTATGCGATGTAATAATGACTAAAAAACAATACAATATTGTCAAATTAACTGCACTGGGTGGCACGTTAGAATTTTACGATTTTACTATCTATGCTTTATTCGCCCCATTTCTAAGCCATCATTTTTTTGCCAATACAAACCCAATGGTTGGGTTAATTAATACGTTCGCCGTGTTTGCTTTAGGATATCTGGCGCGCCCACTGGGTGGAATCTTTTTTGGTCATTTGGGTGATCGATATGGTCGCAAATCAGCTTTTTCACTAGCCGTTTTTATGATGGCTGTGGCTACCTTATTGATGGGATGTTTGCCGAGTTCTCAATCAATGGGAATTGTTCCATCCCTTATATTGATCGGACTGAGACTCGTTCAAGGATTTTCCGTTGGCGGAGAAATTCCTGGGGCGGTTGTCTTTATCTTGGAACATATTCCAAAAACAAGACACGGATTTTCCATAGGCCTTGTGTTTATGTGTATTACACTCGGTAATACACTAGGGGCGGGGGTGGGTTTATTGTTAACGACTATTCTCAATCAACAACAAATGATGGCGTGGGGTTGGCGAATTCCTTTTATTCTTGGCTTTCTTTTAGGGATTATTAGTTATGTAATACGTCGAAAAGCCATGGAAACACCCGTATTCATTGCTATGAAACAAGAGGAAAAAATATATCATGTTCCTATTTTACAATTACTAAAATCATCACGAAAAAAACTACTGACTGGCTTCTTACTTACTGCAGTACCAGCGTCCATAATTTCTTTATTTCTTTATTTGCCCACCTATCTAACCAGTATCGCTAAGATGGAGATTTCCTATGCGTATTGGATAAACTTCATCAGTTTTTTAAGTTTTGCTCTTATGACTTCCTTGTTTGGGCGAGTATCTGATTATGTTTCTCGCAAAAAATTGTTGACTGTTGGGGCCTTAGGTTTACTACTCCTCAGTTATTTTTTATTTTATCAATTAACTGTTTGTGGTGAATGGTTTATTTGGGTATTCGTGCTTGGTTTTTCTGTTTTAGGCGGGATGATTAATGGCAGTTATGCAGTACTGCTTGCTCAATCGTTCTCAGGACCCATACGTTATTCGGGTGTTGGCTTCAGTTACAGTCTTGGGATTGCTCTATTTGGTGGAGTAGCTCCCTTAGTATTTACTTGGTTCATTCATTTTTTTAATTTGATAGAAGCCCCTGCTTTTTATTTATTAGGATGCGCTGCAATAACCTTAACTGCTGTTGGTTGTTATAAATTGGGATCCTCTCTTGACCCTAACGTTGCGTGATAGAAGACACTTCAATATTTTGGAGACTACTAGCCAATTTGATCAGAATGCTGCGATTATCATGCTTCCATTAGTCTTTGTTTTTTGAACTATACTAGTGACTGGAATAATGCAAAATATTAAACAATAAAAATTTCAGGGATGATTCAATTAAATGGATAACAATTGGCATAAAAACGCCTTAAGCTACTTAAGTAACTTTCGATTGAGTAGAGCTACACTTAATATCATTTTTATTGTCGCACTTTCTTTGCTATTAATTATCAACATCATATCTTATAATCAAGTAAAAAATTTAATCAAAGCCAGTAATTGGGTTTCTCATACTTATGAAGTCATCCAAACTATAGATAATTGTCTTTATAATGTGGTGGATATCGAATCTCGTCAACGTGGCTATCTTATTCGAGGTTCAGATCCCCAACTTCTAGTTGATGCGGATCTTATCAAATCAACATTGAAATTGAATTTAGACAAACTTGTTCAATTAACAGAGAATAATCCAGAACAAAATAAACGAATTCACCATTTTATCGATTTGATCGAACAGAGACTAAATTTGTTAAATCAAGTCATGCAATTAAAAACAAATGGCAAACTGGGCACTCAAGAAGGCTATGACTTGCTCAATCAAAGCCGGGATCTGTCCAATCAGGTTAAAAGTCTTGGACAAGAAATCAAATCCGTCGAGCTTGTGTTGCTATCAGAAAGAAATACCAATGCGGTTCAATGGGCTGATACAAGTAGTTTCATTTTAATTATTGGGGGTACTGTCAGCATCTTGTTTTTAACGGCTGCTTTTATTCTGGCAAATATTGAATTATCGACTCGCAGAAAAACTGAATTTCAGAATCAGAGTACACAAGTCCAATTGCGGAGAATTATAGAAAGTGCCAGTGATATGATCGCAGCTTTTGATAAAGAGCATCGATTTATCACTTTCAATGAGGCTTATCAACGTGAATTTAAACATCTTTTTGAAAAATCGATAACCATTAATATGTCCATGGAAGAGGCTCTTGCTGATATTCCTGAAAGTAAAAAAGAATTGGTTCAAGCTTGGAAAAACTCTTTGCAAGGTGATGAAGAAACAAAAAATATCGAATTTAATACAGACCAGGAAAAAAATATTTATGAAATAACCTCCAGACTCATTCAAAATGGTGATAATGAAATTAGAGGAGTAGTGCAGAGCGTTCGTAATATTACCAAACGTGTTCAGGAACATATTGAGCTACAAGAGTCATATGAAAAGCTTGCTAATGGCATGAAGGAACTGCAAGAGAAAAATGAACAAATTACCTTACTGGTTGAAATGAGTGACATCATGCTGGCTTGTAGTTCCCAAAAAGAACTAAGTGAGGTCATGTCCAAGTATTCACAACGGCTGCTTCAATTTTCCAGTGGCTATTTGTTTATCATGCATCCTTCCAAAAATTATTTAGAAAAAGCAACAAGTTGGGGAGAGCCTCGCAAGCAAGAAATAACATTCACCCCCGAGCAATGTTGGGCTATTCGGCTTGGTCGAATTCATTATGTAGGTTCATCTCGTCTTGAGTTGATATGTAGCCATATAACACCCCTCGAACAACAAAAGTTATCTTTTCTTTGTGTGCCCTTAATGGCTCAGAATGATATTTATGGTTTGTTATACTTTGAAATTAATCAAAAGCAATCACCATTGTCTGATGAGAATCAACGACTGCTGATAACAGCATTTGCAGAGCTTACAGCATTGGCACTGGCTAATGTCCGTTTAAGAGAGAATTTGCGATATCAATCCATCCGTGACCCACTCACAGGATTATATAATCGCCGTTATCTGGAAGATTTTCTATTTAAACAATTGCACCAGGCAGAACGTACAAAAGCTTCATTTGCGATTCTAATGTTAGATTTGGATCATTTTAAAAAAATCAACGATTCTTTTGGTCATGACGCCGGAGATGTTGTATTAAAAGAGATTGGTGAAATTTTAAGTGGCGATGTTCGCCTTGGTGATATTGCAGCTCGATACGGTGGAGAAGAATTTGTTCTATTACTCTATGATGTTGATGCTGAAGTTGCTAAGCAGCGGGCTGAAAATTTCCGATCTACCATTTCCAAATTACAGGTTAAATACGGGGCCCAGCCAGTTGGTCAGATAACCGCGTCAATTGGGATATCGGTATATCCTGACGATGCCAAAACACCTGCTGAACTTGTTGACGCCGCTGATAAGGCTTTATACGAAGCGAAAAACAAGGGTAGAAATAAGATAGTCTTATTCTCAGAAATAACATATTGATATTAATCGCCGTTAGTTCCCGGATTACGCCATCATAGGTGGCTAATCCGGGCTACGCTTTTTGGCTTTAACTTTTTACTTTACCGGCACAATTGGTGCGATCTTGCCAGCCGGTGCCAATTCTTTTAGTGACTTTGTGCCTGGCTTTGCTGCTCTCATTCGATTTGCATCTCTGCAGCGCTTGGTTCGGCATTGCATTTTGCATACCCCGTTGTAGCAGCCATAACAACCCCAGTCAGCCCAACAGCATGCCCAATTACCCCCTTCATTTCCCGTCCACGTTCCCCCGGCCAACTCACATACACCTTTCAAATCGTCACCACCTCCTTGTTGCCGCGCACATAAGTTGAATGACAATCCAAACAATACCACAAACAGAAAAAGACTCCATTTTTTATACATAAATAATTCCCTTTGCTAAATTGAGAATCTTATTATGAAATGAAATAGAGAAAGAATATAGGGGGCAAGATCGGCTTTGTTGCAAAAAAATCACTTGAATAAGATAGCAAAGCATAGTCTGATCGTAATCTGAGCGCTTTCTGAAAAGAAATTACACCATAAGGACATGACATGAAAAAGCTAATCGCAATCGGAATGTTGTTAGGAAACTCCATTTTTGCTGCCCCCAATAATGACAACAACTTTCTTGCTACACTAACCGACTTAGCGGGCGCACCCGGTTTCGAAAACGCCGTAAGAAACGTGGTGAAGTCACAATGGCAACACTCCTTGAGCCAAGCCACTACAGATGGTATTGGAAATTTAATTGGTCAATTCAAATCCGATCAAAAAGGACCTAGAGTGTTGCTGATGGCCCATATGGACGAAGTGGGCTATATGGTAGAATTCATTACGTCAGATGGTTTTTTAAAAGTGATTCCTTTGGGAGGAATCCCAACTGCCGTGATTTACGCGCAACGTTGGATCATTTCAACCCCCAAAGGACCTGTGCTGGCCTATTCAGGAATGGACTCCACTCACCTTCTCGATGAAACCAAAAAATCGCTAACCCCTATTAACAATGCCATTTTTCTGGATATCGGAGCAGAAAATCAAGAAGAGGCGGAAAAAAAGGGTATACGTCCAGGGTTGCAAGTCACACCCGCCAGCCAATTTAGTCAATTAAGTGAACATCGCTTTTTAGCAAAAGCCTTGGATGATCGCTTGGGATTAGCTCTCATTAGTGATGTTTTAAAAACCATTAAAAATCAAAAACTCCCCAATCAACTTTATGTCGCTGCCACGGTTCAAGAAGAAGTTGGATTGCGAGGAGCCGGGACTGTTTTTAATAGTACCCATCCCGATATCACCATCAACATTGAAGTGGGCATTGCTGACGATTATCCAGCCTTAATTGCCGAACGTAAAGGTCGTATTACTTTAGGTAAAGGACCAAGCGTATTTATCTATGACCGATCGATGATACCTAACCAAGCTTTATTGGATTGGATTTTGACCCTCGCCGAAAAAAATAACCTGAAGGTGCAACTGGAAGTCGAAACCGGTTATGGTCAAGACGGTTCCAAAGTTCAAGGGTCAGGTCCTGGGGTACCAACCATCAATATTGGTATTCCTATTCGTTACGCCCATCAACAGGCTGGTGTTTTTGATAAACGCGATTATGAACAAGCCGTTAAATTGGTGAGTTTAATCATTAACAACTTGAATCAACAGGCAGTGGATCAAATTAAAATGGGTTAGAGGGTGATATCGCTTTTTTATCTTGGAGTGAAATGATTTGCTCTTCGATAAAATCAATACGGCTAACTAAATTTTGATTGCGGCTTATATCTGGGATATCTCTTAACTCATCAAGAATCTTAAGCGCGTGGGCATTTTTTTCTTCTGGTGTTGCGCTGTCTTCGATGCGTTTTATTTCATTAATCAATTCCCGCACCCTTGACACGGGGGAATCGAAGAAATGACTGACAAAAGCTTCTCTTTTATGCTTATTCACATAATTTTCCAGAATCAACCGGGTAGCCTGCAGGGGATTGGTTGCTTTAGAAATTAGAATATCTTGGTCGGTAAGATATTTTGCGATTTCTCCTTGGTTCGCTTTTTTGGCTGCCCGTATGGCAATTTTCAACTCGGTAGGCTGGTTGGGGATATCAAGCCCAAAGAGTTGTTTGATGATGTTCAATTGGCCAGCCTTAACCGCGAGATGCAAGACTTTGTTGGCAACCAGGGAATTGGGTTGTTGTGACGAATTCAGAAGCGTTTCTACCTGACTCCATTTTTTGTTGCGAGCAGCCTCGGTTAACTTATCATGGTAAGCCAGTTGTGCCATCTCAGAGGCCTTCGGCAACTTTCTAAAATAAATCTCGGAAGGCGGTATACCTGGCTCTCTGAGCTCAGAGTCCACCTCAGTTCCCTTTTCCTTATGTTCTTCTTCTAATACTAATATTCGATCATCTCGAGGGGTAACTAGTTTTCCAGTAACCTTTTCTTGAATAAAATTCAGATAACGCTCAAACTCCTTGTCCTTGTAATCACGCAAATCTTTAAAGCCTTTCAGGACTTCGACAAATTCACCCATTATGGCCATTAAGGCCTGTCTGTCTTCCGCTTTTTCGAGCTGTTCAAACTGCTTAACCGCGTGGACGAGGCGTTCAAAATCAGGAACCACACCGTAGAGATGTTGATTGAAACGGACATAGTGTTCAATTACTGACCTAACGCCTTGTAATGGATCCTTGTTTGAAGAAAATCGTTTCTGCAAAACCAAATACTTGCCCATTTCTGACGTTTTAGGAACAGATTCTAAGGCTAAATTTAATGCTTTTTGAGTAGGTTGGTTGGTGGTGTTAAGGAACAATTTCTTAATATAATCCAGCTCTCCATTTTCAACCCAACGGTAAAACAGCGCATTAGCGTTTTCTTTATCTGGGATCGCAAGCGAATTGCTATCATCCATAAGAATAAGCTGTTCGATAATATCAAACTTCTTTTCTTCTAAAGCGAGTATTAATACAGCATTCGCAACTTCTTGACTTGGTTTTTGTTGTTCTAATAGTGAGGCAACACTACTCCAATCCCTCAAATATGCTGAGCATTTTAAAGCACGATCAAAGTCATTTTGGGAATTAACTTTAAATATGGGTTTAGCCTCTACATGGGTTTCTAACGGAAAATCTCCTGCCTTAGCAGCTTTAAGCAAGTTAGTTATTTCTGTTTTTTTCGCATGCTTCGCGGATGCTAGCGCTTCCTCAAAAGCCTTGAGGGAAGGCAAGGTTTTAAAACTAAAAATTTGTTCGACTATTGTTAATTGATCATCCTTCACAGCCTGCCTTAAGAGCTCATCGACGATAGAAACAGCAGTTGGCTCATTAATTTGCAGAAGAAATTCGACAATATCCCACTCTTTTCGTTCAAATGCCTGTTTTATAGCGAAGTCATGAGCTTGCTGAGATGGACTAGGCATTCGCTTAAAATATACTGTAAACGCATCATACCATTTTCCTGCAATAGCATAATCTGCAAATTCCTCGTCAACTTTCTCTTGATCTAAGGGTTTAGACCATGCGGATTCTTCTAGGAACCATGCTAATTCTTCCTTAGCGTATGCTGACAGGGCTCCATTTAAAACTCTCTCTTGACCTAGGGGATCAATTAAACTTCTCAGTACTTTGCTTTGTTGATTTTTAGCAAGTTTTACTAAGGCCTCATCTATCACTGAATCACTAGGACGATATCCTTTTAACGTTAAGGAGCATAATACCTGGATAGCCTCCCAGTATTGAGAAGCTGCCATCTGATTCCCTTTTTTCGCTTCAGCTATCCCTGAATCTGTTAACTCCCTTAATAATTTGTCAAGACTTGTAGCTGGTAGATCAACGGCCTTTACTTCGTCATAAGAATCCGCAACCAGTTTAATTTGCCTAAGACGTAATGCACATAACGTTTTTAAGCTGGGCTCATACTTACTTACTTGCTCCCTCGATTGTGCTTTTGATCCTGCTTGGATTGCCTCTTTCAAGGCTTTATCACTCGTTTTTAAATCTAGCGCTTTCAGGTACTCTGGTATTTTACAGAGGTAGGCCACAGTTTGTGGCAGACCTTTCCTGGCAGCATTAATCAATCGATTCTGTACTGCTTCAGCAGGAGATAAAGGACGTACGCTTGTTGGTTCTTGATGACTCCCCAGGGCTCGAATTTTCTTAGCTAGCTCAGTTTGTTTATTTTTATCCAACGTGGATAAGATTTCCTCAAGAACTGGGTCGCTTGCTTTTGGAGGTGTCTTTAAGGAAAAAATAGACTCCACAATTTTCCAATATTTGCCGGCTTTTTCAATATCACCCTTGGTGTGGGCCGATAAGCCTGCTTTTGTAGCCTGTTGTAATGCTTCATCGATGCTTTTACTGTCAAGCCCCTGGTGTTGATCCTGTGTCCCAAACATATTAGCTACCGTACGGTGTAGCCCTGTTTTTGCTGCATAAATTAATCGTTCTTTTGGATCGTTGAATTTAGCCATAGAAAAAATCTGAAGGATAGGAATTTAAAAAGTAGTTTAGCATAAAATAAACTTTATGCTTTTTTATTGCGCATAACTTGAGGGTTAATCATGTCTCTTTTTACAAGAGATCAATCTGATCTTTTAAATGATCCAAACCATATGAAGAATTCGGAGTTTCAATCCCTATCATCATTCTATCTAAGCACCTCTATTTATCTTAGCCTTTAATGGTTCAAGATCCCCATCAGTTGGTTCTTCTGAATCAAAGCACAATTAATGAGCATAATTTACAATTTTTACTTAATATTTTCTTAATAAAAAATGATTACTATATGCACAAACATAATCTGTAGGAGAAACTACAATGCAGCAAAAACATGAAACAAGTAATAATTCAGGCAAGAAAAAACCATCTTTTATGCTAACGCCGTATGATTTGACCAATTTGACCTTTAAAACGATGGTTATTTCTTTTGTTGTTTCTGCGACAACCCAGCCCTTTCAAATAGTGTTAACTCGGTTGCAGCAACAATCCAGTGCACCTTCATCAAACAAAGGACTTTTGGGCTTATATCGTGGTTTTCTATCTTATGCAATTGCTGGTCAAAAACGGGGGGCCGTGGCTGTAACCTCTAAGCAAACTAATCGAGAATCACCAGAAGATGAAATAAGAACTATACAGCAACGTTGGCTTGGAACCTTCCTTTTCTCGCAGGCAGATCTCGGACTAAGTAGCGCTTTGAGTAATAAAGCAAAGTTGCAAGGTGGCGCAATTATTACCAAAACAAACTTTAAATGGTCTCTAGAGAATTTTTGGAAATTAACGAAGGTTAATTGGGGTTCTCGTTCTATCGCAGGCTTTATTAATTTCTCTGCTATCGGTTTTATGGGAGATTACATTAGTTCTTTCTATAAATTTAATAACGATTTTTATAATAAGTTAGCAGGTGGTGCTACTTCCGGTGTGGTTGCAACCATTTTCACGACTATTCCTAATTCTTATGCTGACAAAAAGGTCTTAGCATCCAGAGTGGTAGATGGCCGTTTATTGACAGTAACCCCTTATACTATGTTCCAGAATACGAAATCTCACGTAAAAACTGTAGGGCTTAAAGAAGCTACTATGGCCTTTTTCAAGCTTAGTTTCTTAAAAGAAGTGCTCATTAGAAGCCCTCAAGCGGCTATAACTTTTGGCCTTATTTTTAGTTTGGATCATATAATGGGACCTGAGCCGTTGCAAAAAGTTTGGCCTGGAAAAAGCCCTAAGTAAGGCTTTTAAATGTACATTAATAATGAAATAGACCAGGATGTTATTTTAAACACGGATGTTTTCATTAATGTTTAATCAATTTTTCTCATCATTTATTTTTTAATATCTTCTTCATGATTCTTATGTCATTAGAGTTGCATTCCCAATTGCATTTCGTTTAAAATTCCTGCATAAACATTTAACAGGATTATCAAACATTAATCGGAGGGAGTTATGCTATCATTTTTTAGGAGAAGTGCATTTAGTTTTTTAGGTCGAGCTGCCAAAACAAGTGTAATAGATAGCGCTCGAGTAACAACGGTAACGGGGTTAGTGTGGGGTAGCTATTATTTGTATGACAAAGTATCTAGACATCGCTTTTTTAACCCTGGCAAACCTGACTTGTTTAAAATCACTAATGAGCCAGATTTGACTACCTATTGCATTTCTGAAAGCAATTTGCAAATCAAAACATAAGTGAATACGGGTAATAACGTGTTTATTCAGGTTTGTACATAACTGAATAAACACTTGATATTTATTTTTTCTCAGCCCATCTGACAATCCTCAGTCAATCGCAATACATGCGGTCATAAATTCTTTCAATCTATCACTCAGTTTTCCATGTCTTTGAAATGACATAAATCTCGCTTTATCACATGCGATCCTCAACCGATATTGACCCAATGCCTCATAAATTATCCATAATAGGTGTGCTATCTCAAAAGCATTTAATAAATGTTTTTTAGACTCAAAATTCATATAATTTTTAAAACAGGCATCCATAAGCTGCAGATACATATTATCTTCCGCTGTCAGTGCATGGTGAAGTTTTACCTGTCGCAAACAGCCTATCAATGAAAAAAACGGATGTGAAATTACTACCTCACCTAAATCAATGATCGTTATATCTTGCGATTTATCTGCTATGAGGATGTTATTGTCATGAAAATCACATTGAACAATGGTTTGCTTGAGAGAATAGCCGGATAATTTTTTACATAGCTCGGAAACCTTTGGAAGCAGCGTCTCTAATTCACTAATTTCTACGTCTGATAGCCCGTCCGCTATTAATATGTCTTTTTGTGAAAGCAATTGCTTGTATAAGGCTGGTAATTTATCCAATCGCCAGTCGGGAACACCAATATTAAGAAAAATATTGACATGATCTGCGACAGCCAACTGTATCGATGTAAATTGATCGATAGCCTTACAAAGCAAGGTTGCATCGAATTGCTTTTTCAGAATTTCTCTCAATGGCCTGCCTGCATCTTTCATTAAAAAACAATTTAATTCAGCATTGTGTGCGATAACTTTTGGAACAGAAGCATGAAATTGATCATGCAAAACCCGGGTAATGATAGCCTCCAATGCAAGCAGATCTGGCGTGTGTTTCAAATAAATGTAACCTTCAGATGTTGCAAAGCGGACCACATAAGACCAAGGTGTGTTTTGCACATTTTCTGGCAGGTTGCTTTTGAGTGTATATCCATGAGATGAAAGGTATTTGCCACCCCATCGAATAATTTCTTTATTCAGATTGTCATTTCCTGTCATAGGTTCATCTAGCGTAGATACTGTCTTTAAAAGCAAGCAACATTTTCATTAAAAGGTTGCTTGCTTTTAAAGACAGTATCTACCTTGCTAAGTTTCGTGGAGGAACATTGAAAAAATCAACACCCCTCTCATTATTTTAAAATTTTCATGGAGCTAAGAAAAATTTTCCTTAACTTCCATATTTTAGTGCTCGTAACTGGAGTCGGTGTCTCCGCTATCGTTCATTTCTGTTCCAGTAGTGGTATTAGGATTTGTATTAGTGGTTCCTGTTGAGGTACTTAGATTATTTGTGGAGCCATCACCTACTCCATCGTTAATTGTGGTGGTATTACCCGTATTAGTACCCGTGCCAGAACCAGGAGTTCCAGTGTCGGAGCTTGTTCCCGCCCCAGAAGAGGTGCTGGAAGAGGTTCCGGAGCTTGAGCCACTACTACTAGCATAAGCTGAGCCCAAACTAATTAGACCTGTTGCAAGTAAAATGGGAAGAAATTTTTTCATAGTGCCACTCCTTGGTTAATAGATTTTTCAATGTTAAATATAGTCAAATTTGGAACCTTCAAGAGCAAATACTTTCTTATTGATTACTGTGATTGATTTTCCTAATTATTCTCAGCTAGCGTAGCCTATTGCTTGCAAACAGGATTTTTCTTCTCTATCCGAAGGATTTCTCCCGTTTGCAAGCAAACGCGGCAAATCCTGATTTAAGTGAAGATAAACTGGATGGAGATACTTTAGAGAAAAGGGTGTTCGAACATGCCTACTTGTTGACCCCAAACTCAGTTTAAATATGACATCCTTCAATAGCGATCATATTTCAGGTAATGCTTATTACGTAATTCCCAGCGACCGTCCGCATCGACTGCTCATTACTTATCTAGAGCTAGATAATGTTGAAGCAAGCCGTAGGCTGGGCTGTGAAGCCCAGCAGGATCTCTATTCTCCAAGCGGGATTTAATGATTGCTGGGCTTCACAGCCCAGCCTACGCTTGCTTGATGAGAGTAAGGCCATCAGCGCCACACATTCGCGCGCGTCGCGCTTAAATGATTAATAGTTTGAACTTAGATCTGGACAATTCCACTTGCCAAAAAAACAGCATAAATAAATAATGAACTCATTGCTTCTAGAAATGTATCGACAATAAGTTTATTTAAAAGGAACTCACAGAATGGAGTCAGTCAGGACCGAAAATCAACTATTTCAAAGCTCTAAAGCTTCTCTGGCTCTGGTCATTGTTTTAGTGGGTGTTGGTTCAGGATTTTTAGGGATGTGCCTCGCACTATTACTACATTATCTTCAACATATTGCTTATGGTTACAGCCCCCTCCACATTATAAGTAATGAAACCTTTCTAGAAGGAGTCAGAGCTTCATCCCCGGAAAGAAGAATCACTATCCTCTTTTTATGTGGATTAATTGCAGGTATCGGTTGGTGGGCTCTCTATAGCTTCGGTAAGCCTCTGGTCAGTATTGCCTTGGCAATAAAATCTGGTAAACCTATGCCGCCACTCAGTACCTTCATTCATGCCTTTTTGCAAATCATAACCATTGCACTAGGTTCCCCTCTTGGTCGAGAGGTAGCTCCCCGCGAAGTAAGCTCAGTCTATGCTTCTTGGTTATCAGCCAAAGCAGGATTAAGTCCTGAAGAAAGCAAAATCATGTTGGCCTGTGGCGCTGGAGCTGGGTTGGCCGCAGTTTATAATGTGCCTTTAGGTGGTGCTGTTTTTGTTTTGGAAGTATTACTTTGCACTTACAATTGGACTATTTTACTTTTTGCATTATCCTCCTCAGCCATAGCAGTTTTAGTATCCTGGTGGGGTTTGGGAAATGAATCCATCTATCAAATACCTGATATTTCATTGAATGCATCTTTAATTATCTGCTCCATTATTGCAAGTCCCGTACTAGGTTTTTTTGCCTTTTGGTTTATTCAAATCGCCACAGTACAACGCAGCAAAGCAATTCATAGCTGGCACATGATCTTTTCCTGCTTGCTTAATTTCCTAATCCTTGGGTTATTTTCAGTCTATTTTCCTTCCCTATTAGGAAATGGCAAGAGCCCTGCAGAAATGGAATTTGATCAATCCGTAGGAATTGGATTAAGTATTTTACTATTTTTATTAAGGAGTATATTCGTTTGGACAAGCTTGCGTGTTGGAGCTCAAGGAGGATTGTTAACTCCTTCTCTCGCTAATGGTGCTTTACTAGGGGCTATACTTGGAGGAATTTGGAATTTGTGTTTACCTTCTGTGCCCATACATGCCTTTGCTATTATTGGCGCAACGGCATTTCTTGCCGCAGCACAAAAAATGCCGTTAACAGCCATTATTCTTATCTTTGAGTTCACGAGGATGAATTTCGTCTTTCTTATCCCTATTATGCTTGCTGTTTCTGGTTCAGTAGCTATGTGTCAATTAACCAAAAACTATTACATTAAATACAAAGTATGATACTTGTACAAGATTGAATTATTTAACCATTTTTTGCAATTTCACCAGCAAGTAAATCCTAATTCGCCTCTAACTGCCAGCATGTCTTGATGAGAGTAAGGCTAGTCATTAACTTCCATAAACTCAGGTAATATGATATCTAGCCAAGAGTCACCTCTAAAATTATAGATATAACCTACATGACCGCCATGATGGGTGATATGTAGTTTTAATAATGGATTGATATTTTTAAGTTCATTAAAACCACTAATTGGAATTACTGGATCGTCCTCTGCTGTTAATATAGTCATGGGTACACATACCGCTTTAAGCTTTTCGGGCGAAAAATGATATTCAGCGAAATAAGCATCAATGTCTTTAAATTCAAAATATTTTATTAATAATTTTTCTGTCATTTGCCAAGATTTTTTTTGCAATAAAATGGTATTAAAATCGTATAGCCTGGGAAAACAGCGTTGTTTTTCTATCAAGTTTTTTTTCCATCTGGCAATAAAATAACGCCGATATATGCTGGAATTATCAATGGCTCTCGTCACTTGCTCTGGATTAACGGAGGGACAAATAGCAATGATCTGCTTTAAATTGGATATTTTCTGTGATTCAAAGCTGTCTCTCCAACCTATTCTTAAAGCAAAACTTCCACCCATAGAAAAGCCAATTAAGGTAGTAGGTAATCCCGAATAATTGGCTGTAATTTGTTTTATTGCTTGAAAAACTTCTTCTAGCCGAGCACCATGAAATATACCTTTATTTAGTCCAATGGTGGAGCCATGATCCCGCAGGTTGAGACGAAAGATTTCATAGCCTTGTTGATAGAGCTGTTCGCCTCTGCCCAACATATACGTGGATTGAGCACAACCGAGCCAGCCATGAAGAAGAATAATCAGGCCTTTTGCCGTCTGGTTAGGTTGCGGTGAAAATAGCCCTGTCAAATATACCGTTTCATCTGTTTTAACTGTTAAAGTTATAGCAATTTCATTCTGAACCATATTTCCGATAATAGGTTTTTTTTTGGAACTCAATATCGTTTGAATGTGTCTATTTTTGATATAAAACTGAGGCTTGAAGTTTAAAAGTGACATAACTGTTCACAATTATTTACATTGTTAGTTATGAATTATAACAAATCCGCTTATTAATTGACCAATCAAATTTGGAATCAGGGTTATTACTACTCTGGAACATGTCTTTCAGATTGATTTAATGATAGAGAGCTTTTTATTCCAAGTTTAAAGTAGGTTCTTTTATAAAATTTGCTAAGCTAAATAGTGAGAAGCGTGCTTCACATCTGCCTAACATCGAAGAGTAATTAATGAATAGTAACGAACTAAAATCGTTTCTAATGGCCTATGAATATCGCTCTTATTCCCTGGCAGCCAAGCGATTATTTATTAGCCAATCAGCAATTAGGAAACGAATTAATAACTTGGAAAGGGATATTGGCGCTAAATTGTTTGAAACAAGAAGTAACATGCTCTTTCCCACCAAAGAGGGTGTATTACTTGTTCCTTACGCCAGGCAGTTAATAAATACTTTGAATAATGCAGTCGCTGATTTAAAAGATCCTGATTTTTCCAAAATAGAAATCACACTTGGGACTACTTTGTATCCCTCATTAAACTTTGTACCGTTTTTTATGGAGTTTTTAATAAAAAGTGGAGTGAGTTACCCAAAATTTCATATAAGACAAATCGCCAAACAAGAGTTGTACACTCTTCTTCTTAATGGTTTCATTGACCTGGCCCTAACCACAGAAGATATGGATATCGATAGTGCTATTCAATGTTCAGTCCTTGATCGAGAAGAGATTGTCATTGTTACTTCTCTCACACATCTTTTAGCTAAGAAAAAAGAAATTGATCTACAAGAGCTTGCAAAATATTCATGCGTTCTTACTCCTCCTGGTTTTTCAATCCGCGATAGATTAGAAGGCATGTTTCTTGATTTAGGATTACCGCTTTTAATAGAACATGAATTATATTCTTTCGAAGCATTAAAAAAGCTTGCACGGTTGGGGATAGGCTGGAGCGCATTGCCTAAACAATATTATAGCTCAGATTTAATCAGATTAAATGTAAGTGATTTCTCAGAAACAATAAACCTGGCATGGTATTGTCACAAAGACAGATTTGATTCCAAAATTATTCAATATACAGCCTCACTGTTTGAGCAATCGATCGCTTCAAAGCATACTACTCAAACTCCTTGCGCGGGACCAGCTCGAAGCAACTTATAGTTATGTACATAAATTAAAGTTGGGGTGTCTACAAAAAACTTTAGGGGTAATTTATTTCCCGGTTGCCACTAATGTGTCAACCGGGCTTGCTATGTTTTGTCTGTACAAAGATAAATAGATTTTGGTCAGAATTTTTTAATATGGGTAATAAAATTAAGGGGATATGCGAAAATACTTCTTATGGTATTTTAAAGCAATTGGCCGCAGATAATTTGGATATGGATACACTTGATTTGATAAGTAATCGGTTGAATGCATATATACCAACCGAGTAGAGCAAAATACATCTCTGGATCTGCTAATAGCATAGGACTCAAAAATAGCTTTTAAGAACACAAATAAAGATGTTTTGTTAGATACTCTATTGTTTATTAAGAGGTATTTGGTCAGACCCCTATATGTGGCTTAAGAACAATTTTGCGACAGAACCAATTATGCGCCTTCTTTGGGAACAGCTGCTTTTTTAGGTTTAGGTGATGATTTTTTCACAGTTTTTTTTGAGCTTGTTTCTTTTGCAACTGACACATGAGCAGCTTTTGAGGTTTTTTTGGGAGTTGGTGTTTTTACGGTTTTTTTCGCAAGTTTTTCACTTTGAACGTTCTTGTTGTTTTTTGCATGTAGGATTAAATTTGCTTTTTCTTTTAATGTACGTCTTATGGCTTTGAACTCTTCTGTACGAATTTTAGCAAGTTCCTTTTGATGTGCAGCACTAATTAATACGTTTCTCTCAATTTTTTCAGATAATAATGCGTATTTTTTCAGTAAGCGTCGTGCATTTTTAGCTAGCTCTGTGGAATCAATCTTAGCTGGAAATTCTTGAATTTCAGCAACAATTTTTTTAATTTTTGTTAATTCCATTGGAGTGCCTTGTCCCATGATGACCTCACTTTTGATAGCAGTAAAAAAAGTATAGCCCATGGCTGGGGTTCTTCCAAAGGCCTCCTAAGTGACTCCAACGAAGATTAAGAAATACGCTTAATTCTATCGTTTAATGTAGCATGTCTTAGTTAGCTATAAAGATATATTTAAATTTATTATATCAAAACCTTATCAAATTCTTTTTTCTATTTCAATGTTAATACTTCTTTTCAGCAAGCGAGGCCTTTGAATTAAACAATTTGAGATACATTTTAAAGAAAGCAGCCCACTTGTGGTGCCGCAATGGTACTAAGATTTGATTAAAATACATCATATTTATCTCTATGGAATTTTATTAATAAATGCGGGATAAAGCGCTAAGGGTTTGGTATCAGGCCATCTTGCTTCGACAGCTACGAGCATATTCTTCGACATTTCTTTTAGATGAGGTAGCAGACCGTTCTTAGTTGCCACATCAACAAAAGATTGAAGACGAGATAAAAACCTTGGTCTCACTGTATTATCTTCTGATTTCCACAATGAACCATCAGGTACAGGGCCTGATGGTCCTATCCTATCTTGAAGTAGAATACCTTCTAGAAAAGGTAAGGTTTGTTGTAACACCCAAAAACCACACGCTTTGGTATAGGCGATGTTATAAGCCAAATCATCAGAAGCAGCGGGAATAGTGCGTTTTAATTCTTCCCTATAAATAATCTCCAGGGATTCAATAACATCAATAGGGATTGCTTTAGCACACCAACAGGTAGGCATACTCATTCGTAAATAAGTGCCATCTAACAACGCATTTCGAACAGAGTTCCACTCAAAATCAATCAATTGTAGATCTTGACCATAATGATCAAAAACATTATCAGGACAAATATCACCGTGGGTCAAAACAGTAAATGGATTTGGCCTTAGCATTGTTGTAATGATATCTATTGCTTCATCAATTAACGCCTGCGTAACAGGTAAATTTAATTGCTTATTTGCTAACTCAAGTTTTGGCAATAAGTCCTTTAAAATAAAATCAAGTTCCTCTTGCTCTGTTTCTGCATTTACATGAATTCTGCGTAAGATCTTTTCATAATGTTCTGTATGACTATACGTACTTGCATGAAAACTGCCTAACGCTTTCATAAATCGACTTAATGCAGCAATGGCTTTCTTTTGATTGGGAATAGTTAAAGAATCAACAAGGCTAATGTGCTGTTGTCCTAAATCTTCCATAAGAAGAAAACGATATTGTTTACTTGCACCATAAAATTTAGGAACATTATGAGCAGGTTGAGGAATACTACTCAGAAATTCAAGGCCTGCCCAATCACGAGCAAAACGAGCATAAGCCTCTTGATCATCTTCATCGGATTGCTCTGGCAGGGATTGTTTTAAAATAATACTTTCTGGAACTCCACTTTTCGTACTTTCGAGTGGTATTCTTAAAACAATATTTCTTCGATCAGGTTCGCTTAAAAAATGAATTGAATCAATATTTAGTTCTGCTGCAAAACGTGCTTGCAGTAAATTTTTAACCTCTCGTAAAACTTCAGGGTTAATCAGTTGTTTAACCATAACTAAATAATTGGGATCTTCACTAAATGAAGTGTTCATAAACCCAGATTTTTCATAACATCTTATCGCGGTAATATTAAGCATCTCAGGATCAACTACAACAGCAGAAAAATTAGTAAGAAAATCCTCGATAAATTGATTGATTATCCTAATGCCAAAACCTTGCCCACGCATGTTTTCTTCGGCTATAAATAAATCAATCCCAACTAAATCAGCTTGCTTATATTGTTTAAATAGTAAGTTATGCTGCCCATGAATCCCTTCAGGGAAACCATGTTCAAACTGATAATATTGAATAAAGCCAATAGGAGTCTCGTCCTTATAAATAATAAAGCTCGGTACATTTTCCTTACCTAAAATTCTTGGCTCATATTTTTCTTTAATTGCTTCTAATGACCAATACTTTCCTCTCGCATACCATTGGTTAATAATCGGTTCTTGAAACCACTGATAGATAAGAGTTAAGTCATTTTGGTTTAGCGTTTTAAATTTAAACATATTTATTTGAATCTATATCACGGGCTAATTTATTTTAACATTACCTACAAAGAACCAGGCTCTTTCAAAGATTTTTTCCTTTCAGAAGCAAGTCTGCGCTCAACTTTTTTCACATCCTCTGCAGCAAAATCTTTCGCTTTTAAAATAATAGTTGGAGCGAAGTCAGCTAGCGGGCGATTTATCAGGCACTTGCCCATTGTTTTTTCATAGCTTGAGTCGATTTTCCAAAAAGTGCTCGATCACCTTTACTTCGAGTAACAGCAAAGCTAGTGTAGCCTGTTTGCTTGCAAACAGGATTTTCTTCTTCATTCGAAGGATTGTCCCGTTTGCAAGCAAACGGGCTACTTTGCTGGCCCCTACCCCAATTAAAGGGGCACTTTAATCAAGTTAAGGATTATGTTAGTGCTGGAATGGTGCCGATTGGAGAAATCAATAAAAAATTAATATAAAAATCAATATGTTATGGTGGAGGCGGCGGGAATCGAACCCGCGTCCGCAAATCCTCTGCCGTCAGATCTACATGCTTAGCCTTGTCTTTTTAGTTAACCGTGGCCTCTCCGACAGGCAGGATGGGACACGGCGATTCCCTTGATTTAACATCTTGGTGCGGGACGAACCAAGATGCGAGCTTATCTCTTATGACCGTTGATTCGATACCGATAAGCGAGCTCGGTCAACGGGGCGCTGGTTTTATGGCAGCGCACTATCGGTAGTTGACTATCAAAGCTTACGCAGCGACAGCTTCACCACCAGCAAAGTTTTCATCGTTTGCATTTATATTTAGTGAGACTGATTTACGAGAGTACTCTTTCTCGGCATGCACATCAGGTTTCGCAACCCACGTCGAAGCCAGGTCGCCCCCTTCTTGTACAACTTTTATTATACCACAATTTAACTATAGCAAATATGAGTCTTGAGCAATTTTTTCAATAGTGTCTTTTCTTTAGCAAATATAATATTTAAGAAAAAAACAGGGACTTAATGCATGCTTAAAAAAATCATATCAGGAGGTCAAACAGGGGTTGATAGAGCAGCCTTGGATGTGGCAATTAGCCTAAGTCTTCTCTATGGAGGCTGGTGTCCTAAGGGAAGATTAGATGAAAACGGTATCATCCCCAATCAATACATTAACCTGGTTGAGGTTAAAGGAGATTTTCAAACGGAAGAAGACAATTATGCAGCGAGAACAAAATTAAATATTTGTGATGCACATGGTACGCTCATCCTCCTGCCCTCTTCTTCCATCAAAGAAACGCTTCAAGACGGAACCCTACTCACTTTAAAAGAGGTCAAGCGACAAAAAAAATCTTCATTCTTAATCGATTTAACCACAGAGCCTGAAAACATTCTTGAACAATGTCGTGATTGGCTGAAAAAGAATCATATTGAAATTTTGAATGTTGCTGGACCACGAGAATCCAGCTGGCCAGGAATCTATCAAAGAAGCTATTCTTATCTGCATGCTCTTTTACAACATATGGATTTTAAAAGAGATTCAACCTAGTTCAAAACAACACAAGATCTGTCAACGCATCGCCGCAAGGGCAAAATTTCTATCACGCGCGCAAGCCAGCGGTGACTCACTTTATTCATTAGAATATTTGTTCGCCCATACAGTTTATCTTTTGCTTTGCAAGCAAGTAATTGTCTGAGTTTAGCCGTGCAATTTATCCTGAAGTAGGATTGCCCTGTTGAATAAACACTCACCTGATGATTAAGCAACAGTTTACCAAAGGGCACATCGCTATGCAGTACCCCGTGAATCACTCCTTGCGGCAACTCATTAAAATTCATGGTAATAAGACCCAACTCAACCACAACATCCTCTTTTCTAGTCTGTGCGTTTTGCACATCATTCCGAGTCTTATCTTTATCCATCAGCATCAAGATGGCACGTGAGTACGTATTCATCTTGTTATTTTTTTGACTGTATATCACTTTAATTTTTGCTTGTCGCTGGTAGTACTTCTCTAAAGTTGTTGTCATCAAAGGCTGGGTCAATAGAGAATCGTAGGGTTTTGGCAAGGAGGCTCGGTTAATTTTCTCTAAGGACTGTTTATTAAAAAACATTGGAAATTCATCCAAAGAGGGGCTTGTCATGGCAAAAACTGCCTTAAAACACATAAAGCCTAAAAAAAGAACTGCAGACAACAACTGTTTACTCAAAACCATCATGCCCTCTCCAGACCCTTTTCACTAACTTACAATCCCATTATGCCGCAGCAAGGCATCTATGTTTGCTGGTCGACCGCGGAATTCCTGATAGGCATCAGCAGCTTTTTTGGAGCCTCCCACTTCGAGGATAGCATGAAGAAAATCGCGCCCGGTTTGTTCGTTAAAAATGCCTTCCTCTTCAAAGCGTGCAAAGGCATCGCTGGAGAGAACTTCTGCCCATTTATAACTGTAATAACCTGCAGCATACCCACCACCAAAAATATGAGAAAAACTGTGTTGGAAGCGATTAAACTTAACGATTGGAACAACAGTCGTTTGCTCACGTACTTCTGCCAAAATGTTGGATACAAAATTGGGCTGCTTAGTAAACTCTTCATGGATACGAAAATCAAACAGAGAGAATTCCAATTGTCGCATCATCGCCATCGCTGATTGGAAATTTTTTGCTGCTATCAACTTTGCAAATAAATCATAAGGCAACGCTTCTCCCGTCGTCACATGTTCAGACAAAGGAATTAACGCCTCCTCTTCCCAGCACCAATTCTCAAAAAACTGGCTCGGTAACTCAACGGCATCCCACTCCACACCATTAATTCCCGAAGCACTTAAATAATTCACTTGCGTTAAAATATGATGCAAGCAATGGCCAAACTCATGGAATAAAGTGAGCACTTCCTCATGTGATAAGGTCGCTTTCTTATTGACAGACGGTTTCGCAAAATTACAAGTGAGGGTTGCAATGGGTAATTGCACACCGCCCCCATTGCGTTTGCGACGACTTTGCAAAGAATCCATCCAGGCACCACCGCGTTTATGAGGTCTAGCAAATAGATCCACATAGATATAACCGCGAATTTGGTCGGTCTCATCAGAAACTTGATAACATTTCACATCAGGATGCCAAACATCGACAGGTTTGATTTCCTCAAGATGCATACCATAGAGCTTCTTTACAATAGCAAATAGACCATTCATTACTTTGGGCTGAGGAAAATAAGGACGCAAATCCTCTTGGGAAATCGCATAGCGAGCTTGTCTTTTTTTCTCTGACAAATAAGCGACATCCCAAGGAGCAACGTCCTTAAGACCGTAATTTGTCAAAGCAAATTCTTTTAATTTTTCAAATTCATGTTTTGCTTGCTTATGTGCTCTAGAAGCTAAATCTTTTAAAAAATGACGAACCTCGGTCGTTGATTCTGCCATTTTAGTCGCTAAGGATAATTCAGCATAGTTGTTGAAACCGAGCAACAGCGCTTTCTCATGACGAAGTGCAAGCATCTCATCAATAACGGCTGAATTATCAAATTTATCAGCAAAAGGTCCTTCATCTGAAGCGCGAGTAACATAAGCTCGATACATTTCCTCTCTAAAGGCGCGATCTTCGGCATAAGTAACAACAGCTAAATAACATGGGAATTCGAGATTAAAGACCCAACCCGTCAAATCCTTCTCGGCAGCCAACTCAGCCGCAGTATTGACGGCATGTTCGGGCAATCCGTTTAAAGCACTATCATCGGTGATATGAATACTAAACGCTTGTGTAGCATCCAGCACATTATTCTCAAATTGATTGGATAATGCTGATAACCGCGTTTGAATCGCTTCAAAACGCTCTTTTTTTTCTTTAGATAAAGCAACACCGGATAGCTCGAAATCGCGAATGGTGTCATCCACTATCTTTTGTTGAACATTATCCAAGGCATTATTATCCAAGGACTTGATAGCATCATAAAGGGCCTGGTTATGACCAATCGCTGCCTCATACGCGGATAACTTAGGTAAGCAGGCTTGGTAGCAGGTGCGTAACTCATTTGAATTAACGACAGCGTGCAAATGGGACAATGGCGACCAAAAACGCTCTAAAGCATCATCCATGTCCTCCATGGGTTGCATGAGATTATCCCAGGTAAATTCATGGTGTTGCTTAAGTAATGCGTTAATCTGGTCCAGGTTCGACTGTAGCAAGCTATCCAGCTGATTCACAAAATTTTTAGGATCAATAGTGCTAAATGAAGGTAAATGATTTGTCATGGTTCTCAGCCTGCAAAATCATTTAGAATATCATTGAATATGATGATGCTCCAGATTAGTCCTTTATTAAGGAGCTGGGGCTTAACCCTACAATCGTTCCTTGTGTGGGCTCTAAGGTCGTCCCCTCTTTAATTCCATTTTCTTTAAACATACCTGTTTTTTCTAATAAAAGTGCGTATTGAGGTTGGCGCAACTCCATAATTCTGTTCACGGGTCTTTTCGTTTCAAGGCTCTGAACCTTATTATAAATAATACAGGTAGTCGCTAAAACAAGAACAGCGCCAATAAGAGCAAAGAGAGGATTTGTGAGTAGCGGGAGCGCAAAACACATACCAAAAAATAAAACCGTTGTATTGACTACACTGAGCATTAACCTTTCATGTTCGAATTGCATTCGTTGTTGTAAATACTCTTGCAGCGATTGTAACTCTGCAAGGTCCGCAGCTGATGTGCCATCTTGCTCCATATAGCTTAAGAGGTTGGCATATTCAACTTCAAGTCCCTTTATACGACCAAGCTCAATATATGCTCGCAACCCCGCCCAAAGCACATCAAAAAGAAACAGGCTAATGGTCAAATACATGCCTACCGGAGCCAGCGGACCTGTTAATACAAAACAATTAAGTAAACCACCTGTCAACCAGGCAGTATCATTTCCTAATTCAAACCAGCACTGCTCTAATTGCGCTTGTACACGGATATACCACGGTAGATCTTTCTCATAAGAGTCTAACCAGGAGCCCGGAATGACATGCTCTAATAGCAAGAATACATTGGTTACAAATCGAGGTACAAAAAACAACCAGGACAAATGGGTAAGCACAGGGTTTACAAATCGGTCAGCAAAAATGATGAAACGACAGAAATGATCAAATTTCTTTGCTTCTGGTAATAAAATTAACGTGGTTAAAACACGCCTGATTCTTACAGTAAATAGCCTTGGCCAGTTCAAAATAACATGAGTGCTTCTCACTTTCTGTGAGAAAAATCCAGGCGATGGCATGCTATCCTGACAGCTTTCGTCGAAGTGATAGCCTCTTTTTTTTAAGACGCTGCGATAGATACTTTGTTCATCCAGCAGTCGCTTAACCTCTCTTGGGACACTAAGATAATGGCGATAAATATGAGCCAATAGTTCTGCCATCATCATTGCAGCTGCAACTTGCTCAGTAATCTCCTCTTCCCACTCAATAGACCTTGTCTCGCTTTGTGTTCCACTCTTAATTAAACGATCAGCAAGCCTGGTACAAAACACACTATACTCAAACGTAAGAATGGCATGTTTCTGAACGAAAGGTTGAAAATAGTCGAGTTTTTGTTTTGCTAAAAAATCTCTAAACCCCCATTGCGATTCACGGCCACTGCTAGCTTTAGGAGGAGGATCGTAACCAATTTTGGATTGTATGCGTTGTAGAGCTATCCCCATAGCATTTTAAAAATTAATTTTTAACGAGACAATGATCCCAAAAAATAAACAAAAAGTAAAATTTAAACTATTTTTACTGAATTTTTAAATAAGAGCATATTTTTTTGTCCATTAATATTACAATAAATATATCGCTACCTTGCCGATTATGGTCTTCTGAGCGACAATAGACCCCCTGATGAATAGCATAAGAGTACCCATGAGTGTTTCCAATGATTTAATCAATGCCATCCGCTTTTTAAGTATCGATGCCGTCGAGCAGGCACAATCTGGGCACCCTGGCATGCCTTTAGGGATGGCAGAAATTGCCACTGTGCTTTGGAAAAAGTTCCTCAAGCATAATCCCACAAATCCCAGGTGGTTTGATCGCGATCGTTTTGTGTTGTCTAATGGTCATGGGTCAATGCTCTTGTACTCTTTGCTCCATTTAACTGGGTATGATTTAAGTATCGATGAGATAAAGCATTTCAGGCAGCTAAATTCCAAAACTCCTGGGCATCCTGAGCATGATACCCCTGGTGTGGAAACCACCACTGGCCCTTTAGGTCAAGGACTTGCTAATTCTGTGGGCATGGCCATTGCCGAACGAGTATTGGCCACACAATTTAATCGTCCTGGTCTGGAATTAGTTAATCACTATACTTATGCCTTCGCTGGTGATGGCTGCATGATGGAAGGTATCTCTCATGAAGCATGTTCTCTGGCAGGAACGTTAGGTCTCGGAAAGTTGATTGTCTTCTACGATGACAACGGGATTTCCATCGATGGCAAAGTGGCGTCTTGGTTTATGGATGATACTGCTTCGCGCTTCAAAGCTTATCATTGGCAAGTTATTGGACCAATTGACGGCCATGATCCTCAAGCAATTGAAAATGCCATTGTACAAGCGCGACAAGAAACGGGGAAACCCAGCTTAATTATTTGCAAGACCATTATTGGTTATGGCTCACCGGCTGCAGGCAGTGAAAAATCCCATGGAGCTCCCTTAGGAGCCTCTGGAGTCAGCAAGGTTCGCGAAACCTTTAACTGGCCACATCCCGCATTTGTTATCCCCGATGCTGTGTATGCCAAATGGAACCATGTTGAGCAAGGACAGCATGACGAAGCCCGTTGGCTGACAACCTGTCATGCCTATCAGCAGCAATACTCAAATGACTACCATGAGTTCCTGCGTCGGATCAATGGGGATTTACCTGACGAGTGGGCCAACGCTGCAGCCTCATTTATTGAACAATGTCGTCTCAATGAGAAAGCACAAGCGACAAGGAAAAGCTCCCAGCAATGTATCGAAACATTCGCAAAACTTCTACCCGAAATGTTAGGAGGATCGGCTGATTTAACGGGCTCCAACAATACAGACTGGTCCGGCAGCAAAGCCATCACTCCTGGCGATTTTTCAGGTAATTATCTCTATTACGGTGTGCGTGAATTTGCTATGGCAGCAATTATGAATGGCTTGGCTTTACATGGAGGCATCATTCCCTATGGCGGCACCTTTTTAGTATTTACAGATTATGCTCGTAATGCTGTACGCCTAAGCGCTTTAATGCACCAACGGGTAATTTATGTACTGACTCATGATTCCATTGGTTTAGGAGAAGATGGTCCTACTCATCAACCCATTGAACATGCTGCTATGCTACGGATGACACCAAATATACATGTTTGGCGCCCTGCCGATCTTATGGAAACTGCGGTTGCCTGGCAACTAGCCCTTGAGCGTCACAACGGCCCTTCTGCCCTGTTATTATCACGACAAAATTTACCTGCATTACAGCATGATAAGAAGCAAACAGAATATATCAAGAAAGGGGGTTATATTCTTAAGGATTGCCAAGGTACTCCGGATGCCATTGTGTTGGCAACAGGCTCAGAAGTCCAACTTGCTTTAGCGGCGGCCCAGGAAATGAAGACCCTCGGTAAAGAAATTAGAGTTGTCTCCATGCCCTGCGCCGAACGCTTTCTTTCTCAAGATTTGGCTTATCAAGAAGAGGTTTTACCCAATGCTGTCCGTAAACGAGTTGCTATTGAAGCGGCCGCCACAAATTATTGGTACCGATTTGTAGGGTTGGATGGCACTGTTATCGGCCTTGACCGTTTTGGTGTGTCGGCGAAAGCCACCGATGCATTTGCCTATTTAGGCATCACTGTTGAACATCTGGTTTCTGCCTTAAAAAAACTATGTAACTGACTTGCACAACGCGAGTCACTGTAATTTCGGAGAAGTAGTATGACGATACGCGTCGCAATAAATGGTTACGGTCGTATTGGCCGCTGTATTTTACGCTCCATTTTTGAATATAAACGGCAACATGAATTTAATGTTGTCGCAATTAATGACTTAGCTGGCATAGAAACAACCGCTCATTTGACCCGCTATGACTCCACGCATGGGCGCTTTGCAAGTCAAGTGAGCATTGATGGTGACAAGCTTGTCATTGATGGCCACCCCATTCGCGTAATAGCAGAACGCGATCCAAATGCTTTGCCCTGGGGAGAGTTAGATATCGATTTAGTACTTGAATGCACGGGGCACTTCACCCAACGTGACGCGGCCATGCAACATGTCAAAGCAGGTGCAAAAAAGGTTCTCATATCAGCCCCAGGCAAGAATTCTGATGCAACGATTGTGTATGGGGTTAACCATCAGACCATACAAGCTACGGATATTATTGTTTCTAATGCCTCATGCACTACGAATTGTCTAGCACCTGTGGTTAAAGTTTTACATGACGCGTTAGGGATTGAATATGGATTAGTCAATACAGTTCACGCTTATACCAAAGACCAAATGCTACTGGATGGCAGCCATAGCGACCTGCGTCGTGCACGGTCTGCCACTCAATCCATCATCCCAACAAAAACCGGAGCTGCCAGCGCCGTCGGGTTGGTGATCCCTGAGTTAGCCGGTAAATTGGATGGTTTTGCCATGCGGGTGCCAACGCTCAATGTTTCTGTGGTTGATTTAACCTTCACTGCTAAACGCGAGACAGCTGTTGCTGAAGTGAATGAGATTATGCGCAAAGCAAAAAGCGATATCCTACATATTTGTGAGGAACCTTTAGTATCTTGCGATTTTAATCATTATCCTGCGTCAGCGGTTTTTGATACAACACAAACCAAAGTGTTAGGTAATTTAGTTAAAGTAGTAGCCTGGTATGATAATGAATGGGGTTTCTCCAATCGCATGCTAGACACAGCCCAATTCATGATGAATCGTTAAAGGTGGACAATGAATCCAATTAAAATGAGTGAGATAAGTCTCGATGGCAAACGCTTACTAATTCGTGAAGATTTAAATGTTCCAATTAAAGATGGCATTATTACCAGTGATCAACGTTTAAGGGCTGCACTGCCAACCATCCAGGCTGCATTAGATGCCAATGCGGCTGTCATGGTCCTATCCCATCTTGGGAGACCAGAGGAAGGTAAATTCGAGAAACGGTTTTCTCTTCAACCCATTGCGGATTATTTGGCAGCCAACTTAGATTACCCTGTCCGCTTTGTGACTGATTACTTGGATGGTGTTGAGGCCAATCCTGGCGAACTGGTCGTTTGCGAAAATGTACGATTTAATGTTGGGGAGAAAACCAATAATGATGCTCTAGCTAAACGATTGGCTAGTTTATGTGACATCTTTGTTATGGATGCCTTTGGAACTGCTCACCGTGCTCAAGCCTCCACACATGGGGTTGCAAAATTTGCTCCTCTTGCCGTAGCAGGACCTCTTTTAGTTAATGAATTAGATGCTCTGGAGCACGTGCTGAAAGCTCCTGAGAAACCCATCGTGGCTATTGTGGGTGGAGCCAAGGTTTCAAGTAAGTTAAGTTTGCTTAAGCAATTGGTGACAATGGTTGACGTTCTCATTCCGGGTGGTGGTATTGCCAATACCTTCCTCAAAGCCAGGGGTTATGAAATCGGGGTTTCCCTATGCGAAGAAGACTTACTCGATGAAGCTCGAGCCATTTTAGAATTAGCTGCTGAAAAAGGCTGCGAAATTCCTTTGCCAAGCGATGTAGTGGTTGGCAAATCGTTTTCCGACAGTTGTCCTGCCTTTAATAAGGCACTTAGCAATGTTGCCAAAGACGACATGATTATGGATATAGGTCCTAACACCGTGAGTGACTATGTAGATATCATTGATGCAGCGAAGACCATCATTTGGAATGGTCCTGTAGGCGTCTTTGAATTTCCCCAATTTGCTTACGGTACGCGAGCTCTAGCTATTGCCATTGCAAATAGTGACGCTTTTTCGATTGCTGGTGGCGGTGACACGTTAGCAGCCATTGATCAATATGACTTAACTCAGCAGATTTCCTATATATCAACAGGTGGTGGTGCTTTTTTAGAATTCCTTGAAGGGAAGAAGCTACCTGCTGTTGCCATTTTAGAAGAGCGCGCCCATGCCACTGCGTCGCACTAAAATTGTGGCAACCTTAGGTCCTGCTTGCAAGGATGCTGCAGTGCTCCATGCGATGCTAAGAACAGGCGTAAATGTTCTGCGTATTAATTTTTCGCATATCAATGGTGACATTCGAGACATGGTTAGCGAAGCTCGTGCTATCGCAAATGAGCTTAATCATCCTCTAGCCATAATGGCCGATTTGCAGGGCCCTAAACTTCGCATTGGGCGGTTTAAAGAGAATAAGATCAAGCTAATAAACGGCCAAGACTTCACTCTTAATTGTAGCAAGCAAGAATTAGGAGATGAACAATCTGTTTCTGTTGCCTATCATAATTTATGCCATGAACTCAAGGCCGGTGATCATCTATTGCTTGATGACGGCCTAATCGAACTAAACGTTGTAACTGTTTCACCTCCTCTCATTCATTGTAAAGTTATTGAAGGCGGGACCTTGTATAGCAATAAAGGGCTTAATCGCAAAGGCGGTGGTCTTGCAGCACGGGCTTTAACCAGCAAAGATAAAAAAGATTTACAAATCGCCATCGATTTAGATGTGGATTATCTTACTCTTTCTTTCGTTAAAGATGCTCAGGATATTGAAGAAGCTCGTGGCTTACTATCCAAACTTGGAGCAAGAGATATTCCTATCATTGCCAAAATCGAGCGAACCGAAGCCCTACAACATCTCACAGAAATTATCAATGCCGTCGATGCAGTGATGGTAGCACGTGGAGACTTGGGTGTTGAAATTGGACCAGCAGAGGTTCCAGCCATCCAAAAAAGAATTATTGAGCAAAGCCGACGCTTGGACAAAGTAGTGATTACCGCCACGCAGATGATGGAGTCAATGATTCACCAGCCACAACCCACTCGAGCTGAAGTATCTGATGTAGCTAATGCGATTCTGGATGGCACTGATGCAGTTATGCTCTCGGCAGAAACAGCCACAGGTAGTTATCCAGTCAAAGTGATTACAATGGTGGATAAGATATGTCGAAGCGCTGAAAAACATGCAAGTTTTTTTTATAATGCCGAGAATGAAACGTGTCATTATCAGCGAGCAGATCAAGCCATTGCGATGGCTACCATGCATGCTGCTAATCATTTTCCAATTAAAGCCATCGTTGCTTTGACAGAATCTGGGGCCACAGCCATTTGGATGTCTCGACAACATAGCCTTGTCCCCATTTATGCCGTTACAGCAAATCGACGTACAGTCGGTCGACTTAGCCTAGTAAATAATGTTTTTCCCATTTATCTTGATTATCATTCTTTCTCACAGGAACGTCTTAATGAAGAAGTGATCAAATTCCTAGTGGATAAGAGATTAGTTACACAAAATGGCTATGTCCTATTAACAAGAGGACATAAAATTGGCGAACCTGGTGGCACGAACTCCATGCAAATTGTAAAAGCGACAACATAGTCCTATCATTCAACGTAGCTTGCAGACTGCTTCCTTATCTCCTATATATCAATAAATACATAGATAAGATGATTTAAAATGGCAACCAATATAAGAAGTCAATTAACGGATCTGATCATAAAAAGATTAAATGAAACGAAGGAGCAGTTGAAACGAGAGTTCTTTTCTGAGCATCATATAAACGTTGCTCGTCATTTTGCACTTGATAATCTTCTTCCAACCGAAATTGCTGAGAGAATTTACGCTAATTTTCCCAAGCCAAGTGAAATGCATCTACTAAGAATTTCTGGAAAATTAAAGTTAAAATACAGCCACTTAAAGGATGTATCCAGCTTATTGCGAGATATTAATTCTGCCATTCAAGATCCTCGCGTTGTCGCTGTGATTGAAGAGATAACAGAGATTAAAAACCAAATTCCTGATAGATCACGGTTTGCTGGTGGAATTAGTACATTACTCAAGGGGTATTTTCTTAATCCTCATTTAGATAATTCGCATGACGTAGATAGGAAATACTATCGAACAGTTAATGTACTTTATTATGTGTCTCCTAATTGGCGGCTTGAAAATGGTGGGAATTTTGAACTATGGGACAAAGAGATCAAAAATCGCATTATTGTGCCTAGTCTTTTTAATCGCCTGGTTGTCATGGAAACAAATCGTACATCATGGCATGCTGTAAACCCAGTTCTATGTGACGCACCTCGATGTTGCGTGTTTAATTATTTTTTTTCTGAGCAATCTCCTGAAGGTGTAGAGTATTTTTTCAATAAGAATTCATTTAGAGCTCGGCCAGAACAAAAAATTCGTCGCGCCATTGAACATGTTAAGGACGCTTTCTTGAGCTGGTTTTAACGCATTGCTGAATTGCGTCAAAGCGTCAAATTATTTGTTGCCGCCGGACTTAAGAGAAGCTAAAAAGATCAAACTAATCTGCCGTTTCATGTGTCTTGCGCGATAAACCTAATTTTTCTTTTAAGCGCGCAACAGCATCCGGATCAAATTGCCGAGAGATCTTATGTTTAACAACAACAGCGGGACGGGCAGGAGTTGGCGAATTTTGCACACTGAAAGCTGGTGCACGCTCCGGGAAATAAGATACTGGTTCTAACGAACCAGAGTCGTCGGATTGTTGAGAAGATGGTTTTGAGCTAAATTGCATTTGAGTGGTTTTTCCTGGAGTGGCTTTGCGCATGTTACGAGTACTTTTTTCCACACGTTTTTTGATTTTAATAGCCGCTCTTTCTGCTTCATCCTCAGTTACCAGACTTACAGGATTGCCTTGTAAATCAATTCGCATTTCACGTGCTTTAAGACAAGTTAAATAATCAATCCGTCGCGTAAATAAAACAACGGCTTCCCGCAGTTTACTTTTTGATATACCAAACTCGGCTGCCTTATCCGCAAAGGCTAAGATATCATTCATGATGCCCATTTTTAACGGACGAATCCTTAACGTGTTGTCAAACGCTTGCGGAAAAGTAGCTGTGAGCCACAATAAAGCCTCGTTACGAGCTTTTTTGGATTTATTTTTTTGTGCTTTGTTAAGTATTGCGGTGCGGGGATGAAGTTCTTGCCTTCTCATGCTACTACCTTTGTTAAATAAATCGTAATGTTATAGCAAAGACAACGCTGAATTGAAGCAAGGTTCGGATAATGATAAGGGTTGTAGTTTGCCATACAATGGAAAAATAAAAATCTCTGAGGAAATGCGCATACAATGTACAGCGTTTACTCCCCATTTGCAAGCCTATTCCTTAGCTAAAATTTCAGAAAAAATGCGACCAAATGACTAGGCAACATCCCTAACGTTTTTCCAGAATGAAAAACGTTAGGGACGTTGCCTATAATATGAATTAGCCGGATTGATTAAACATAGGAGGTTATTATGCCCCCCCTTAAAAGAAAGGCAATAAAAAAAACAAAAGACGGTATGGAATTTGAAGGATATCAATTTCAAGATGATGCGTATGTTAACCAAATGGCTTATGTTTTTGGTGGGGAGGATGGGGAAAGGGCTGCAAAAAAAATACTGGAAGAGGCAGAAAGGAGATTCCCAAATCCAGTACAATTGGTAGAAAAAAAGAAATTCATAGAAGATGAAATTAAAAAAAGATCACAGGAGATCGACTCAAAGTTTCAGAATGGAATAGAAGATGTTTTTAGATCATTATTAAGCGATAAAAAACATCCAGCGAAGGGGAAAGAAGCTGGAAAAGATTTAATGTTTAATTTAATGAGAGGGCTTGGGTTAAATGTTGATGCTGATAATGTGCAGACACATTATGATCCTGGACCACCTGCAGTATTTCAAATTACTTGGATTAATCGTCCAACTGAAAACCTTAAAAATGAAAACTCAAACATAAACAAGCTTGCAAATATGTATTCAGATTGCTTGGCAAAAGACGAAAAAGATAGATTTAATGAAACCTGGGGAACACATAAATCACATGCAATGAACGGTGAGCCCAAAATGGAAAAGTCAGAATTCCTTAAGAAAGCTGATGAATCATTTCAAGACACTCTTAATTCTCTGAAAAGTTCTGATAAACAAAAGGATGTTCAAGAGGAACATGAGGAAGGTTTGTCACCTCCTAACTTATGACGGCTAATGTAATAACTCATCCCCAACCCGAGTCGACAAAATATGAGCTGTTGCATAAGTTGCCAATTCCGTGGGTGGTTCGCCTTTATTATGGTGGCAATCTTTTCCTGGGTTTCTAATTAAAATTAATTGTCCAAAAATTCGCTAAGCGCCAAAAAGAGATATACTGTAAATTAAATCAATATTGTATACTTCTAAATAATTCAATATAAGGTAAACTAGCAATGCTTGGTCGACTTTTTTGGATGTTTATCGCTGTTTTTTTTCCGTGGATTATTTTACTGCTAGACGATAACCCTGGCGGAGCTTTGGTTGCCTTAGTCATGCAAGCCTCCGTGATTGGCTGGATCCCTGCGAGCATATGGGCTTTACGCATCGTTCAGGAAAGTACCCCTCCTCAAGAGAACAAAAAAGACTCGCAAAAATAATCTGGGCTTTTCATCTTGGAGATAGTATGGCTATTCGTGTAATTGTTAATGGTGCACAGGGCAAAATGGGACTTTTAGCCTGTGAAACCCTGAGAAATCATCCAGACTTTGAGCTTGTTGCTGGCTTAACACGAAATGACAATCTTCGCCAAGCAATTGCCGATAAGAAAGCAGACATTGTAGTCGATCTAACCCGCGCTGATTGTGTTTATGAAAATAGCCTTTCTATTATTGAAAGCGGCGCACATCCTGTAATTGGGACGAGTGGGTTAATCAGTGACCAAATGAAAACCCTAAAATCGCTTTGTGACAGAGACAAATTAGGGGGGCTTGTTGTCCCAAATTTTTCGATTAGTGCCGTTTTAATGATGCGTTTTGCAGCAGAAGCCGCCCGATTTCTACCCCATGTTGAAGTGATTGAAATTCATCATCAGCAAAAATTTGATGCTCCTTCGGGGACCGCTATGAAAACAGCGGAGATGATAGCAGCTGCACGTGAAAAAGAAGTCCTCCTACCAGACAGCCATGAATTGCTGCCAGGGGCTCGGGGTAGTTGCCACCAAGGCATTCATATTCATTCTTTACGTCTTCCTGGGGTTGTTGCTCGTCAACAAGTTATCTTTGGTAATAGTGGGGAAACATTGACGATCAGTCATGATAGTATTGACAGAGTTTCTTTTATGCCAGGTATTATCCTGGCGTGTCAGAACGTTAAAAAATTAGACTCTCTTTACTGCGGATTGGAGCATGTATTGTAATTCATCCTTTTAATCAAGACGATTTTCTATTCCCACATATGGACATCCTAATCATTGACTATAATGTCAATATCTGATTCAACATGATTACTTTATGACCAAAGAAGATGCAACGACCAACGGGTTGCAGGGACAGCCAGGTTCCAAAAAGGAAATCTCTGCAACAAGCAATCAAACGCCGAGACTTATTTTCTATGAGGATCCAGGCAATTATGAAATTCGCCTCACCAAACAAGAATTAGCAGAGCTAAACAAAATAATTAAAGGATTGCCTTCCTCCACCCAAGCCGCCCACAAAGAAGAACATCATGTTGAGCGCATCAATTCCAAATATACGTTACTGTTTACTGAATCTGGCTATTATCTAGTCGGAGAAGGCAGGCGAAAAAATAAAAAAAATAGCTTCTTGGACTTAAGAACCGATTATGGTAGCACTGCCAAAATGTGTATAAAACTAGAAGAGAAAGACGGAGATTATATTTTATCGAATAAAGTTTACACTGCTAAAAAACATAATGCAGCGTCAGAAAATAGGGAAAAAGAAATTGCCTTAATGCAGAAAATCTATGGCTTGGGTGAAATTATATTCACTAGAGAAGAAAATCAAACCTACTTAATCATGCCCAAAATCCCAGGCCAGGAGTTAGGTAAGTTGGATTTCAAGAATCTTGATGAGACTAAATTCAAGGAGATGATCGTTAATACAATTACGGAACTTGTACGGATCAATGCTAAAAAAATACTGCACAATAATCTCAACCCATATGATATTTTTTATGACAAGGATTCCCAACGAATTTATTTTTCTGGCTTTGGTGCCGGTTCAGAAGTGGATAGAATTGATTTATATTCTGATTCGCAAGCTCTTACGTTTACTTTACAGACTGTCATAGATAATTATCTTCTTAGTCATATCACTTCCCTGGATTTAACAACCGATGCACAAGATAGACGAGTAGAGCTGACAACTTCCCTGGCTGAAAGGATAATAAGAATTGTACATGAAATAGATTCTCCTGATGATACAACGCTCCAAAAGCGCATCCAATCTGCATTGGATAATGCATTATCCATCGTTAGAGTGAGGCTCGATAGCGAAAGCCTGCAATCATTGCCCCAAGATGAGCTGGTTAATCTAATGTTTAAAGCCATCAAAATTAACGATGAAAAGAGTCTCAAAGAATTTTTGCCCTATTGTAACGAGGATACTTTAAATCAATATAGAGATAGGGAAGGCATGACCTTACTTCAATGTGCCGAGTATAATCAACGCACAGAAATGATTAATGATTTATTAGAGGCTGGGGCTAGCCCAACATACTTACAAACGCCATCTTAAACAATAAATCACCAGATCGGATGGTTATTTTTTCACTATCAAAATAACTTAGGTATAATGTTTTGCAAGCATATTACAAGTTAAAATAGGGATAACCAATGCTTGAACAGTCAGTGCGTCCACTCTATCAAAAATGTCTTGTTGATCCGTTGGCGAGAAGGATTACTCACAAAATTGGCCCTTTGCCTGTTACCCTGCTCTCAGGCGCTTGCGGCTTGCTCTTTATCCCCGCCATCATCTTAAATTATCCTTTGATTGCAATTGGTTTTTTATTAATCTCTGGCTATTGTGATACCTTGGATGGCACACTGGCTCGTTTGCAAAACAGTACCTCTTCGCTTGGCACTGTTTTTGATATTATGATGGATCGATTGGTAGAGTTTAGCGTCATTCTGGGACTATACCTTGTAGCACCCGAAGAGCGCTCCCTGGCCATTATTCTGATGTTGGGTAGCATTTTACTCTGCATAACCAGTTTTTTGGTGGTCGGTATATTTACGCCCAATGACTCCCAGAAAAGCTTCCATTACAGTCCTGGACTCATGGAACGGGCTGAGGCATTTATTTTTTTTATACTTATGACTATTCTTCCCCAGTACTTTATATTATTGGCATTCTTATTTACTTTCTTAGTTAGCTTGACAGCAGTCATTCGATTGAAGCAATTTATGAAAGCCCAAACTGCGGATAGCAAAATCACTTTATTCTGACAGAGGTAATATATGCGCCCAGGAATTATCGTTACACTATTATTGCTCAATTTAAATCCTGCCTATAGTGCCACAGCACAAGCGATCTTTGCCGGTGGATGTTTTTGGTGCGTAGAAGCGGATTTTGATAAAGTTGCCGGGGTTTTGGCAACGGAATCAGGATTTGACGGTGGAACTGAGAAAAACCCAACCTACCAATCCGTTTCATCTGGTAAAACAAATTATGCCGAGGCTGTTCGGGTAACTTTCGATCCGAATAAAGTCAGTTACCAGCAATTGGTGAACTATTTTTGGAAGCATATTGATCCTACCGTGAAGGATAGTCAATTTTGCGATCACGGACGCCAATATCGTAGTGCTATTTTTTATTTGGATGAGGGGCAAAAAAGGATTGCCTTAGCGAGTAAGCGTGAAATAGAAAAGAAATTTCCTCACGTCTATACTGAAATAGTCCCCTCGACCCATTTTTATCCAGCAGAGGAATACCATCAAAATTACTACATAAATCATCCTCTACGCTATAAATACTACCGGTACCGCTGTGGTCGAGATCAACGAGTGCAAGAGGTATGGCAACATGAGAGTCCGTAATTTTTTTCTTTTAGCCAGTTTGCTCCTTTTTGGTAATAGCATGGCAGCTACTTTTGATAAGGCAAAAAAACTCAAAGAATTGACACCGCTGCAGTACCAAGTGACTCAAGAATCTGCCACTGAAAAGCCCTTTGACAATCTTTATTGGAATAACAAAGAAGAAGGGATTTATGTCGATATTGTCTCTGGAGAACCGCTTTTCAGTTCCGCTGACAAATATGACTCAGGTACGGGCTGGCCTAGCTTTAGTAAACCCATTGATAACCAATTTATCATCCTAAAAACAGACAGAAAACTCTTCTTCATCACACGCACAGAAGTCCGTTCGAAAATCGCCGACTCTCATCTGGGACATGTTTTTAAAGATGGACCACTACCCACAGGCCTTCGTTATTGCATGAATTCAGCAGCATTAAAATTTATTCCCAAAAAAGACATGGAGAAAGAAGGTTATGGGGAATACCTTAAATTGTTTGATAAGAATCAGTGATTAGACCGGAGAACCAGGAATCCCGCGTAAGACCTGGACTCTCCAATGACGACCGATAATTCCTGGTTTAACTTAAATAGCAGTAACTTCAGGATTATGCTACGTTAGATCATACTAAACTAAAAAGGAATTGGGGTGAGTACTCTTCGAACGTTTCTTTTGATCGCATATATGATTTTCCTGTCGATGATTGCTATGGCCCATACAGCCCCAAAACAGCCTATTATTTGCAATAATACCTATGCACTTTGTAATGCCGCAAGTTGTCAGCCCATACCAGGATTGCAAGCTAAAGTACTTTGTCATTGTTCCATTTGGCAAGGAAAAAATATTGGTTTCTCAGAATGCTCAGCGAGGAAAGAACAACAAACCCCTGATGGTGAGACAGCGTTATTATCTACTTTCTCATTTGGGGGTGGTCACTACAAATATATGACCTGTCCTGCAGACATACCCTGGGCCAATTGTTTGGATCACCCTTGCCTGGTTGATAAGCTATCTCCTGATGAGCGGCGGGCTTATTGTACATGTGATTTAGTTCGTGGCCAGACTTACGTGACTTTTGCTGGGAAGTGTAATACAACAAATTGTGATAAAGCAATTTGGTCAGGAGCAACGGTAGAAGGCAATCAACAATTGATGGCCGAACTAGCAAAAATGCCTGATATTCATGTCGAACAAGCCATGTGTTCGTCAAAGATTGAACATTGATTTTAGTCAACAACAATCAAGCAAAATATGAGTCAACCGACCTATTATTAACTCTTAAAAGGAATGCATATGCAAGACAGTGGGGTTGTGGAATCTATGTTGGAGGAAGACCGCACTCAACAGACAGAGCAATCGGCTCCCCTTGGTGGTGATAAAGATGTAGGAATAGAAGGACCGGAAAAAAAACGTGTGGGATGGGATATTTCTAAAGAGAACTTAGGGAAGATATTTCAGCGTGAAGATAAGGGGCAAGTCATTATTTTTAAAAAACAAATTAGTAATAGAGATACCCCCCTACAAGACTTTATAGAGCTACTCAACACTAAACCAAATGGCTATTGGTTACTTCGTGAAAGCCGAGTAACCGGGATGATTAGTGTCAGCTATAAAGAGAAAGAACAAGTTAAACATACACGATTTGCATTTGTTGGCGATCACTGGGAAGACGTTCCAGGAAAGGACATCGAGACATTTCTAGCTAACGCTTCTTATGAACAACTTATGCGAAGCAATATAGCGGACCGATGTGACGACTTACTCGACAAGATATTTTCTCTCTTACCTCTTACCGTAGACAATATTATTGTTCCTACTAATAGCGAAGCATCTGAGGAAGCCGCTTATTTAGGATATACGAGCACCCACCAACCTTATGCCGCCCCCATTGAAGAAGAACCCAAAGTAATTTATAACAACCCCGTTGATGCTTTACAGAAAGTGGAGCTTATATTGCAACAGCTAATCTCTATTCTGAAAGAAAGCGATCCTGCAAAAAAAGAAAACATCAATCCGTCGCTTGCACATCTGAGGAAAATTAACACTGAGCTAACAATCACTCCTAAGGACTTGATGATCCAACTAAGCCATGCAAAAGCATTCGCAAAAGGACCACACGCAGAGGCGACAGCAAAATTGCGCGATTGTTTTGAAGAGTGGCTTGAACGATGCAATCTTCGTGATAATCTTTTTTGCCCTGTCACTCAAGGGTTATTTGAGGAACCTTATTACATTGTAGAGACAGGACATGTCTATGATGCAGCAGGAATTTTTGATAAAGGTGTTTTACTTAGTAAATGCCCTCTGACTCAGGTACCTATTGAGAGGTATCCTGTGCACCTCAACGGCTATCGCAGAAAATTAAGTCATTGTTTGTTGCAATTTTTTGAAGCACTACAGCTGGTCAAAAATCTTGACTGCAGTTTAGATAAAAACGATACAGAAGCACAAGCTCCTGAGGCCGGTAAAAAAGGACTTCGATCATCTTCTTTCTTTACACAAAATGAAGACGCTGAAGTAAAAAATGAAATCGGTACAAGTACAAACCATTCTCTTCCTTTGTAAAGTTTGTTGAAAAATTCATATGATCATCGGAACTAGCTCAGTGTGGCAAGGGATCTCAAGCTGAGAATAATGATTAAACTACCTACTAATATCATTAATAGATTTGTGGACAAAATGCGAACCATATAGGCAGCAATAGGAGCAGCTATTCCCCCACCAACAACTAAACTCAGAATGATTGGCCAGTGCTTAATGCCAATCGTCAGAAAGAAAGATGTAGAGATGGTAAGCGTCAACAAAAATTCCGCCAAATTAACCGAACCAATGGTATAACGAGGAGGTTCACCTTGCACAAGTAACGTCGAGCTAACGATAGACCCCCAACCTCCTCCTCCGGCTGCATCCAAAAATCCACCAGCCACACCCAATAGAATTAAGCGTGGTGTTTTTTTTGCAGGCTTTTCCCGCTTCATCAAGTCATAAGCTATGTAGTTATATATTTTTTCAGATAAATCCGTCTTACGAAGTGCTTTATAGAGAATAAAAATACCCATGAGCAACAGGTAAGACATGATAAAAGGTTTAATGATTTGAGTTGGTATACGAGTTAGTAACTGCGAACCCGCGATACCACCAAGCATCCCAGGAATGACTAAACGACGAAAAAGGCTAAGATCAATATTTTTGAACATCATGTGTGAGAGTCCAGAAACACCAGTAGTGAAGACTTCCGCTGCATGCACACCCGCGCTGGCAATAGGAGGAGCAATACCATATGCCAAAAGCACAGTCATACTGATAAGACCATAGCCCATGCCTAATCCACCATCGATTAACTGTGCCGCAAATCCAATTAAGGCAAAAATCAAATACTCACTCATTGCTGTCCTGATTTAGTAAATAAATTGTTGGGTATTGGAACGAAAAATTTCTCCTTTTATCTCATCAAGTACCCTAATTTGCTCTTCGGCAGATTTTGGATCTTTACATAAGTTTAAAAGCGCTGTGTAGACCCTCTGAATTTCTGTTGCACGTAGCCAATTATCCTTTGGTCTTTGCCCTATATCAAAATAAATTTGGGCAAGTTTATGAATTAAAGCGTTCTCATCGGTACCTGGGCAGTCAAGAATTTCTTTAATCGCTTCAAACCCAATAGGAGCCTTTGGTATTTTCGTCGCCCTAGACATTGGATTAATAGGGAATAGTGAGATACTCCAGGTTTTACTACGCAAAAAAGTCGCTTCCCCACAAAGAATAGCTAAGATACTTAATACTGTCTCTCTGTTTCTCTTAGATAAACTGAGAGCCGAAAATAGACAATTGCTATAGTTCGGAGTGATTAATGTATCAAGCGCTCCTATGCGTCCCACTTCGTTATTTGTAGCCAAAATGTCACTATTCAGAAGAGCATCCTTCCCTTGTTTTTTGCAAATAGCAGCAGCGATGTCTTTCGGCCAGTAATTTGCAGGAGTTTTTATACCGTCAGAGCCATCTGCATTTTGGCCTGCATGTTCATGTCCATGTCGTGAGACATCAAGGGTTGCAACTAGCTCAACAAACTCAGCCCTATCCGTTCCAGAATCGCTCATACTAGGCCAACGACCTTTTAGTTGACGATAAAGCTGCATGGCTATTGTGTGTGTTTCTACAACTTCTCTACGATCTTTACCACTGACACAAGAGCCGTAACTCTTTCCATTTGCATGCCCTATCAGTAAATTCTCTAAAGAACTGAGAAACAACTCTCTACCATAGTAATCAAAAATAGTCGCTGTTCCGTAAGAGGAGTTTAAAACAGCTTGATACTCCTTAGCCAAGGCCTGCAAATCCAATAAATTTTCTGCATACTCAGCAGATTTTTCCTGCTCAACTGCCTTTTTTCTTAAATTTAATTGGCTAGCAAATAACAACTGCCAATCACTTGTGCGTAATAGTAATTCATAATTTTGTCGGAACAAATCCGATAAGGCGTCTTTAATGCTTTGCTCTTCGCTATCCAGATGCTCAGGCAATGATAATGCTGAAGATATCTTATTTTTTACCAGGACATCCTGAAAAGCCTCCGCAACAATGTGTTTAATTTTGTTTGCATCCCAAGACAAGGGAATCCCAGGCAATGACTTAGTCATCAGGATAATATCAGCGACATCTAGAATAGCGAGGCAATAGGGAGCATTCGCTGGTGTGTAATGCAGATATCTATCCATATTAAGTGGATGATTCGTCGAGCGAATAAACTGACCATACTCTTTTTGAAAACTGGCTATGGTCTGTAGTCGCTGTTGATCCAAATAATAGTCCGGAATCTGCTTTTCGAGGAATTTGACTGGGCTAATTAGCGTTTGAATTAATAAAGCTTGATCAGCATCAGCAAAACTAGCAATTCTTGCCAAATTTCGTTTAGCATGAAGTTCTCTAACCTGGATAGGCAATTTCCTAACATCACGAGAAGCCAAATGACTGGAACGTAACCGTGGAGGATACGTTTTGACTTTTTTGCCTTCATCATTAAGCAAGAAAACGTTTGTCTGGCAAAGATTGGCTACTAAAGGCAGTCTACGCAACCGGCTAGGTACAAATGAAATACAATCTTCTACACGAGCGGCACTTCGTAGTACACCTCTAAGAAAACGTTGCTCATAGTCTTCTAAAACTAAAAACCAATAAGGGAGTGGTCTTAATTTTTTTAGTTTCTCGGCATTAAAAATATCAGGATTTGACTCCTTTGACCTTTCTTTCCACTCACGAACACGACTGTTAAATTCGCTGAAGCTTCCATCAATTTTTGGTACACTATACCCTGACTCACAGAAGATTTTTAACAACTGTTGATGTTCCTTCTTTAAACCAGTAAACCACTGAGGAAACTCATTCTTACTGATGGATATCAAGTCACCCTCAAGCTCTAAACCATGATCATGCTTTATCTTTGACCATTGCAGATCAAAGTCATTTAAATTCATTTTTATCTTGTTAAGCACGTCAGCATTCGATTCAGCAGCTAAAAGATAAGCAGGGATACAAGAATGAAGATACAATTGCCATACAGAAGGTAATTTACGAAACCAGCCAGGTGGAGTTGATAAAGAACTTTCTTTTATAGTTCTAAATTCTTGCAAAGTTGTTTCAGAATAAGGAGGCAGTTGCTCTTCCCACCGCAAAACAAATTCTATGGAATCATTCAACTTTATGGGGATTAACGTGGCTAAATCCGGCCGCCCTTTCTTCATAATCACGTATTGTTCAGCTTTGTTTAAAAGCTCAATAGCAGCATGAATTTTGCCTCCTTCCTTGTCTTCATAAGGATAGTTATCCACGAGAGCATTGAGGAGTAGAGCTGTATATCTTGTCAGAGTATCTTGGTAAGCTTGGATGGGAATCACCTCTCCTACGGGCAAAGAACAAAATTGGCGACACCAAGCCGCATAGCTCAGCAAAGCTTCTTTTTTTTCTGTCAAGACAGGAATGGTATCCAATATAAATGTAAAGGCTTGCTCAAGACTGTCTATCCGACGTTGATAACTACGCTTTAGATCTGGTACAGCAGGGTAATTCTCAATTTCAAACTCCCCAAGAATTTCCCTTAAATTCGCTTTTAGTTGACCGGGAAGCTCCATCCCTACTGCTAGACGCAAAATTGTTTTGTGTACCATATCCACTATCCCTTGCCTGCATCGGTTGTTTATTATTAAATAAATCAGCGTACTTAACAATTTCTTGTAAACCATTTTTACAAGATATTCAATGCTGTTTCATGTTAGACTAATCTTTCTTGCAGCTGAAGGACAAAAAGGAATGAAAAAAAAAACAGGGGAATACACTGGTTCTTCTGACTTAGGCCTTAGTGACGCCATTCAAGATGCCTTACAAAAAGCGGGTGAACATACTAGGATAGAAATAATAGAAACTATCAGTTCTTGGATCAACGATGACAAACGTTATTATCAAGTCATCATTAATACATTTACAAATTAATATGATGTGAAACTTTTCGAATCCTCGTGGTTTGACCAGGACCCATGCTAGCTAATGGATACCACGGTAATTCATGGTTTTAGAAAACGTTGTACATCGGGTAATTAACATGTCCTAAAAGGAGTTTAAAGATGGGCTACACGGTACCTCATTACATCGGGGGTAAAACATTTACTGCTACAACCTCTACTTCGCATACGATATACAATCCAGCCCTCGGTGAAGCCATAGGGCAAGTTTATTTTGCTGATAAGTCCCTTTGTGATAAAGCCGTTGCGACCGCAAAGGCAGCCTGGCCCGCATGGGCTGAGACTACTCCAATAAAACGATCACGCATTTTATTTAAATTTAGAGAACTCCTGGAAAAGCATCAACTTGAATTGGCCCGCATTGTGACGAGGGAACATGGAAAAACACTTGAGGATGCCAAAGGATCTGTGGCGCGTGCCATTGAGGTTGTAGAGTTTCATTGCGGCCTCGTCAATCAATTACAGGGAGATTTTTCAGCCGATGTATCTACCCATATTGACTGCCATACCTTGCGACAACCTTTAGGCGTTTGCGCAGGTGTGTCGCCTTTTAATTTTCCCGTCATGGTACCTGTTTGGATGATGATTCCAGCCATTGCCTGTGGAAATACCTTCATTTTAAAACCATCTGAGCAGGATCCATCTGCACCGGTGCGCTTGTTGGAGTTACTATCTGAAGCGGGGTTACCGGATGGCGTTGCTAACTGTGTGCAGGGGGACAAGAATACCGTTGAACAATTGTTAACGCATCCAGATATCTGCGCCTTTACAGCAGTTGCTTCAACGCCTGTAGCTGAGGCCATTTACAAAAAAGCAACCGCACATGGAAAACGCGCTCATACGTTTGGCGGTGCTAAAAATCATTGTGTTGTGATGCCAGATGCTGATCTCGATCAAGCTGCTAATGCGATTGTCGGTGCTGCTTTTGGATCGGCTGGTGAACGATGCATGGCTATTTCTGCGGTGGTCGCGGTTGGTGATCAAACGGCAGATAAATTGCTAGATAAATTAATCCCTCTGGTAAAAGCGATTCGAGTTGAGGCTGGAGATACGCAGGCTAGTGATATGGGCCCTTTAATTAGCAGCACTCACAAGCAAAACGTTATCGCTGCCGTTGACCAAGGGGTTACTGAAGGTGCTGAATTGTTAATAGATGGTCGCTCCTTTAAACATAAAGAACACCCTGAAGGCTATTTCCTTGGACCTTCATTATTTGATCATGTTAAGGAAACCATGTCGATTTATGAAAATGAAATTTTTGGTCCTGTGTTGGTTATATTAAGAGTACCTACTTTCGAGGAAGCATTGTCTTTGGTAAATCGCAATCAATATGGGAATGGAACAGCTATTTTTACTCGCGATGGTTATACTGCTCGGGAGTACAGTCAACGAGTACAAGTAGGCATGGTTGGTGTTAATATTCCCATCCCAGTACCCATAGCCAGCCATCCTTTTGGGGGCTGGAAGCACTCGTCCTTTGGTGATACCAATATGCATGGAATGGAAAGCATTAATTTTTATACTCGCCGAAAAACGGTTACCAGTAAATGGCCCGTCACCGACCTTGGCGAAAGCACATTCGTCATGCCAGCGAATAAGTAATGTCAGGGTCTGTTGACATTTCGCTAGCTTGAGCCAAAAAGGCTTGATTTTCGAGCACCGCAGCGCAGCATACATAAGAGTATGTGAGTAGCGGAGCACAGAAAATCAACCATTTTGGCCAAGATAGTAGAAATGTCAACAGACCCTATTTTAGGAGAGAGGAATGGCACGAATTGGTTTTGTTGGTTTAGGACATATGGGTTTACCGATGGCTCTTAATTTGCTAAAAACTGGTCATGTAGTAACCGGCTTTGACTTACAAAAAGAGGCGGTCGCAAAGCTGATTAGCGCCGGCGGCAAGGAGGCTCAAACTTTACAAGATGCTGCTTTAAATCAAGATATTATCATTACCATGTTGCAAACCGGGGAACAGGTAACCCAGGTTTGCTTAAGCGAAGATGGTCTTTTTAGCAAAGCGGCCCCCAAAATATTATACATTGACTGTTCTTCCATCGACGTTGCAAGCAGCAGGAAAGTTCAATTGCAAGCAAAACATAAGGACATCTTAGCAGTGGATGCACCAGTTTCTGGAGGTGTAGCCGGCGCTCAAGCAGGAAGTTTAACCTTTATGGTTGGTGGTCTTAATGAAGCCTTTGAAGCAGCGAAGCCTATTTTGGCAGCCATGGGTAAAAAAATAATTCACACAGGGGCAGCAGGGAGCGGACAAGCAGCAAAAATCTGCAATAACATGATTCTCGGAGTATCCATGATCGCCATCTCGGAAGCGTTTGTTTTGGCAGAGCATTTGGGTTTGTCCCCGCAAAAATTATTTGAGGTGGTAACAAACTCATCAGGTCAATGTTGGGCAATGAGCCAATATGCACCAGTGCCTGATGTATTACCCAATACCCCCGCAAACAACAATTATCAACCGGGTTTTACTGCTGCCATGATGCTGAAAGATTTAAATTTAAGTCAAAATTCCGCAGATATCGTTGGCTTAAAAACACCAATAGCAGCACGAGCAACTGCGATTTATCAACAATTTAATGATGAGGGTTTAGGTCATCTGGACTTCTCGGCAATTATTAAAGCCATCGCAAAAGAGCAGGTGTCTCATGACTAAACAATCCTTCGACTACAAGGAAAATGCTTTAGAGAGCTTCTGGGCCGACATCGCCCATAAATATGTAAACTGGCTTGAACCTTGGGAGAGTGTTATTCAAGGCCGCTTTGACCACGGCACTGTTCGGTGGTTTAGTGGCGCAAAACTTAATGTTTCAGAAAACTGTCTAGACAGACACTTACCAACCAAAGCCAAGCAAACTGCTCTTATCTGGGAAGGGGATGAAAGCCAACAGCAGCGAAAGCTAACTTATGGCCAATTGCATGAAGAAGTGTGCCTGATGGCAAATGCACTGAAAGCTTTGGGTATTGGTAAAAGCGATCGCGTAGGCATCTATTTGCCCATGATACCAGAGGCAGTGATTGCCATGCTTGCCTGTACGAGAATAGGAGCAGTACATACCGTTGTATTTGCAGGATTTTCTCCTACTGCCTTAAGGCAGCGCTTGCAGGCTGCAAATTGCAAATTACTTATCATTGCAGATGGTTATTATCGTGGAGGTAAGCATTTTGCTCTAAAAAAACAAGGCGATGAAGCATCTAAAGATCTCCCGCTACAGACTTTAGTCGTCAAACATAGCGGCGAACCTATTCCTTTCGACCATCAAAGAGATCATTGGTGGCATGATTTGCAATTGCGAGTCAAGGCTGATTGTCCTCCAGAGGCAATGAGTGCTGAGGATCCTCTTTTTATTCTTTATACCTCTGGAAGTACCGGTAAACCAAAAGGCCTGGTTCATACCACTGCTGGTTATCTCGTGCAGGTCAGTTACAGTTACGACCATATTTTTCAATCGTCTACGAACAAAATATTCTGGTGCACTGCAGATGTAGGGTGGATAACAGGTCATAGCTATTTGGTATATGGACCCTTAGCCAACGGGGTTACTTCAGTAATTTTTGGCGGGATCCCGACATGGCCAAATCCTGCGCGCTGTTGGGAAATGATTGATAGGTATCAGGTTAACGTGTTCTACACAGCACCGACTGCTATTCGAGCTCTAAAGCGGGCAGGTGATACATGGTTAGAGACAACAAGCCGTAAATCCTTACATTTGCTGGGAACAGTCGGCGAACCTATTAATCCCGAAGTATGGCAATGGTACCACCAGCAAGTAGGTAGAAGACAATGTTCTATAGTAGATACTTGGTGGCAAACCGAAACAGGGGCCATTATGATTTGTCCTCAGGAGGATCCAAGTAAAGCGAAGCCTGGCGCCGCAAGCCAACCTCTGCCTGGGATTTTCCCAGTACTTCTTGATGATCAGGGGAATGAGATTAAAGGTGTAGGGGAAGGATCATTAGCCATTAAATACCCCTGGCCTTCGATAGCAAGAACCATTGCAGACGATCATGATCGTTATCTTAAAACCTACTTCAAGAATGGCTATTACATCACCGGAGATGGCGCACGCCGTGATGAGGATGGTGATTATTGGATCACAGGGCGTATGGATGATGTTCTTAATGTTTCTGGACATCGCCTAGGAACAGCTGAAATTGAAAGTGCACTTGTTTCTCATCCTAAAATTGCCGAGGCAGCTGTGGTTGGCATGCCCCATGAGATCAAAGGACAAGGGATTCATGCCTTCGTGAGTTTGCAAGAGGGAGAGGAACCTTCTGAGCAGCTTTATGAGGAGCTGATAGCTATGGTGAAAACTGACATAGGTGCTATCGCTAAACCCGATGCGATTAGCTGGGTCACCGATTTACCCAAGACTCGCTCTGGCAAAATCATGCGGCGTATTTTACGAGAAATAGCCTGCAAAAAAGTAACAGAACTCTCAGATTTGGGTGATTTATCCACCTTGGCTAATCCTCAAGTTGTTAAAGAACTGATACAACAAGAGATATAGTTTTCCCCTCACCCTACCCTCTCCCACAAGGGAAGAGGGAAAAATTTGTATCTGGGAGCTCTACCAAGCAAACCATTCATTGAGTTTTAAAATCAACTCCTCAAGCCCCTCTTTTTTAAGTGCTGAAAAAGCTTGCACACTAATTAGACTATCCATCAATTCATAATATTTACGCACCTTAAGCACAGTATTCTTCACTTCGCTGCGACTTAATTTATCGGCTTTTGTTAGAAGAATATGAACAGGCAATTGGCGTGACAAACACCAGTCAATCATCGTCTGATCAAGTTCTTTCAAAGGATGTCGGCAATCCATCAACAATACCAGGCCTTGCAAACATTGTCGTACCTCTAAATAGTGGGCTAAATGTTTTTGCCAATCCTGCTTTATTTCTTGAGCAACTTTGGCATAACCGTAACCGGGTAAATCAACTAAACGGCGGGAATCATCCAGAGTAAAGAGGTTAATTAATTGTGTACGTCCAGGTGTTTTACTGGTTCTTGCTAGTTGTTTAATCCCGGTCAAGCAATTAAGCGCACTTGACTTGCCTGCATTAGAGCGACCGGCAAAGGCAACCTCAAAGCCTTCATCCTCAGGTAGTTGACTAACGCGAGCAGCACTCTTTAAAAAATTTGCACGCGCGTAGGGATTGATTAACATCGTCTTAATTTCATTTTGGGATTTTGAGCAAGCAGTGTACCATTAAATAATCAGAACCCTTGGGAAAAGCATGAAAAAAATTTTGTTCGCAGTTGTATTATGCTGGGCATCTGCAATCAATGCTGCTGCCGAGCAAACTAACACCGTAGTCGAAAAAACTGCTCTTTGCGTTGCCTGTCATGGACAACAAGGCATAAGTGTCAATCCACAATGGCCTAACCTTGCAGGACAACATGCGAGTTATCTTCTCAAGCAATTAAAAGACTACAAGAATATTACTACACGCAATGTACCAGTAATGACAGCGATCGTTGCTAATTTAAGTGATGCGGATATGGCTGCCTTGGCAGAATACTATGCCAAACAACCTTTAGGTGAAGGGGCCACCCCTGAGAAATACTTAAAGAGAGGAGAGCAGTTATATCGTGGAGGGGATTTTAAAAAACATATCACCGCTTGTATAGCTTGTCATGGTCCGAGAGGAACAGGTAATGGTCAAGCTGGTTTTCCGCTATTGTCAGGTCAACACGCACCTTATACCATACAACAGTTACAAGCGTTTAAGGATAAAAAGCGTTCAAATGATTTGAATGCTATTATGCGAGACATCAGCGAGCGCATGAGTCAGGAAGATATGGAAGCCGTAGCTTATTACATTCAAGGTTTGCACTAGAGAGAGATTAGATATGTTAAAACGTTTGCTTTTTATCGTTTTATTTATTCCTGTGGTGGCTTTTGCCGAAGAATTTATTGCTGGCAAAGACTATGAGTTGCTTAAAGGAGATGCCCCCACTCAAGCATCAGCTAAAGTTAGCATCACGGAATTTTTTAGTTATGGTTGTCCATGGTGTTACCGGCTCGAACCAGCATTAAACACTTGGCTTACACAACAAGGAAATAAAGTACGGTTTTCGCGTGTCCCGGTCGTTTTTAATAAGGATTGGAAATTTTATGCAAAAGCCTATTACACTGCTCATCTCCTTGGTTTGGAAGCAAAATTGAATCCAGCCTTATTTAAAGCCATACAGCACGATAAGCTGCGCTTGACCAATAATAAAGCCATGATTAATTTTTTTGCTGCTGAAGGTGTTGATACAGCTACAGTAAAAAGCGCATTTGAAAATTCAACTACGGTCGATTTGCAACTTGCCGAAGGACTTGCAATGATGTCCCGCTTCCACATTAATGGTGTTCCTGCCGTGGTTATCAATAACCAATACAAAACTGACTTGCAAATGGCACAAAATCAGGAAAGATTTTTTAAAATTCTTGATTTTCTAGTAGAAAAGGCTAGTAAAGCTTAGATATAGATTGTATATGACGAAAGCTAAATTTGAAGGATTCTTAGCCAATGAACTCATAGCGCATATCAGCACCTTTTTTCACCCGCCATGGCAACGAAACAAAGCAAAAGCTGTGTGCAGACAATGGGATGAAGCTATTGTTCCTTGCTATCATTTTTTTATTTTAGGTGGACCAATCTCAGTGCAAACTGCAGAAGCCGGAGCTGGACAAGAGAGGCAATGGAAACAGCAATTTTCGGAAGAAGACATAAAACAATCACTTGCTGCTGTACCGAATGATGGTTTCATGATTTTTTCAAAATATCGCGATGCTTATCTATACGCTCATAACTCCTTCACCCGTACCATGGACAATCCTAATTTTAACAATGGGATTCATGGCACAGGCTGTTTAAAAGAAGTTTTCTTTGTGAAACGAACATCTGATAAGTTGCTCTACCATCCTGTTATTTTTGAAGTTATTTTTGACAATCATAAAACACTGGATCTGACATGGCATGATTTTACTTTTAGAAATCTAGGTAATGAGAACATGAAAATCTCAGTTAGTGCGATTCGTGAACCAGGATGTAAAAATCATCTTGAGATCATTGCCTCTAAAATAGCTATAGGATTTGTGAATAATGAACCAATCTCACCTGTCACTCTATATACTTCAAAAGTAAATCAACATAAGGAGGAAGCTTCAGCTGAGCAGAAAGAAGAATATTAGGAAGAAAAACGTTGTTTGGTGATGTAGATCTTCTGGCATTCTTATTTTTATCAAATCCTAGTATGAGCTTTGATCAGAATCAGAAATCCCTGGATTTTCCAGGCTTAAAAATCCAGTGCTAAAGTCATAGGCAAAGAGTTCGGCATAGCGTCCCCAATCAATCATAGTACGCAAGACCCGATCGGCTTCTTTGTCACTTAAATAGTCTTCCAACTTGCTTAAAAAGCGTTCTTCTGAGACTCGATGCCCAACTTTTTCATCGAGTACGCGACGAATATAGCGAGCCAAAGGAACTTTTTCTAGTAGACATTTAGCAAATATCTGTTTGCGGGCTTGCAAATCAGCTTCAGAAAACTGCTTACCCAAGTCGCTCAGTTGAATATCCCCATCAGAAACTCTTGCAAAACCCAGAATCTCCAAGGTTTCAAGAATAGGAAATAAGTCATCGATATTCATCATCAATTCATCTGCCAATTCCGGCAAATCAATCCGTTCTTCAAACGACTTCATTGTTTCAATAAGACCAGATAATTCTGAAGGTTCAACGTCCGGCAAACGATAACCTAAGCTTATTTGCCACTCCCTTCGGGCACGCTTAGCTCTTTCTTTGAGACCTGTGGTCATCAGCTTATAGATTTTATCCACCAGCTCTCTAAATTCAGGAGTCTCTGGGTTTCGCGGCTGTGGCATGGTCACTTGTAATTCAGCACGAATATAACCAGGATCACTACCAAAAATGACAATTCGATCAGCAAGTGTAGCTGCCTCTTCGATATTATGAGTTACAAGTAAGATACCGTTTGTATTGGTTTTCTTCTCCTGCCACAACTCGAGTAAATCGGATTTTAAATTTTCCGCAGTTAACACATCTAAAGCAGAAAAGGGTTCATCCATCAATAGCACATCCGGGTTTATGACCAAAGCACGCGCAAATCCCACCCGCTGCCGCATGCCTCCAGACAACTCCTTTGGGAAAGCTGATTCGAAGCCATCCAAGCCGATAGTGTCTATTGCCTCAATGGCTCTGCGTCGGCGCTCTTCTCGGCTAACTCCTTGGGCTTCAAGACCTAATTCAACATTTTCAAGTACAGTAAGCCAAGGCATAAGGGCAAACGATTGAAAAACCATGGCTATCCCAGGCACAGGACCAGTGACTCTTTGACCACGATAGGTCACCTTGCCAGCAGAAGGAGGCACAAGGCCTGCGATGATCCGCAATAAAGTTGATTTACCAGAACCTGACTTACCCAATATGGCAACAATTTCCCCTTCCTTTAATTGAAAATTGACATCCTCAAGCACCAATAAATCCTGCTGCGAATCTTTCTTAAACGATTTACGACAATCTTCAATAGCAATAATAGTTTCTGACATAACTCGTACTCAATTAAAGTGAAAGCGCTCTTCCGCCAAACGATATAAAGGACGCCAAATTAAATGATTAAATGTCAATACATATAGACACATCATGGCTGTACCTAAAGCAATTTTTGGGAAATCCCCTGCTATCGTACTCGCCTGGATATATTCTCCTAACCCCGTGGCTTTTAATGTGGTGCTTCCCCAGCTAACCCATTCAGCCACAATACTGGCGTTCCACGCACCGCCAGCGGCCGTAATGGCGCCAGTGATATAAAAAGGAAAAATCCCAGGCAACGCCAAGCGCTTCCACCACTGCCAACCTCTAACCCCAAAATTATCTGCAGCAAGATAGAGATCCCGGGGAATATTTGAAGCACCAGCGATGATATTGAATAAAATATACCACTGGGTACCAAGAATCATTAAAGGAGTAACCCAGATCTCAACATTTAAATTAAAACGCACAATCGCTATTACAAATAAAGGATAAAACAAATTCGCTGGAAATGCCGCGACAAACTGCACAACAGGTTGAATTTTTTGCGCCAAACGAGGCCTCAACCCAACCCATACTCCCACAGGAATCCAAATGAGAGAGCTTACAATAATTAAAACAACAACCCTAGTCGCCGTCGCCGCTCCCAAAAGAAAGACATGGAAAATTTCACTCGCTTTTAGCTGAGCAAGAATAAAATTTAATAATAGCCAACCCCCACTAATAATGGCTAACAATACGATTGTATTCCATATCCAATCCATACGCTTTTGCTGCCGGAAATCAATCTCCTTTATCAGTTTAGGTTTTTTCCTGCTTAACGAGCGAGCATTTATAAACCGATCCTTTAATATGGCGGAACGTTTACTAAAACGATTCATTAAGCGACTACTTCTTAGAAGATCAATTAACCAGGACTGGTACTCCTCTTCTTCAGGCGATTGCTCCATCTTGAATTTTTCTGACCAGGCAATTAAGGGACGAAATAGAATTTGATCATAGAGAAAAATGACAATCACCATCGTTAGAATGGCATAACCAACAGCATGTAAATCATGCTGTTGTATTGCCAAAGCAATGTAAGACCCTACACCTGGAAGACGAATGTTCTGATGAGAAACAGAAATCGCTTCTGACAGCACCACAAAAAACCAACTAGCAGACATGGACATCATCATATTCCACAGCAAACTAGACATGGAAAAAGGCACCTCAACCTTCCAGAAACGCTGCCAAGCTGATAATTGAAACATGGCTGCTGCTTCTTTTAAATCATGGGGTAAGGTCTTTAGCGACTGGTAAAAAGCAAAAGTAATATTCCATACCTGAGCGGTAAAAATAGCAAAAATAGAAGCACATTCAGGTCCTAGTAAACTTCCTGGAAATAGGTGAATGAATCCAGTTACTGTGATGGATAAGAAACTGAGTACTGGGACCGATTGCAGGATATCGATAGCCGGAATGATGATCTGTTCTGCTCGGCGATGCTTTGCAGCTAAAGCACCCACAATAAAGGTAAATACAATAGATAAGGCAAGCGCGATAAACATCCGCAAAACTGTACGCGAAGCATAAAAAGGAAGTATTGCTGGATCTAATGAGATAGGTAATTGTTCCCCTAATTGATAGGGGACAGCCATTTGCTTGCCAGCCCAACCAAGAAAAAAGATCACAGAAAAGATAAGGATAAGCAACAAAATATCCCAGCGATTAATGTATCTGCTGACATTTTCACGGTTGGCAAAGTAAAAACGATTGTTGCGCACCACAACCCTCCCTTCTATTTTTATCAAAACAACACTCAACCAAATACCCCTCACCCCTAGCTTCTCCCACAAGGGGAGAGGTCGGCGCGTAGCAGCGGGTGAGGGGTATTTTTATGCAACAACCTCTAAAGGGCGGGGATTTTTTAACCTAGAAAAAAGCACCCGATTGGGGTAGCGAAGACCCCAAACCATATAAAATAGCATAAATATGAACTTATCGATATAAGACTATTTTCTGGGAAAAAGTATGGGAGCATAAAGAGGTTTTTTTGTTTTTAAAACCCATTTAGAATAAAAATAAATTCAAGGGGATTTTTCATGCAATTAAATAAACTTTACAGCGTGTTGACCTTCCTTCTGTTATCAGTGACAGCCTGGGCAGAAGACAATACTCAATTAACTGTTTGGGCAAATGAAGCCATTGTCGCTACCTATACATATGATTATAAAAATTTTTTGCCACGTCAGAAAGAAATTGCCAAATATTTTACAGCAGAAGGGTGGACAGCTTACAGTAACGCTTTAAATGCGGCCAAGCTACCCGAGGTGATTCAAAAAAATTCTTATTTTGTTAGCGCAGTGGCTACTCTTCCACCCGTCGTTAAAGCCATTACGGATTCACGTTGGGAAGCAACCATGCCGCTCCTTGTTCTCTATAAAAATCCGCAATATCAACAAACACAAAATTTGCTTGTAACGATTAACTTCATTCGAGCACCCTCAGGGCAAGGGGTTCGTGGCTTGGCCATTGCCAGTTTACAATCAAAGGTTATTGCGCCTCCCTGTAAATGTCAGCCAATAGAGGATGAGTCAGTTAAAGCAAACGAGAAATCACAACAATTAAATGCACCACAACAAGAGCAATGAGTAAGACAATAATGAAGTTAAGTCTAGAAGGTATGGTGATATCGAGCACAGCTTCTTGCGGATTACTCGGGTTGTAATAAACATCAATATCCTCATCTTTTTCGTACGCGACGGCTGCACGATACGCCACTTGGCGAGCATGTTTGCTGTTTGGATTATTATGAGCAGTATCTAGGAAAAGATGCTCCCCTTGATATTCTCTGTCAAAAACATTGTAGGAATATTCGATTTTAGGTCGAAGCGTATACCCTTCTCTTGTCCAGAGAAACTCCGTGATTCGTCCTTTGGTCAAAAACCAAAATCGAGTTTTTTTAAGTCGCTGTCTATCGCGCCAGAAGTGATAGAGCAATATCAATAAAAAAGATAGCCATAGCAAATCCAGCAACCAACGCCAAGCCATCATCCAATTCGTCACAAGTATTCCCTGGTTTAAGTTAATTTACGTGAGTTCGACATGAAAGGCATAAAATGCCTTTTGTGTCGCTAAACGAACGTTATCCCGTAAAATGCGCAGCATTTATACGGGATCCAGTTCTAAAATATCTAAGGTTCGATAAGAAAATAATTTATTTTTCTTATCGAACTTACGTTATGCAACCACTTTTGAGCTATATAAAACCCTATTGCGCTACTTCTCGTCAACCTTGGGTATGGCAGCTAGTTCTTGTTTACGCTTTCTCCGTTTATATAAGAAATAAATTATCACAGCAGTAATCAATAATACGCCCAAAGACCATAGAGGTCTTATTGCAAACCAAGCGATTGCAGTGACGACAGCCCAAAGCACTAAACCACAGATGAAAGCCACTAAACCGGTGCCAAAACCCGCAATGCTACCCAAAATGGGAATAACATCTGCAAGGACAACAATAGGGTTTAATATTAATGCAAACCCTAGGCACATCAAGATGAGAGATACCGCTCGCAGAATCCAAGTGATTAACCTATTTTCTGTCAATGCGTCTTGAATCATTTGCTCAGGAGAAACTTGCCCAGAAGACAATAACAATACTGGCTGCCCAGCTTTGGCCATATACTCTTGTAGAGTATCTCCAGTTTGCTGGGCAATGATACTCACTGTTTGTGGCAAAATAGCAAAAACCTTAATACGAATATCCCCTATTTGTGGATTTTGATAATCCTGGCCACCGTAAAGTTGATCACTCACATAATGTATGGGTTTATTTAACTTGGCTTGTAGAGTGCTCTTATTGACACGCTCGAGATCCACGGGCTGGGTTTCACTGATTTGGGTAATTAAACTATAGGGTAATAAAAAGTCACCTACATTAACTGTTTGCGCATATTGCTGCAAGGATTCGATAGGCAAAGCAGCTGGATTTTGATGACCAGCTTGTTCTTTAAAGCTGTTGCTATCAATCAACCGTGACGACCAAACTTTTTTGTAAGAATAGGTCGTGATCTGCTTTTCTGAACCACCCAACTGCGATTCCGTTCTTGTCTCCTTATTTTCTTTCCATTGATACATCTCTACTTTTCGCTGTAAGCCGATTGCATTTTTGGAAATACCAAGCAATGGATCTTTAAGAATATCTTTTGTTGTAGCTAATCCACTTAAATAAACAACATGCAAATTATTTTTTGGGTCAATGGGCGCATTGGGTACAGATATTAAAATACGTTGAGCCTCTACCAAAGATTGCGCAGTGTGAAGTCCATGACGCTCATTCCAGAAGGTGAGGATAATTGCAACAACAATCATCACAATACCAATCAAAATACCAACAAAAGCATCCTTTATGCGGCTGCCCCAGGATTTCGTAGTAATTTCTTCTGCCATCTAGATACTCCTTGCGCCCACAAATCTCTACCCTGAATTATAGATTGCAGTCGCAAAAACCATGCCTATATGCTCATCCTCTAGTTTCAATTAGGTTAAGGAGTGTCCAAATTTCACACCGATCCGTTCAGGCTGAGGAGGCGTTTACGCCGTCTCGAAGTCTGGCCTGAGGCTCTCGAAGGACTCAGCCCGAACGGGTTAGAAATTAGAATGAATCAATGGCAGAAACCCCATTGATTCCAATGGATTGTTACATGGTGACGCGCGTGTAGGTATTATGACCAATAAAACGTGCACTTAGATCTTTCCTGGTTGCAGGAGCTTGGTGAGCAACAACCCAAGTCGTGTCTAACGTTTTATTATCTTGGCTTAAATTGCCAATAATACTTAGTGCTGAACCGCAATCAGGGTAATCAATACTAATAGTAAAAGCGTTACCCGTTAAGTAACCCACGATAGGGCGTTTTTGACCTACTGCTTGTTGGCATTCTTTAGAAGCCACTGCGGTAGTAAAGGACCCAGTCAATGCGCCTTCTTGCGATTTGACAAGCTCTAAAACAGATCCCTTTTCATTTTTGAACACCATTTTATCTTCGGCTGCCAAACCACTTTGGCTTAACACAATCAGTCCACCAAGAGCTAAGTAGCGGCTTACTGTTCTTACACCCATTTCTTACTCCTTTTATTCACGCTTCCCAGCGAAGCGCTGCGCAATAATAATTCGTTTTTAAACCGTTTACCACTAGAAGTCTACTATGGGTTTGTTAACAAATAGGCCCTTGAAGCTTTGCATCTTAGCTTTATTTATGTTTTGATTTTTTAAAAGGGACTTCACCGGTGAGTAATATGATTTACTATTTCTATATTTTGCTCATTTTGCTAGCCCTTGTGGTGGTCCATCAGTGCACTACCTTTTTTATCCCTGATCTTTGGGATAAGTTGCTTGATTTTGATGATAAAACCAAACTTAGTCATGATGACTTGCTCACCTTGCTCGATCGTTTTAAGTATACCCATGATGACGGTATCTGCTTTGGTTTTACGCTCACCTGGGCTCAGGATGTAACACTCGAAAACGAACGTTTATTTTATCAACGACTCAATGTGATCCGACAAGAGAAGCATTACCTACCGCGAAAAGTAAATCGAGTCACGCAGAAAATAAAAAATCAGGAAAACATAAGTTCATATGAAGATCAATTAATAGAAACAAAGCCCTTCATTGAAGCTGTGTGCCTGGCACAGTCACCTGAAGATTACTCTGATGTTTATGCTAAACGGCTGCATCAGATCGATATTAACTCTATTCTTGCCATGATTCGCTATAAGCTTGCAGGCAATACGTCCGCCAAGCGCATTTTTGGAAAAACATTTGCCTTCGAAGCAGAAAGGAACGTCATAGACTTTTTGCAGCATTTAAATGACCTGTTGAAACTGAATGATAAATTAGCCATGTTGATTAGCAGCGAAGAACATACTGTGGGGCTAAAAAAACATCCTGAGGGTTGGCTTTTTCTTGACATCAACTATCTCTATGAACAATCCCCAGATTATCCTTACATGATTTTAAATCATCAGGAGCTTTGCAAGCAGTTATATCTTAGTTTAGAAGAAAATAATCATATGATTTTTCATTTGGATTTTATCGCCAAGCTACCCTCAACCAGTATACAAGCCCGTTTGCAACAACTGAACTACAGCTATCCGGTTTTCCCAAAGCAGCTCTCTTATGTTAATAACCGAGAGCTAGGTATGCTACCTATTGCCGCCCAAAATGGGGATGAATGCACTGTCCGAGAAATAGTTAGACTAAGTCATCACTGCAATTGCATTGACAATGATCAAGTCGCTGCGGGCATGAGGATGACTTTAAATAATAACCACACCCATATTTTGGATGTCTTGGTCAAAATACGCGGATTTAATATCAATGGCCCTTGTCAAACCGATGGCTCAACAGCCCTCGCGATCGCCTGTAATTTAGGCTATGTGAAGTTAGTAAAACGATTGCTGGCTTGTCATGAAATCCATGTTAATGAAATTAATAACAAAAAATTAACCCCCTTAATGATTGCCTGTGAGTCAGAATATACTCAGCAAAGTCCCGAACTATTTAAGCTCCTTTTGCATGCGGGTGCCCGTTTAGATTTGCAAAATGCAGCCGGTGAGAGTGCGCTAGCAATTGCCCAAAGAAACAAGAATCTCGCAGCTATGGAGGCCATACAAGCCTTTAACGTCCCGAGGTCGCATCCGAAAGCCACGGGAAGTTCCAGTCATAGATATATTCCCAAACATCATCTAACCCCAGCAGGAAAGAATCACCCTTCTTTATTTTTTTCAAAGAAATCTGCTCTTCAGAATCCCGCCAGCCCTTCCCTCTTAAGTGATTTTTCCCTAACCCAGCAACAAGGTGAACATTTGGGTAGCTCAAGCACTTATTCTTGAGGTAGTTCAGGCTAAACTGATATCGTGGATCTCCACACCAACAGACTATTTCTGGTTTAGGAGGCAATTAAAGCAACTCCCTCATCTGCTGCTAGCGCCAATCGCAAACACATTGCTATGGGCATTGATTCTTATGAAGCATTTTTAAAGACGATTGCAACCTGGAATACGAGCCTTGAGATGGAGCCTCTTATAATAAGTCAGGTTTCGTCATTAAAAAGCTGGATTAACACTTATGGCGCACTACGCTCATGCATCACGACACTAGGGTCTAGTCATTTTCAGATAGCCAAAGATTTTCACCACTTAATTACATCGAAACAACAATTGTTGTCGATTTTAGAGTGGCTACCCAAGGACAAGCGCGGTTCATTCTTGGAGTTATTCCCTATTCAAGACATGATTGAGAACCTGCAAGACTTCAAGAATTTCCTGCCCTTACTTAATCGTCCTGACCAAGCTAAAATAATTGCCCAATTTGATGCGGATAAATTGCAATGCTCACAAGAAGAGTTTTTCAAAGTAACTCAAGGTGAGATGATCGCGGCAGGAAGTGGCATCCGCAGACAGAGAGAATAGTCTATCTGCTTTTTATTCCTTCATTCTTTCGCAGTAAAATTTATTAACCTCCTATTTCGATACTGTTCATTTAACTATGCCATTCCCGCGTAGGCTCTGCTCTCCGACGTCCCGCGGCTTGTCCGCGGGATCCAGAAGCACTGCGCTAAAACACTGGACCCCGCGGTTGATCCCGGATCGAGTCCGGGAGCTGGGCGTAGGCAGAGATGTGATGAAGAGACAGGCCTACGCGGGGATAACACAGTTCAGTTAATGCTCTCCTTATTTTAAATCAGAACATACCATTACTATTTGCAGACTCCTCAGGAATAGCTTGAATAACATCCCAATGCTCAACAATCTTGTGATTTTCCAAACGAAAAACATCGATAATCGCTTGACCACGCGTTCCAGGTTCCTTGATTGAATGAACGTGCAAAATAACATAATCGCCTTCTGCAAAAACACGTTTGATTTCGCTATGTGACTGAGGATAAGTGGCTTTCAGGTAATCAATGAATTTCCTAAAACCGTCTATACCATCTTGTGCTAAGGGGTTATGTTGGATATACCATGGTCCCAAGTATTCTTCAGCGGCAGCAAAATTCTTGTCGTTGATTGCTTTTTGATAAAACTCGCTAACGACTCGCTTATTAAGCGCCTGATCCTCCTCATTGGCGAAACTTACATTTGCCCCCGTCATTAATCCGTACGCAAGTATTGGCAATAATACTTTTTTCATTTATTTTCTCCTTTTTATTCAATAAAATTGATTGTAATTTGCTTTTATAAAGCAAAAAAGCGCATTTTTTTGACGAAAACAATCAGTTTTTTTGATGATTCGTTGGGAGAGATCCATTACCAAAGTAACCTTAGAGCAATGGCGCGTTTTGCAAGCCGTGGTGGATGAAGGCAGTTTTGCCAAAGCAGCAGCCAAACTACATAAAAGTCAACCGAGCATCAGCTACACCATTACCAAACTACAAGATATGTTGGGGCTGACCTTATTTACTATTGAAGGTCGTAGGGCTATTTTGACTGAACCAGGCAAACAGATTTTGCATCTTTCCCGTCAGGTTACGCGAGCAGCTAAAAATGTAGAGAATGCTGCTCATAACTTTCATTCAGAGCGCGAGAGACTATTGCGTTTGGCCATCGACGAAATTTTCCCCACCACACTATTAATGAACGTTTTGCATGCCTTTGGCTTAAAGAATACGTATACGCGTTTGATTATTCATCATGGGCTTTTATCTGGTCCCAGTGAGCTATTGATCAATGGTGATGCGGAGTTAGTCATCGTGTCAAAAATTCCTGAAAGCTATACTGGTGATAAACTGCTCGATATTGAATCACTTCCTTATGCTCACATTGATAGTCCCTTACATCAAAAAGAACTCACCATTGATGATCTTTATGATGAACGCTATATCATTGCCCAAGATTCGGGCAAACAAAATAAACGCAATGAGGGTTGGTTGGGTTCAGAATTTCACTGGAAAGTAAGTTCAATGGAGATGAAAATTCAATGCGTAGCGCATGGCATTGGTTTTTCATGGTTACCCAGACAATTGGTGGAAAATCGCAACTTACCCATTAAACCAATTAAACTCAAACAAAATAATATCAGAGCTTATCCTCTCTATTTAGTGCATCATAATCCGGAAGAAATTGGGCCATCCGCCAGTGAGTTGATTGCCCTATTTCGACACTATGCCAGCACGATTTGAGTTATTTTCCTCGTTCCATTAAATTGTCAGTAATGGATCTTTAAGAGTGTCTTTCGTTGTAGTCAACCCAGTTACATAAACAACGTGCAAATTATTTTTTTGGTCAACAGGAACGTTGGGTATAGGTATTAACGTTCGTTGAACCTCCACCAAAGATTGCATGGTATGGAGGCCATGACGCTCATTTAAGAAGATAAGAACAATTGCAGCAATAATCATAACAATACCAACCAAAATACCAATAAAAGCATCCTTTATACGGCTTCTCCTAGACTTGGTGATAATTTCTTCTGCCATCTATAAACTCCTTTAAGTCATGAACTTCCATCTCGAATCTCGGAGCAAAAACCATGCCTGATTTGCCGTACTTTTGTAAGCGCTCGGCGAAATATGCCAAGCTAAATTCGTTGCACAATTTGATGCAAACAATTGCAGTGCTCCATGAGTGGGCGGATGGATGACGATTAACTCGCCCCCTTTCTATACTTTAAAGAGAGAATGAAACCGTTCATTAGAATGCAAAAATAAGCAACTGTGCAAAAGTTATGATAAAAACGCTCTTGTCGCCGCGACGCATCCCGGTATAATCATTCGCAACCAACGCGCCAAAAGAGGGAATAATATGATCGCAAAAACTCCACTATATGCTACCCATGTAGCAATGGGTGCCAAAATGGTTGATTTCCACGGTTGGGAGATGCCATTACATTATGGTTCACAGCTTGATGAACATAATCAAGTACGTCAACATGCAGGCGTGTTTGATGTTTCGCATATGACGGTTGTCGATATCCTGGGCGCTGGTGGTCGACAATTCCTGCGAAGGCTCTTAACCAATGACGTCGATCAACTACAACACACAGGCCGTGCGCTCTACAGTTGCATGTGCAATGAGCATGGTGGCATTATCGATGATTTGATCGTTTACCAACGCGCATCTGATAACTACCGTATGGTATTAAATTCAGCCACCCGCCAACGAGACTTAGCTTGGATCCGTGAAAAAAGTGAAGGCTTTTCTGTGGGCTTACAAGAGCGCAATGACTTGGCTATGCTAGCCGTACAGGGCCCTGAGGCTATCCCAAAGACGATGACGGTTCTTACCCCAGCCCAAAGTGATGCAGTATCTACATTAACCCAATTTGAATGTGTTGATGTAGGACATTGGTTTTTTGCACGCACTGGTTATACGGGAGAAGACGGCTTGGAAATTATTCTTCCCAAAGACGAGATTGTGGATTTTTGGTCTTCGTTATTACGAGCAGGAATAGCTCCGTGCGGTTTAGGCGCACGCGATACCTTGCGATTAGAAGCTGGTCTTCTTCTTTATGGGCAAGACATGGATGAGTCCACTACACCTCTCGAATCAGGTTTGGAATGGACCGTGAAATGGCAACCTGAAGATCGAGATTTTATTGGCATGGGTGCCCTATTATCACAAAAACAACACGGCGTTAAACGTAAGTTTGTTGGGCTACTCCTGAACGATAAAGGTATTATGCGTTCTGGTCAGCGGGTTGTTGTCGAAGGACAAGCAGAGGGGATTATCACCAGTGGCAGTTATTCACCCACCCTGGGACAATCCATTGCTCTGGCTCGGGTCCCAGTAACTACAGGAGATGAAGTTTTCGTTGAAATTCGTGGGAAGTTGATTCCTGCGAAAGTTAGAAAACCAAGATTTGTTAAGCAGGGAAAGATCCTTTAGGAGCGAAAAGGACGTATTCCAAGTGACAGAATGAAGCAGTTTTCTAGGGTCCGTTGACATTTGCTCTACAAGCCCTACGTGACCCTCCCGGATCAAGTCCGGGAGCGTAGGAGAGTAAACGAATTATCAACAGATCCTAAGCAGTTTAAGAATAAAAAGAGAGGAAATACCATGGCAGAATTAAAATTTACAAAAACTCACGAATGGCTGAGAACGGATGATAACGAATTTACTGTTGGCATAACCGAGCATGCTCAAGAATTGCTTGGCGACATGGTCTTTGTTGAGTTGCCCGAAGAAGGGGACGAAGTCAACGCTGGGGACGAAATTGGGGTAGTTGAATCCGTCAAAGCAGCCTCTGACTTTTACGCTCCAGTAAGTGGGGTCATTGTCGCTGTTAACCAGTCAGTCAGCGAAAATCCTGCCTTAGTAAATAAAGAACCTTATGGTGCAGGCTGGTTAGTTAAAATTAAACCAAGCAACACGACTGAATTGAATGATTTGTTAGATAATGAACAATATCAAAACGAAATTAAAGAGGACCATTAACAATGCCTTACATTCCACATACCGATGCAGACACGGAAGCGATGCTGGCAAGCATAGGGATAAAAAGCATCGAAGAATTGTTCGATGAAATTCCTCCCTCCTTGCTTTATAACGATCTCAAAAATATTCCAGAGGGCCTCTCTGAAATGCTCGTGGTTAAAAAGGCAAGAGAACAGGCTTGCAAAAATCAGTCTGGTATTTGTTTCATGGGCGCGGGAAGTTACGAACATCATATTCCTGCCGCTGTTTGGGACATTGCATCACGTGGAGAATTCTTAACAGCCTATACCCCCTACCAAGCGGAAGCAAGCCAAGGAACGTTGCAATTACTGTATGAATTCCAAACAATGATAGCTGAATTGACAGGTTTGGATGTCGCCAATGCGTCTATGTATGATGGTGCTTCCGCTCTTGCTGAGGCGGTGTTAATGGCAGTAAGGCTTAATAAGCGCAGTAAAAGCAATCGTGTACTCGTAGCCGGGACTGTTCATCCTTTTTATCGTGAAACGTTAGAAACCATTGTCCGCACCCAGCATATTGAAGTCATCACGTTGCCTTTTGACCTAAGTGAAGGAATCACAGCGCTTTCGGCATTAGATAAATACCGAGATGAAGACATTACGGCGCTGGTCATTGCTCAACCTAACTTTTTTGGTTGTCTCGAGCAGGTTGATGAACTCACGGATTGGGCGCATGCCAACAATAGCATTAGTATTGCCTGCGTTAACCCAATTTCTTTAGCCCTTTTGAAACCACCAGGGCAATGGGGTCAGCATGGCGTAGACATCGCCTGTGGGGAAGGACAACCATTAGGCTCACCCATGGCTTCAGGCGGTCCTTATTTTGGTTTTTTTAGTACTCGCATCGAACACGTGCGCCAAATGCCAGGTCGATTAATAGGACGAACGCTAGACCAAGATGGTAAAACAGGTTTCACCCTAACTTTGCAAGCACGGGAGCAGCATATAAGAAGAGGCAAGGCAACATCTAACATTTGCACCAACCAAGGTTTGCTTGTAACCGCAGCCACCATCTATATGAGTCTCTTAGGAGCAGAAGGATTACAGCAGGTTGCCCATACCTGCCATACCAACACACAAAAATTGGTTAGTTTGCTCACTGAAATAGAAGGGGTAGAGAGTGTTTTTTTAGCCTCTTATTTCCACGAAGCATTAATCAAGTTAACGCAACCCGTGGATGAAGTACTAGCAAAACTGCGTGAATTTGGGATCATCGGTGGTTACTCCGTAGAGTCCCACTACCCTCAATTAGCAAATAGCCTTTTGATTTGCGCAACAGAAATGCGTACAGCTGAAGACATTGAGCATTATGCTAATTCACTTAAACAAATTATGACGAAGCGAGGCTACTGATGTTTATTGTAAAACTCACTTATAAAGTCCCTTTAAGCGAGGTAGATAAATATCTACAACAACATCGCGAATTTCTTGATGTTTACTATAAACAAGGCTTATTACTCGCATCAGGACCTATGAAGCCAAGAACTGGGGGCATCATTATTGCCATCACGAATGATAAGGTCTATTTGGAATCAGTTCTTAATCAAGATCCTTTTTGCATGGCTGAAATTGCCGCTTACGAAATCATTGAGTTTACACCCGTTAAACATCGCGATGAACTTAAGGATCTTATTCAGAAAACGGAAGGCAAATTATGTTAATTTTTGAACGCTCAAAAATAAAAAGGAAAGCAATGGCCCAAATTCCTGCAACAAGGGAAAAACAGTTGGCCATTCCTAAGCATTTATTACGCAACAAATCACCACGCCTCCCCGCTTGTTCAGAATTGCAAGTGGTTCGCCATTATACGGGGCTATCGCAACTCAATTATTCTATTGACACCAACTTTTATCCCCTCGGTTCATGCACCATGAAGTACAATCCTCGTGGTGTTCATAAAGCAGCATCGAAACCCGCTTTTCTTAATCGTCATCCTCTTGCTCCTGAAAAAGCCAGTCAGGGATTTTTGCAAATTTTACATGATCTACAAGGCTATTTAGCTGAAATCACTGGGATGCCAGGTGTTTCATTGACGCCAATGGCCGGCTCGCAAGGCGAGTTTGCCGGGGTTGCCATGATTAAAGCTTATCATCAGTCAAGAGGCGATACGGCAAGAGATGAAATATTAATACCCGATGCAGCACATGGCACCAATCCAGCTTCGGCGGTCATGTGTGGTTTTAAAGTGGTTGAGCTTAAAACGGCAAAAGATGGCGATATCGATTTAGACGAAGTGAGAAGCAAGGTTGGACCGAAGACAGCCGGCATTATGCTAACTAACCCCTCAACCTTGGGGTTATTTATGCGACAAATTAAAGAGATTGCTAACATTGTTCATCAAGCGGGTGGTCTTCTTTATTATGATGGCGCCAATTTGAATGCCATTTTGGGTAAAGTCCGCCCCGGCGACATGGGCTTTGATGTCATGCACCTGAATCTACATAAAACCTTTGCCACACCTCACGGTGGCGGCGGTCCAGGCGCAGGTCCGGTCGCTGTAGGTAAACGGCTGCTGCCCTACTTACCTTTACCAATAGTGATCAAAGAGAACGACATCTATCGCTGGGCAACTCGAACAGACTATCCACAAAGCATCGGGCGTTTATCCTGTTTTATGGGCAATGCCGGTATTTTATTGCGCGCTTATTTCTATATTCGCACTCTCGGTAAAGAAGGCTTATTGCGCGTTTCCGAGTTCGCCACACTCAATGCCAATTATCTCCTTAGTGAACTTAGCAAAACAGGATTTCGACCTGCTTATCCAGGAAGACGAGCCGCCCATGAATTCATTTTAACGCTAAGCCAGGAGAAAAAACTCTACGGCATCACGGCAATGGATCTAGCCAAGCGCTTATTGGATTATGGTTTTCATGCCCCTACAACTTACTTCCCGTTGCTAGTGCCCGAATGCTTGTTAATAGAACCAACGGAAACAGAGTGCAAAGAAGAGTTGGATGGTTTTATTAGTGCTATGCAAGCCATCCGTCACGAAGCAGAAAGTAATCCCAACCTATTGAAGCAAGCACCTCACAATTTACCAGTGAGGCGTTTGGATGATGTAAAAGCGGCTAGAGAATTAGATTTAAATTACTATAGTCACCATACATCAGAGAGTGCTGAATAAAGCCACCTAGGTGGCTTTATTCATCTCATCATCTGATTTAACTTAGGAAACGCCCCTAATTCTTCAGTTGAATCATGGAAGTAAATTTGCAATGATCAGGGCGGATTGTAAAATATTGGTTTTTCTCATTTAAAAAATAAGGATGTTATAGTGAATAAAAGGATATGTTTAGTAGCTTCTTTAATTTTATCATTGCCATCATATGCAGGAACCATGGGAGAAGTCGTTCCTGTTTATCCATGGTTTGGTTCCATTGGCACAGGCTATTCCTGGACCGAAAAACCAGGGATAGTCAATCCCGATCCGACCTTTTGGGATTTTGCTGCAGAAGGTTATGACTCTGATTTAGGTAACAGAGGTTTTTACACGTTCGCACTTGGTAAACAAGTTCATGATTATATTGATGTGAGCGTAAGTTATCTTGTTCACGAAGTTTTTGACTATCAAAAATTTCAATCTGCTCCTCCGGGCACCAGCGGTACGCCAGGCTTTACTGGAAGTGCGCGTACACGCTATTTTAGTCTTGATAATCGCGCCATCCTTGTGAATGGCTTTTTACACCCCATACAAGCTTGGGCTAATATTGCTAGTGTCGCGTTTACACCATTTATAGGCGGCGGGATCGGTTATGCCTACAATGAAGTTCGCGATTTTCATACTGTTGGTAGGACAGTCGTGGCGGGAGTACCTGTAGGATCCACCACAACCATTGGTGATCCAACAAGTCGAAACAGTTTCGCTTGGCAAGCATCAGCTGGAGTAAACTTCAGGCCACAGCAAAGTCATTTTAGTGTGGATGCGGGTTATCGCTATTATGATGGCGGCAAATTTAATGGCCCATCAACTGTATTTACAAACAGCGATGGTTTTCTTAGTTCTGCACCCTGGTCAGGACGATTAAAAGCAAATCAGGCTTTTGTGGAATTCAAATATACAACCTAAGAGAATTCTAAATAGTAAAAAATCAATTAAATTATAATAAGGATGTTTATGGTGAATAAAAGATTAAGTTTAATGATTTGTTCGATTTTATCATTGCCATCATACGCAGGGACCATAGGAGAAGCTGTTCCTGTTTATTCATGGTTTGGGTCCATTGGCACAGGTTATTCCTGGACCGAAGAACCAGGGATAGTCAATCCAAATCCAACCCAGTGGGCTTTTTCTGCGGAGGGTTATGACTCTGATTTAGGTGACAGAGGTTTTTACACGTTTGCACTTGGTAAACAAGTTCATGATTATGTGGATGTAAGTGTGAGTTATCTTGTTCATGAAGTTTTTGATTATCAAAAATTTCAAACGGCTCCTCCAGGCATCAGCGGCCCCGCTACCGGGGATATACGCACGCGGTATTTTAGTCTGGATAATCGCGCAATTCTTGTGAATGGCTTCTTGCACCCCATACAAGCTTGGGCCAATATCGCCAGTGTCGCGTTTACACCCTTTATAGGCGGCGGGGTTGGTTATGCCTACAATGAAGTTCGCGATTTTCATACTGTTGCCAGGCTAGTTGCGGCTGGCGTGCCTATTGGATCTACCACAAGCATTGGTAACCCAGCAAGCCGGAACAGTTTTGCTTGGCAGGCATCAGCTGGAGTCAACTTCAGGCCACAGCAAAGTCATTTTAGTGTTGATGCGGGCTATCGCTATTATGACGGCGGCAAATTTAATGGCCCATCAAGTGTATTCAGTAATGCTGATGGTTGGCTTGCTGGCCTCTCTCCTTGGGAAGGACGCTTAAAAGCGAATCAGGCTTTTGTGGAATTTAAGTACACCACTTAGATTTAATTTGAGGGTTTTCAATAACCTTATTCGTCATCCACTCTCTAACAATTGCAGCTTAGATTTTAATCAAACTGAGACGTGATTGTCAGGGAGTGGAGCATAGATATGAGTCAACCGATGATTTGTAAAGGCTACTCATCTCAGCGGTGAGTGCAAACAATTGTTCAATAAATTACAAGGCTTATTAGCCTTTGCTCAGCAGATAACTAATTGTTTTTAAAAACATGAAAAATACTTTGCGACAATAAAAAAATAAGTTATAACAGATTTTACCTGTATCAAGGATTGACGGGTAGGAAGGGGTCAGCATGGTGCTGATAGAAGATTTTTTTCATGGAGTGAAAAGTGAACAGCAAAGTATTTTCACAACGATTTAATCGGGAATTATCTTTATTGGGTTTTCCTGAAGAACTTGCAGAAAAAACCAAAGCCGTGGCTAAGGTATTTGGCGTCACACGTCATCTGGCCAATGCAATGATTTTTGGACATTTACTCCCATCTGTGGAGCAATTGGACAAGATTGCCGAGATTTTGGAGGTTTGTCCTCAATGGTTGAGTGGAGCTACGGATAGAAAAAAAGCCTATCCGGGACGAGAAGTGACTGAAAACGTGTAGTCTTAAGCAGGTTAGGTTATACTGTCTAAAAGATACCCGTGGTAAATAAATCACGAGCAGTAAACCATCAAAGGTCGCTATCATGGAATGCTTAAGTTATTGCATTGCCAATTCAATCGATTTGACGCGCTTAGATACGTATTTTAAAAACAGTCAACTCGGTTATAACTCAGTTCGAACTCGGGATGTATTAAAATTAAGCCATCGAGACACACCTCATGCCTTGGCTTTTGTTTTTAAAAATGGAACAATTGTCTCGTGGGATATTAAGCGTTATCAGATAAGTACTTATCTTGATATTATTCGCCCCTTCGGCGACAAGCTAGTCACCTTTTTAGTGCGTGATGAGTTTAGCTTTCGAATTGGTGAGAAAACAGCTATTGAGCCACACGGTTACTTTGATGTCGATTGTTTAACCATCGATGCCGACAGTGATGAACTCAAATTAAGCTTCTCATATGGTTTCTCACAGTCGGTGAAATTACAGTATTTTGAAACGATTATTGAAGCCCTAATCGAAAAATACAACCCGATGATTCAAAGCATCTCCAATAAAGGTGGGATGCCTATATCGCGCAATCGAATACGTCAAGTGATAGGTGAGATTTTGGGTGCGAAAAGTGAAATGAATTTAATTAGTAATTTTCTTTATCATCCCAAATATTTTTGGCAACATCCCACCCTTGAAGAATATTACACGATGATGGAACGTTATCTTCATATTCAACGACGAGTGAATGCTATTAATCATCGTTTAGATACCCTCAATGAGATTTTTGAGATGTTTAATAGCTATCTCGAAACTCGCCATTCCCATAATTTAGAAATCACCATTATTGTCCTCATCGCCATAGAAATCATTTTCGCCGTACTTAATATCCATTTCTAGTTCGACAAAATAAGCTGACAAGTCCTCTGTCATCCCCGCGTAAGCGGGGATGACAGAGTTCGGTGAACAGTCTGTCTTTATTGCAAGCCCAACCTAACTTTTGTAGTATCAACTTTTGCGTCTTAAGCAACTACCTATGACCTTCCTACCAATTCGTTTACTGAACGGTTCTTCCTTAAGAACAGAAGTTCTTGCGGGCATAACTACATTTTTAACCATGGCTTATATTGCCTTTGTCAATCCAACCATTTTACATGATGCTGGCATGGATACAGGGGCTGTATTTACGGCTACCTGTTTGGTCACCGCATTTGGTTGTGCCTTAATAGGACTATTAGCAAACACACCCATCGGTATAGCACCTGGGATGGCCCTGAATATTTATTTTGCTTATGGTGTTGTTCAAGGCATGGGGATCGACTGGCAGCATGCCTTGGCCATGGTCTTTATTTCAGGGATGATGTTTTTGCTTATTAGTTTGACACCGCTAAGAAGACTATTAATTGAATCCATTCCTTATAATCTGCAGATTGCCATTCTCATTGGTATCAGTTTATTAATAGCATTAATCGCTTTACGCACCAATCAACTTATTGTCGCTAATCCACATACGCTAATGAGTCTTGGGAATCTTATTACCCCACAAACTGGCTTATTTTTATTTGGTTTTTTATTGATTCTTCTTTTGGATTATTATCACATTCCCGCTGCCATCATTCTCGGCATCTTAACAACGAGTCTTTTCAGCTTATTACTAGGCTTAACGCATTGGCAGGGATTGATTGCTCTGCCGCCTTCAATGCAAGCCACTTTTCTCAAGCTTGATTTCTCTGGTCTAACCAGTATGAGTGCAATTAAAGCCATCTTCGCTTTCTTTCTTATCGCTGTTTTTGATGCTGCGGGTACTTTAATTGGTTTACTTAATAAATCTGTTTTCAGAGACTACGTCGATTACCAACAGCGATTGAGTAAAAGCTTAACAGCAGATGCTGCCGCTTCAGCATTAGCAGGGCTTTTGGGTTCGGCGAGCACATCCCCTTATATAGAATCAGCTGCTGGCATTGAGGCAGGAGGACGTACTGGTGTAACTGCCTTGATTATTTCCTTGGGCTTTATCCTGATGTTATTTTTCTTTCCTCTTGCACAGATGATTCCAAATTATGCTGTAGGCCCTGCACTACTCTATGTGGCTTGCTGTATGCTGAAACATATTGTTGATCTCAAATTGACGGATTTTACAGAAATTGCTCCTTGCATGGTTACAATCATGATGATTCCATTCACATCCTCAATCGCTGATGGTATCGGCGGCGGTATTATTCTTTATACAGTATTAAAACTAATGACGCGGCAACCAGTAAACCCCTTGCTCTTTGCTTTAACGCTATTGTTTATCGTTTTTTTTTGGATGGGTTGATTTTGATCTTACTCTTTGACGATGGCGAAAATAAATTGATGAATAAAGATATTTAAAAAAAGTCACCAAATTATGTAATACTTAATTTATTTAAGAAGAAAATCATGATCATCAGCAATACCCAACTGGATGAAAAACAACTACAGTCAGTGGAAACACTGGCTGCACTATGTCAGGATTACGATGGCGGTATACCCGCGTTGTATTATCATTTATTAACGCAAAAAAGAACGAGCGAAAATAATGTGCTCTTCCTTCAGGATGAGCAGTTAATTGGATTTTTAAGCATCTACTTCTTCTATAGTGATGCTTGTGAAGTAAGTCTTTTGGTTTCCCCCTCACATCGCAGACAAGGGATAGCCAAACAATTATTGAAAACGATTTTGCCATTATTGCGGGCTAAAGAAATTAAAAGTCTCATTTTTTCAATGCCTTCTTTAAAAGATAACACCTGGCTAACACAGCGTGGCTTTTTTTATTGCCACAGTGAATATCAGATGCAAAGAAATAGCTATGAGCCCATTCTGATTCCTGCTCCCAATTTAGAGATTCACAAAGCGGATCTTAGTGACATTCCTGCTTTATGTGCTATTGACGAAGCTTGCTTTTCAGGTCAACAGGTGGATATGACCACACGCTTTCAAATGCTTCTCAACGACAATAACTATACTTTAATGTTAGCCCTGCATGAGAAGAAGCCAGTGGGAAAAGCTCATATTCATTGGCAGGAGAAAGGGGCCATTCTGTCTGATATTGCTATCCTCCCTCAGCACCAAGGTCGTGGCTGGGGTGGTGAAATGCTTGCTTACTGTATTAATCATGCCTTGACTCAGGGAAAAACCAAATTGACGCTTGATGTGGAAACATCCAATCGTAATGCCCTTAATCTCTATACTCGCTATGGCTTTACAACAATAAACGCGAGTGACTTTTGGTTAATTCCTGTGGACAAAATGGCAGAGACATTCCAACTATAATAGACATCCTCCGACTGAGATCAATGGCGTTAAGTTAAGGAGTATTTAAATTCACACCGATCCGTTCGGGCTGAGGAGGCGTTTACGCCGTCTCGAAGCCTGTCCTGAGCTCTCTCGAAGGGCCTTTGCTAAAGAGGCTTCGAGACGGTGCTGCGCTCGCGCATCCTGAGGTTCTCGAAGGACTCATCCCGAACGGGTTAGAAATTAAGCTTAACTTAACGCCATTGCGACTGAAATGACCGCTGAAATATTTTCTTGCTCTCACAAAAATGCTGGGTTTGACTACACTTAATGTAAAAGAAGTTTACCACTTTAGAGATTGACGCACAGGATGGCAATCATGAAACAATTCAGGACCGCCTTATTGGCATTCTTTCTCTCTCTTTACCTTCCTTCTACCTATGCTGATATCAAAGTTGGTACTGTCTTTTTTGATCCTCCTTTTGTGACCTCGATGAATCAGGGCTTTGATGTAGAATTAATTCTTCTTTTATGTCAAAAAATTAACACACCGTGTCAATTGATGCCAATGGATTTTAATAAGTTATTTCCTGCCTTAGATAATGGCACCATTGATCTTGCCATTGGCGGCATTGTGATATCGGAGGCGAGGCTGAAAAAATACATATTTACCCTCCCTTACATGTTAAGCAAAGGACAATTCTTGATTTCGAACAAAAGCACTTTGCAAACGCTAAACGACTTAGCCAGAGAGAAAGTGGGGGTGCTCAAGGGAGAGCAAGATAGCAGTGTTTTTGCTAATTATTTAAACCAAAATTTTCCTGGCCAATTTACCATTATCGACTTCGATGATATCGAAGATCTAGTCAACGCTTTAAGTACAGGGAATATCGCAGCGGCATTTATTCATGAATCCACTGCACTTTATTGGCAACAAAACGGCGGGGGACAATTTAAATTACTAGGAACACCTACTATCGTTGGCGAGGGAATAGCCATCATGACCTTGCCGCAGAACAATCAGCTCGTGCAACAACTTAACGCCCAGCTACAAGCGATTGAAAAGGATGGTTCCTACCTCAATTTATATCAAACTTATTTTGGCCAAGAGCAGTAAGCTGGAAGCGTTTACCGAACTGTGTCATTCCCGCCTACGCAGGAATAACACAGTTAAATAAACAGTCTCGTTTGAGGTTTCTTAATATTCCATTTTGCTTATTAATATGGCACTCTCATCGATTTTTATTTCAGGTTGCCGTCATGACTATTATTTATGAAGAAATTGAATTAACAAAAATCGATGATAAAACCGCAGGTAAAAATAAAGGTGGTTTTTATCGTGGGACCGATGGTAAAGAATATTTCATCAAACTACCCAAAGAGAAGAAGGAATTATTTACTGAATTATTTGCAGGTCTTTTACTTACAGAATTCAAAGCGCGCTTAATAGAGCCATTAGTACGTGCAGGAAAATTCCCACCAGGCTATGCAAATTCTCTTATTTGTGCCGACGTTATTCGTTTCGAAGATGGTTCCTACGGTATAATTCAACCTAGAATGTCCTTCACCGAATTATGGAAAATTATTGGAACTGGCTATAGAGATGGTTCTGATCGTAATCTTTTCCTAGAAATGCTGAATGGTCCTGCTTACTATCCTATGCTAACCAAAGATGGGCAGTATTATGGTCTTTCCTTCGCTCTATTCTTCTCTATTGTATTGAGCGCCTTTAGTGTCCATAGCGGCAACATCGTTCGCTTGCATTCACAAAAATCCGATTCTTCACAAACAACAGCCAACCAATTTGCTCGTATTGATTGGGGTGATGCATTTCGCCATTTTGCCTCACCCGATAATAATAAGGATATTCTCTCTCCCGCAGAATATGAAGGCCTTCTGAATATCAAAAAATGGACTAAAGGTTATATTGATAACTATCGCAATATACGTGGTCTTCCTACAGCCATCGCTGCAAAAGGGCGAGTTGTACTCGAAGCCATGGGAGAAAAACCAGAGGATGTAATGCTTGAGATCGTGCAAATAGCACTTGGTAAAATTCCCGTTGATTTAGTGGATCAAGAAACAAAAACAGAGCTAGCAGATTACCTTGGCATTGATGCATTTCGTGATGTGACTTTTGGAAAAGATGGCAATTATGCTGATGTCGCAAAAATCTTTGCACAGCATCTACTCAATAGAATAAATATGACGACAATATTGCAAGAAAAAGAGCAAAAGCAAAATGTCAAACCAGATGAAGATATGTACTTCAGTGTTATTTTTACTTCTTCTCCTTCTGACTCAAAGAGCGCTTCTAACTCTATGCACATCTCCTCGATTGCTGAGGAGGGTGTCTTAACCGTCGACAGCGAAATTCCTTTTCCTGCTTTAGTAAATAACTGGATGACGTATTTATCTAGAGCAAAAGAAGGCAAGATTGATTATCAGCAACTAGATATCGACAAATTAGCGGAGCTATTTAATCATTATATTGATGTTATCGCACAACAAGCAGAGATATGTAATTTTTGGCAACATGATCCTCTTACCTCCGACAACATGCTGGTTAAATATTACGCAGGAGACAATGAACTAGATATGGGGCATGCTTTCGTTCCCCAATATCGCGAAAGTACGATTTTGCGATACTTATTTATGTTTAATCCTAAAACCTGGTCTACTAACCGACTAAGAGCCTATGAGAAGGCTGTGGCAGAATATAACCATCAGAATGCAGACTCTTTCTGGAAAACAATGATGCAGTTTTCCGTTCAGAGCGTTGCTGTTATGCAAGCCCTGAAAGCATTAAAAAATCAACAAGCCGTGCAAAAAAAGCATCCCGAGTTAAGCAGCGAAGAACAGATGGGGGCTTTACTCGATGGTTTGGAAAAAGGACTGCGGGAGTTCACTCAAGCGAATGAACAATTATCGAAGTTATTAAAGCCATCAACAGGCGAAACCCTAACGTTTGATAGTCATGCCTTTTATCCGATCAGTGATGAAACTCTACAAAAAATGAATGGTGTACAACTGGCTACCATCTGCTTGGAAGAAATAGACGATGCAGACAGCAGTTTTCTACTGTTTCGAATTCTTAAAGATAACGACTTACGCAAACGTATGAAGGAAGCTCTTACCGAAAAAGCAAGTGAATTTCATAGGCGCGAAGATAATCCCAAGGGAAAAATCGCCAAGTTAGCAGAACTAGAACAGCAAGTTGAACTCTTTTTAAGTACCACAGAGGAATTCAGAACCACGCCTGCACTTAAGGAAAAAGAGCAGGCTTTAATTCGTCTACAAGACACTGCCTCAACCCTGCCTGCTTTTCAAACCGCCATTGCTAAGCAAATTGCGACCGCGGAAGAGGAAATAGAGGAATTAAAAGCGTCCATTGATTATGAAAGCAAACAAAAAGTATTTAGCGAAACCCCTGACTTGGAACAGTTTGCCATCCTGCAAACCACCTATGAGAAGTTATCCAAAAATTTGCAGGCAAAACATGCTGCCACTTTTGGCGGGGCATTGCAGAAAGCCTGGCAATTGCATATTCGTCAATATGACACTGCAGCTGCTAAAGACAAGACAAAAGCATTTAATAATCTGCAGGCATTCTTTGATAAATTGCCTAAGGAATTCAGTGCAAAGTTTGAAACAGAGTTCGCAAAAAGAAGCAAAGAAAATCAATTTTATATTACTGTTGAAGGTTGGGCAGCACGGCAAACCATAGGTGAAGCGATTTACAATCTACCAAGCAAAGATCCCAGGCTTTGGCAGGCGCTCCAAAACAGACCTGAAACTAAACTCTCTCACGAGTTGGTGGAAGATTTGCTGACATTGGAAACGTTTCGTCAACAGAAGGTTGCTCTTAATCAGGACAATAAACTAGGCAAAGAATACACGAGTTCACTAGAGAGCTTTTATAGCAAAGCAGTAGACATACGTCTCTCAGACCTTCCTGTCAGCAAGCAGGCCGATGCCATTGTTGAAGCAGCACAACATGAATTTGGCCATCGCCATAGTACACGCCGTCTGGTTGCTGATGTCTTTATGATGGTCTCTGTTTTATTTGGCGGTTTAGGACTATTTATCGGTGCAGCTCGAAAATATGTAGCGAAGACAACCTTCTTTTTTAGTACTGCACCCACTGATAGAGAAACGGATCTAACTGCCTGGATTCAAAAACCAGAGGCTGAGGTTACTGAAGCTAGATTAATCGTTTCTCCTGCTGCTTAATCCTAGGGATGTTCCCTAGTGAAGGGGTAAATTTTTTTCCTTTTATCCTTCATTGCATCGCTTCTTCAATTCATGTTAGCTTTAATCACTCAGTTTCTAGAGTCTATTACTAGCAACTTTTTACTAACGTTATTCGAAGGGCAAATCAATGAAATGGTTATTTCCAGTTTTGTTGGCAATCTCCACCACAACAATGGCCGCTATAGCAACGCCACAAAGCCAACAACAACCTAACCGTAAAAACACCATTAACACAATTATCCAGGAGCACTTACAAAAATATGGTAAAACGGAGTTGTTTTCAGCCATTCAGGTTTCTATCAAAACAAGAGGTAAAATAGATACTTATGCGGCTGGTCATCACGACTTGGATGCCGATAGCTCACCTATTACCAGCACTGATCTTTTTAACATCGGTAGCATTACCAAATCATTTACCGCCGCTCTAGCTGTACTTGCCGAAAGTGAAGGCAAGCTTCAGCTCCAGAGAAGCTTGAGTCATTATCTCTCTGATTATTCTCATTGGGGTGAAATAAATTTAACCAGCTTACTCAATATGAGTAGTGGGATTCCCAACTACTCGGAGTCCCCCAAAATGAATTATTTAATGAGTAAAAACTTAAAGCACTACTGGAGGCAACAAGATTTAATTAATCTGGTTTACTCAGAGCAATTCAATCCACCGCGTAAATCAGGTTATTTCTATAGCAATACCGGCTATGTGTTAGTGGAGTTAATTCTTACCCAAGCCTACAACACTCCTTTCCAAAATCTCATCGTTGATAAGATCATTAAACCACTTAACTTACAAAACACCTTTTATCCGGTGCCTGATTATCCTGGTAATATAAAGAAACGCTTGGTCAAAGGATACTCTTATAACGTTTATGAGAATCCGGAATTGCTAGGTCAGGATGTTAGCCAAAATAACTTGAGCTGGGCTGGTGCTGCTGGTGCTCTTATTGCCAATAGTGAAGATGTTGTTCATTGGGTAGAAGAATTGTTTCTTGGCGATAAGTTACTGAACAGCGCTCAGAAGGAAAAAATGCAAACGTTGATCTCTATATCTTCTGGTTTACCTCTTCGACACACCAATGCAAACGACCCTTATGGATTTGGTCTCGGGATCTCACAAAGATATCAAGCCGACATTGGTCGTTACTGGTTTTATGAAGGCGAGACACTAGGGTATAGGGCGCTCTATATGTATGTGCCGTGTAACAAAGTCATCATCAGTGCTTTATTTAACAGCGCAACCAATGAAGAGAACGATCATGCCGGAGAGCTGGTGCAAAAACTCTATAAACATCTTCTCCAACAAAATCAGATGCTAATTTGTGGGAAAAAACAGGCTTGAATAGCAAGTACAGTGTTCCAGATGAAGAATTGCGCTTGACAGATTTTCCAAAGCACCTTTAGTATTTGGCTTTAAAATTTTGCGACGGGAAAGCGCCAAAGGGGAAGGAATGAAAAAAAGGGTTGTAATCACTGGGATGGAGATAGTTTCTTCCATTGGTAATGGACTGGAAGCCTTCTGGGAAGCAGCAATTAATGGTCAATGTGGAATTGAGCGTATTCAGCTTTATGATCCTTCCCCCTATCCAACACAAATCGCCGGCGAAATTAAAAACCTTTCTATGGCTCATTTGCCAGAATTTGCCAACTCAAAACGCTATCCTCGAGTCGCTCAATACGCGCTTTTCTGTGCTCATCATGCGATTGAACGATCCGGTTTAACGCCTGCGGAATTGAATAAGGCCGGCACGTACATTGGTACGAGTTTGGGTGGAACACCCGAGTTGGAAGGAGCTTATCAACTCTTTTTTACTCAAAGTTGGAAAAAAGTTCCTCCATTAAGTGTCATTCGCGGCATGCCAAACTCGGTGGCAAATCACATTGCTATCGCTTTTGGCCTTGGAGGACCCAATTCAACCATTTCTAATGCTTGTGTATCTTCGGCAGAAGCCATAGGCTATGCCTATCAACAAATTGCCCATGGTCAATTGCCTATCGCTTTGTGTGGGGGAACAGAATCCCTACTTTGGGAAACAATCATGGCTGCTTGGTGTAGGTTACGCGTCATGTCCACACAAAACGAAAATCCTCGCCTAGCTTGCCGCCCTTTTGATAAAAACCGCGACGGCTTGGTGATGGCAGATGGTGCTGGTATTTTAATTCTGGAAGAATTGCAGCATGCAAAAGCACGGGGGGCTAAAATTTACGCGGAGATTATCGGGTTTGGCGCCAGCTGCGACGCTTATCATGTCACCGCGCCTAACATGAAAGGTCAAGTCCGCGCTATTCATCATGCATTAGACGACGCCAAGCTTACTATTGGCGATGTTCAATACATTAATGCTCACGGTACAGGCACTCAATTAAATGACGTTACAGAAACGGAAACCATCAAAGCAGTCTTTGGTAAACGTGCTTATGAAATCCCTATTACGGCACAAAAAGCAATGACAGGCCATGCCATTGGTGCAGCAGGGGCAATGGAAATTATTGCCACTGCATTAAGTTTACAACACGATACATTGTTACCCACCATCAATTTACACGAACCTGATCCCGCTTGCGATTTGGATTATGTAGCCAATCATGCTCGCAAACAACCGATTAATATCGCTTTATCGAATCATTTTGCTTTTGGCGGTGCAAACGCCGCGATACTGTTACGAAGGATATAAAAAGCGTTGAAAAGTGCGACTTATTATAAAAATTCCGTTCGGGCTGAGGAGGCGTTTACGCCGTCTCGAAGCCTATCCTGAGGTCCTCGAAGGGCCTTTAGATGATGCAAAAGCCTTCTAGACGCCACTATCATGGCTCCTCAGGCCGAAAAACCGCCGTTTTAATCGCACCCAGTAAAAGATAAAGATTCGCAACTAAAGCAGCATCGAGTTATAATCGCGATATTTTGCACGATTATAAGGTACTTTAATGAATGTTTCGTTGTATGAGATAGCCGCTTTAGTTAATGGTACGGTGATTGGTGATGAAAAAATTAATATTTCTTCCTTAGCCCCGATTGATAATATTGTTGCTGGTTCCTTGGTTTTTGTGGATGGAGATGAGAATTTGCAATTAGCAGAGCATTCAGATGCCACAGCGATCCTAGTTAGCAGTACCATCACCAGCGAAATAAAACCTGTGATTCAAGTTGCTCATCCCTTTAAAGCCTTTATTCAATTATTGAATCATTTTTATCCATCCCCCAAACCCCGTCCCCATATCCACTCCACAGCCATCATCGCTGAAGATGCCATTTTGGGTAACAATGTAAATATCGGCGCTTATGTTGTCATTGGGTCAGGGGTAACCATTGGTGACGATTGCATCATTAAAAGTCACGTCCACATCGGTGAAAATGTGGTTATCGGTTCCGGCACCACTATTCATCCTCACGTAACCATTTACGATCAATGTCAAATCGGTTCTCGTGTTTCTATTCATGCATCAACAGTGATTGGATCGGATGGATTTGGCTATACTTTTGTAGATAATCACCATTTAAAGGTCCCTCATGTAGGACATGTAGTGATTGAAGATGATGTGGAAATAGGTGCCAACACGGTGATTGATAGAGCCACCTTGGGTGCCACAGTCATTAGTACAGGTACCAAAATTGATAATTTAGTGCAAGTTGCTCATGGAGTAAAACTCGGAAAACATAATATTCTCTGTGCGTTTACTGGCATTGCAGGGAGTACCACCAGTGGTGACAATGTCATTTTTGCCGCCAATGTTGGCGTAAGTGATCACGTACATATTGACGATGGCGTAATCTTAGGCGCTCGCGCCGGTGTTCCACCAAGAAAACATCTAAAACAAGGAAATGTGTATCTGGGTAATCCTGCTCGCCCCAAAGATAAAGCAATCGAACAGGAATTATCTCTCTCACGCATCCCTTTGATGCGTAAAAATTTAAAGAATTTAAGCGAAAAAGTTGACCAGCTTAGTCAGCGTTTAGCACAACAAGAGACAGATTGAATGACGGCACCTTTGATTCTTATTGACGGATCTTCTTATTTTTTTCGTGCCTTTCATGCACTACCTCCGCTGACCACCTCCAAAGGCCAGCCTACAGGAGCGATCTATGGTGTCGCTAATATGGTCAAGCGCCTATTAAAGGATTACAAACCAGAGAAAATCGCTGTCATATTTGATGCAAAAGGAAAAACATTCAGAGATGATTGGTATCCGGAATACAAGGCTCACCGTGCACCAATGCCTGATGATTTAAGCTGTCAATTTCAACCCTTGCTAACACTGCTGGATGCCATGGGCTTACCTATTTTAATGATTGAGGGTGTAGAAGCTGATGATGTTATTGGTACCATAGCCCATTGGGCCACAGCACAAGGTCAATCAGTCTTGATCTCTACTAGTGATAAGGATATGACCCAGCTGGTTAATGAGCATGTGACTTTAGTTAATACGATGACAAATCAGGTCTTAAACGTTGACAATGTCAAAACCAAGTTTGGGGTTAGTCCTGAACAAATCATTGATTATCTCACCTTAATTGGTGATAGCGTCGATAATATTCCCGGCGTGCCTAAATGCGGTCCAAAGACAGCCGCCAAGTGGCTGCAAGAATACCAATCTCTAGATCATTTAGTAGCTAACGCCGATAAAATCAGTGGCAAGATTGGTGAATATTTACGCGCAAGTTTAGAGTACTTACCATTATCAAAAAGACTGGTTACTATTAAGACTGACGTGGATTTACCGCTTATTTTAGCGGATTTAACGATCAAAAAAGCCAATCGCGAACGTCTTATCTCCTTAACTCGTGAGATGGAGTTTAAAGGTTGGCTAAAAGAATTATTAGATGAAGAAGAAGTGGAAGCTGCAAGTAATGGACTAGTCCCACCATTGCAAATCAGCGTTTCAGTAATCAATACGGAAAACCAATTTGCAGAACTTATTAGCAAATTGAACGCCTCTAGTGAATTTTTCATAAACACGCAAACCAACAATATCAATGCTCTAGATGCTGAAATCGTTGGCATTGGCTTGGCTGCTAAAGACCTGCAACCGGTCTATATCCCTCTGGCGCATAAAGACGGCAGCCTGCAATTGTCGCGAGAAATGGTATTAAATACCCTGAAATCCATTTTAGAGGCTCCCGCCATAAGAAAAATCGGGCAAAATCTGAAATATGACTACAATGTTCTGAAGAAATATGGCATTACACTTAAGGGAATTACCTTTGATGTCATGCTTGAATCCTATGTATTGAATAGCAGTGCCAGTAAACATGATCGTGATTCTTTGGCTCTAAAATATCTAGGACAAAAAACCATCAGTTATGAAGATGTTGTCGGTAAAGGAGTAAAACAGTTAGCGTTTGACACCATTCCTGTGGAGCAAGCAGCTCCCTATGCAGCAGGTGCAGCAGAGGTCAGCTTAAGATTGCACCACAAGCTTTATCCAATGTTGGATGCACCATTAGAAACCGTACTCAAAGAAATCGAAATACCATTGCTAACTGTACTTGCTGACATGGAGTTTAGAGGGGTTTTAATTGATGAGAAAACATTAACAAAACATGGTGAACGCTTAAAATTACGCATGCTTGCTCTTGAACAAGAAGCCATTGAGTTGGCTGGAAAACCATTTAACTTAAATTCACCAAAACAACTGCAAGAAATTCTTTTCGATAAACTTAAGTTGCCTGTTGTTGAAAAAACACCTACGGGACAACCTTCGACTGCCGAATCGGTGCTGCAGGAACTTGCTTTTGATTATCGTCTACCAGCTGTGATCCTTGAATATCGCAGCTTAAGTAAATTAGTAAGTACCTATATCGATGCTCTACCTAAATGCATTAATCCCATCACGCATCGTGTCCATACCTGCTATAACCAAGCTATTGCTGCCACAGGACGATTATCTTCTAGTGAGCCTAATTTGCAGAATATCCCCATTCGTAATGAAGAGGGACGCTTGATTCGTAAAGCATTTATCGCCCCACCGGATCATGTCTTGCTTGCGGCAGATTATTCGCAAATTGAATTGCGTATTATGGCTCATCTCTCTCAAGATGAAAATTTAATTAAGGCCTTTACCATGGGTTGGGATATTCACGCAGCGACCGCTAGTGAAATTTTTCAAATTCCATTAGATAAAGTCAGTCATGAGCAACGCCGACGCTCAAAAGCCATCAATTTTGGCTTAATCTATGGTATGTCAGCTTTTGGGTTGTCTAAGCAACTAGGGATCGAACGTCAGGATGCCCAAAACTATATGGACTCCTATTTTAAACGCTATCCTGGGGTGCTTAAATATATGGAACGTACCCGACAGTTGGCGCATGAACAAGGCTATGTTGAGACACTGTTTGGTCGTCGTCTGCACTTGCCTGAAATTAATACGCGTAACATGGTACGCCAAAAAGCGGCTGAACGTATGGCCATTAACGCACCAATGCAGGGCACAGCCGCTGACATTATTAAGAAAGCCATGATAGCCATTGCTAAATGGCAAAGCACACAGGCAAATCCTCATTCTTGCATGATCATGCAAGTTCATGATGAACTCATCTTCGAAGTACATAAAGACCATGTCGAATCAACCACGCAAACAATTCGGGAATTAATGGAGCACGCTGCACAGCTGTTTGTTCCTTTACAGGTAGCAATTGGTATAGGTCACGATTGGGATGAAGCACATTAGAGTCCCTGGTTAAATTTTAAGTCAAGCAGGAGCTATGATGTCACTAAAAGAGGGTTTGATTTCTCACAGATCAGTCGCAACAAATCTGCAAGACACCATTTCTGCAATCAGCGAAAGAATCAAAGAATGCGGTGATAAAGAACATGTCACTGTGGCAGAGCAACTTAACATTCTTCATGAATTAAGCGAATTTGAATTCGGCCAATTTTTATTACAAAACCAGGGAGTTAATGGCTACTGGACACACTATATGCTTACGCATCCGTGGTTTGGGCGCAAAACAGGAAAAAATAATCGTGGTATGCCTTTTACCGTTTTAGAGCGATTCATTTTGGATCGGGGTCCGATTATGTTAGCCACCCAGCAGCGTTTTGCCATCTTTCTTAGAGAAAATCAAAAAGCAGTTCATAATGGCGCTAAGCTTGCATCTATTCCTTGTGGTTTAATGGGCGAGCTGTTGTATTTGAATTTTAAAAATATAGACCAGATTGAGTTAGTTGGGTTGGATTACGATCCACAAACACTAGAAGATGCACAAGACTTGGCTAAAAAACAACGTGTGTCGCAATTTGCAACATTCATACAGAAAGATGCCTGGCATATTAACCTACACAATGAATTTGATTTAATCTCAAGTAATGGTTTGAATATCTACGAACCTGACAAGGACAGGGTGGTTAATTTATATCGCCAATTCCATACAGCATTAAAACCAGGTGGCAAGCTCGTAACAAGCTTTTTGAGTTACCCACCTCATGCTCACCACAATAGCGAATGGTTACTCGAAAAAATTAACCCGAAGGATCTGTTACTAGAACGGATTATTTTTGCTGATATCATCCATGCTAAATTCCAATGCTTTAGCTCCACTCAAGAAACAGAAGAGCAATTGCAATTGGCGGGGTTTAAGAGGATCAGATTTTATTTTGATGAATGTCATATTTTTCCGACAGTAGTGGCAGAGAAATAAAATTCATTTGTTGTTCCTATTGCTTATGGATCCCCCGCTGGGCTTCACAGCCCAGCCTACGCTTGCTTCATGATCCTCCTTTAGAGACGGAGATGAGAGCTTGAGAGAACCTCTCATTTTTTTTTACGCTTTCGGAGCCTCCTGTTTGGGATTGGATTTCAAGACGTTGCGCGGAAATCGCCACCCCAAAAAACGAAAAAAAATAAAACATATACGCAAAGAATCAAGCAAAGGATTGAAATGGGAGCCTTTGTTATTATCAATATAAATCGTTTCAATGGGCGTCTGTTTAATTTGAAAATGATGCTTTCTAGCAATAAACAACATTTCAAGCTCGAATTCATAACGATTGGTAGAACGTTCAACTAAATGTCTAACTAAACCAAGAGGGATACATCGCAAACCTGTTTGCGTGTCGCGAATTCGACTGTTAGTTATCAAATTAAAAAGAAATTTTGTTAATGCATTACCAATTTTACTGCGTAAAGGCACATCTCCTTGAGTGATTTGGCGGACACCAAGGTGCAACTTTTCGGGTTCTTGTTGGAATTGTTTACTTAAAGTAACGATGTCTTTAATACCATGCTGGCCATCAGCATCTGCAGTAATCATTCCAGGACTGAGAATAGAAAAAACCTTAAGGTAGTATTTCATGGCTGTTTTAAGTGCAGCCCCTTTCCCCATATTTTGTGGATGATGTAAAACAATATAGCTCGCTCGCTCTAATTCTGTAAAAATCGGCATCGACTTTTTATTAGAGCCATCATTTACAATGATACATTCCTGTTCCCAACCTAATTGTTTATGCTCTTGTAATAATTCGATGAGCCTTTGATCGGGGTTATAGGCAGGGATAACCAAGACAGGATAAGTTTTAGACAGCATAATGGGTATTTCCTGATTTGTAGCGTACAACTAAATAGACACCCAAATTAAATTAGGATTTGTTGACAATTCATATATTTAATTTTACGAAAATCCCTACGTACCGCGGCTTGTCCGCGGTACCCACAAGCTCTCTGGATGACGCGGACAAGCCGCGTCACGTAGGCCTTGTGGAACAATTGTCAACAAACCCTAATTATCTTAATGAAAATTTAAGCTCGTAAGCTAACAAATTACATGCAATAGTTCAATTACAGTTGATGAGAGGATTTCTCAGTACGATGCATAGTCCCTGTTAAAGAAAAACAATGGAAAAATAGAACAAAATCGTTCAAAATCGAGTATCGGTTTGGTTCTTGATTTTATAACATTTAGGTTCACTTATTATGCAGACAACTCAACTCCTTTATCATCGATTTCGTGACTCACTATCGCTAAATACATGCATAATTGTTTTGTTAGTTGCCTTGTTTTTTTTCATCCCAGTGAGCCTATCTCTCAGAGCGATTTGTTTCACTGGATTGCTCGTGCCACTGTTCATGAATTCCTCGGCACAGAATACATTTCGCGCGATATGGTCTGAACCCTGGTGTAAAGCACTTATCCTATTTCTTTTGTTTATCTTAATCAGCTGTCTTTGGAGCCCAGCTTCAAGCAAAGAACAATACGTTATACTGAGGAAAAATCTAAAATACTTATCCTTGCCTGTATTAGTTGCCGCATTTCATCTTACCAGGGCTCAATATCCAGCACTATTTGCGCTATTATCAGGGCTGCTTCTCGTTTGTCTACTCTCTATTGCACAATATTTCGGGTTTTATTCAAATGCCCTTCATGACCCTGGCGCTGTGTTTTTTAATCATATTTTCACTGGCTTCATGATGGTTTACGGGGCGTATCTCTGCGCCTGGTTGTTCCTTGAGAAAAAAAATGGTCATCGTTTACTTTGGGCCTTATTTCTTTCTCTCTTTCTGTTCCAAATCGTATATGCTAATACCAGCAGAACGGCTTATGTTCTGATGCCTCTATTAATGTTGTTCTTGGCTCTTCAGTATTGTAATCGCAAACAATTTGCACTGGGCTTAGTATGCTGCACCTTGTTTTTACCCGTTGCCTTTTATACTAGTCCGACATTGCAAGAAGGCGTTCGCGCGGTTAAAGATGATCTAAAAAAATATAAAAAAAATGAAAAAGATACTAACGTGGGATTCCGTCTTCAACTTCATCAATATGCTGAATCCCTTATTAAGAAACGACCCTTGATTGGAAATGGAGCAGGCAGTTTCTCCTTTCGTTTCTATCAGGATAATCCTCTTCCGAACTTGCATGCCAATGTTGTTCATCCTCACGGTGATTATTGGCTTATCACGACTGAACAAGGTTTTATCGGTCTGGGTCTTTTTTTAATGCTTCTCACTATACTGTTTTTCCGCAGTTGGTATTTGCCTACTTTGCGCATTCCAGCGCTAGGTATTTTAGCCCTGATGCTGATTGGTAACTTTTCGGATTCCCTGATGTTCAATAGCGCGACTGGATATTTCATTTTGAGTGTCCTTGGTTTATGTTTATCAGAGGAACTTTAACGTGCATTCCCATCCATATCCAATTGATGCAGTCATCACCTGGGTAGATGGGCATGACCCAGCTCATCAAGCTCGATTAGATACCTATCTAAAATCAATTGGCGTGGCATCCAAGCCTAATGAAGTTTCCCCTGAACGTTTGATGCCTTGTCGAGAAATTGAATATTGTATTCGCTCCATCTTGCGCTTTGCGCCTTGGATTAGGACTCTATTCATCGTAACCGATCAACAAACCCCATCTATTGTTAATACATTAAAAGATTACTTAGAACCCAATAAAATTCGAATCATTGACCATCAAGCGATATTTCCAAATCCACAACACACACTCCCGTCTTTTAATAGTCTTGCGATTGAGTCTGTCTTATGGCGCATCCCTGAATTATCAGAGACCTTTATCTATTTCAATGATGATGTCATCCTACTGCGACCAACTAAAGTACAGGATTTTTTTATTCAGGAACAACCCGTGCTGCGCGGTCATTGGAAAATTCAATCAGATACAAAAGTATTTCAAATGATTCAACGTCTTATTCATTTGGGAAAACCAAAGCGCCCCTCCCTCCATCGCCGAGTCCAACAAAATAGTGCTAAATTGGCAGGATTTCGTAAGTTATTTTTTAATTTAACGCATGTCCCCTTCTCGTTAAAAAAATCCCTATTTGAACAATTCTTTTCGATGCACCCCGACCTATTGCATGAGAATGCAAAGCATCGTATTAGAAATGGGGACCAATATTCTCCCATTTCTTTGATTCATCATCTTGCTTTGCTGGAAAAAATTTCCCCTATCGATAGGAAAAAATGTTCGTTGGGTATTGATGCAAGTCACCATTCGCTGAAAAAAATTCAACAAAAATTTAACCGAGCTAAACAAAAGCCTCGATATTTTTGTTTGAACATCCAAAACCTGGATCAAGCCGAACCCACAAAAAAAGATCTGATCTTTAACTGGCTTAACCAAATGATCGGTAAACCTTAAGCACTCTAAACAAACATTCCCTAATAAACTTAATTTCAATTCCGCAGTCTCCAAGTTTTTATTGCTTGACTATTTTAGAACCGCGAATTACCGTGGCTTGACCACGGTAATTCGCGGTCGATAGTCAATTTGAATATTTACGATATCCCTAAGGAAGCAGTATGCTACTACTTGTTTGCCTCTCATTTTGCTGTGTAATCATCGGTTGGGGATTTGTATTTAGTCAATTATTAAAAAGTAATTTTTCTGAGGGACTGTTCAACACGATGTCATTTTTAGGACTCGTTATGTTTTGCAGTTTCCTATTTGCTATACCTAAGCTCATCGCCCTTATTCTTCTTGCAACCGGTGGAGTTTTTTTTCTCATTTTTATTTACTCATCCATCCAAAATAAACCTCTTTCGCTTAAGCAAGATATAATCACCATCTGCTTTTTTTTAGGATTATCTATAGTAGATTTGGTCGTTGTATATGGTCTTAAATTTAGAAGCATTGATGACTATTCTTTTTGGGGCACCATTAGTAAATATTTATTTGTTTTTAATCAATTCCCGATTAATGCTGATTACATTCACCCGAATTTTCTGAGTTATATTCCCGGGATGGCGAGTGTTCATTATTTACTTTATACACTGGCCAATAAATATTCCCAAACACTGGGTTATTTTGCTCAAGGACTTGTTCTAATTTCGGCTTTCATGGTGCTCTTTGATCCCAAGAATGTCTCTCGCTCAATCATTTATTTGAGTTTTTGTTTTGTCTTATTTACTTTCGCCTATGGCACCGTTTTTGCGCGCATGGAAGTTGATGCTTATGTCGCTGCTTATTTATTTGCTATCACTTGGTTAATCTATAAGAAAGGGGATGTACCACAGTTGCTTATTCTTCCTATTCTCTTTCTCTCCCTTATCAAAGAGATTGGTCTCCTATTTTCTATCGCTGCAATTGTTTTGCTTATTACTTTAGAGAAAACAAATCGCAAAGCTCTTATCTATGGAATATGGGCAGGATTAGCCGCTTTGGCAATTAAACTATCGTGGAAAATCCATGTGGCTAATCATGGCTTTAATAGTTTTTCTAAGGCTGTGTCTGTCCAATCAGCTGGTGCTGCGTTTAACCCCTTCAATACCTATTATCATGAAGCGCAAATTCTCTATTTTAAAGCGGTCTTATTTTCAAGCTTTGATTATCTTATTAGAACACCTTATATTTTGATGTACAGCTTAATCGCTGGCCTATGGTATTGGTTGGTTAAAACATTCCCCATGGATAAGGTGCGGATTAATCGACTAATGACAATTTTTATTATTGTTGCCATGTTATATTTGGTTATGCTTTACAGTTTGCAAGCTATTGTCTTTGATGTTGGTCATACGAATCGAAAAATTTTGGATTTTCATCGCTATTACAACATGCTTTTCCTTCCCTGGGTTTGCATTAGCGCCTTTATAGCTTTGGATAACCTTAAACCGCAAGCTCTTAATTCTTTGCTCAGTCGAACATCTCTGGCCATCATTTCTCTAACATTGATATTCTTGTTTGCAGGTAAAATTGAGCGCGAAAAAAAGTTTTATGAACCCAATCAACTTTATCAGATTTATACACTGCTTAGTAAGAGTACAGCGCAATTAACAGGCAACAACTGGTCGATTTGTCTGTTGAATCCCCCTAAGCCTGAGTATACAGTAACAATGCCTTTAACTTATTTTTTTATGCCGCATCGAATATTTTATCCAGCGACAAAAAAACAACTTGCTTCCTGTGACTTAAGCTTGGAATGGACAGAAGATAAGGCAAACCCTTTAAAGCTTCATTACCTGGTTGCCTAGTCTATAGGTACTCTTATCGTCCTATTGATAATTCATTTGTAACTCAATGGGCATAAGATGCTGTAGCCTTTCATAAAGGGCAAGTATCTCTGTACAAAAGACTTGCAATTGCTGGCGGTTTTCCCAGAGCTCGTAATCTAATCCTTTACGAAAAGCTTGTTGTCTTGCTAGATTTTTAAGCAATTTTCTATCCTGATTAGACAGACCTAGCTCACTATTCATTTCGACCAATTCCATCAGCCTTTTTGGGGGCGTTAGTTTTTTATGATCATGTAACAAATAAGCTTTTAGCGTTAATTCAAAAGCCGTATACATCAGCGATGTGATAGGCGCTAAAGCATCACTCTTCTCATAACCTATTCCTGTTACTTTACTATCATTGTGTAACAAATGTTGCGCACAGTAGGCATGTTCAGTCGCGATTCTTATTAGCTCTAGTGGGGAAAGATTTCTTTTATCCATCATCATGATTAACTCACTTAATTAATGTAATGCGCGAATACTAGGGTCTGTTGACACTCGTTAACTAACCGATTTATCCGTCATTTCAGGTTAACAAAAAAATGAGTGTCAAGACTATTTTTTTAAAATTTATTTGGTTATGATCTCTGACCAGGCACTTCTTTTTCTTGCAAGATAGCCTGTGGATATTTTTTATCCCCCTCCATTCTTTCTTATACGTATCATTTCTCTAAGCTCCTTAATTGGCGAGGCTTAAAGCCTATTTTTGACCATCTGGTTCTTTTATTTTTATCCACAAAATCTGTGGATAAAAATGTGTATAGACTGTCAACGTCAAAGACCCATTTCTGATTCAACTGCATTTGCAAACACCTCAACCAATGCTGCGCCCCCCATCCACAGCAAGTGTTTGTCCGGTAACAAAGGGATTTTCCAAGAGTGCAAGAACAGCCTGACCAATAAATTCGGGACTTCCGTGACATTTTAATGGTGTCTTGGCAATAATTTTTTGCTTTTCTTGCTGACTTAAAGCATTCTCCTTCTCTGGCCAACTTATAGCACCAGGAGCCACAGCATTAACACGCACTTTAGGCGCAAACTCACAAGCCAAGACTTTTGTTTGCATAGCTAAGGCAGCCTTGGTTTGGCAATAGACAGCATACTCCTTTAATGGTTTCTCCGCCCGAATATCCGTAATATTAATGATTGCCCCTTGCGTTTTGCTCAAGTATTTATGAGCAGCAAGGCTTAAGGAAAAGGGAAGTTTGACGTTAATATTGAACAAAGCATCCCAATCTGCGGAATTGACAGCAGACAAATCACTGCGAACAAACATAGAGGCATTATTGACTAGTACATCCAAACGCTGTGCCCAATTTACTGTAGCAGCAATTAATTTCTCAGCAGCATCCGGCACATGTAAATCCTGCTGAACAACATAAGCACTCTCTTCCCTATTGTGGTTGAGTTTTTGCGCCAGGGTCTCTGCTTCCTCTAAAGATTGATAACAATGGATAACTACTCTAAAGTTAGCTTCATGTAATTTGCAAGCAATAGCAGCCCCGATTCGTCTGGCGGCACCGGTGATTAAGGCCACTTTTGCCGCTTGTTTATTGACTGGATTCAAGGTATGGTTCCTCATTTTTTATAACATTTACACCGCCATGACGCTATTTTCTCTCATTAGCAAACAAATTCAACAAGAGGGAGCGATACCCTTTGTTGATTTTATGCAACAAGCCCTATATGCGCCTCGTTATGGCTATTATAGTGCTGGATTGCAGAAATTCGGAGCCGAAGGCGATTTTATCACCGCGCCAGAATTGACCCCTTTATATGGTCAAACACTTGCTAATCAATGCCAACAAATCTTGGCATGCTTGCCAGAGCCTGTTCTATTTGAATTTGGCGCAGGCTCAGGCCAACTGTGTGTTGATATTTTAAAGCATCTTGAACACCTAACTTGCCTACCACAAGCTTATTTGATCTTAGAAGTTAGTGGCAACTTACGTCATCGACAGGAAGAGCTTATTAAAGAACACATTCCGCACCTCTTTGAGCGCGTGCAATGGTTAACACATTGGCCAGAAAAACCATTTAGCGGAGTAGTCATAGCCAATGAGGTGCTTGATGCCATGCCCGTTCATCGTTTCTTACAAACAGAAGAAGGCTTGCTGGAGAGCTATATTCGTTTAAATTCTCAACATCAATTGCAGGAAATTTTTAGACCCTGCACCAATACCCGTTTGCTTAACCATGTGCAAAGCATTTTGCCTAAAGAACTTGTTCCCTATCAGTCAGAAGCAAACTTGTTTATTGATGGCTGGATTGAGCAATGCTACAACATGCTTACTCAAGGTGTTGTGTTATTGATCGATTATGGTTTCCCGCAGCGTGAGTATTATCATCCGGATCGCAACATGGGCACGTTAATGTGTCATTACCGCCATCATGCCCACATCAATCCCTTGATTCATCTTGGCGAACAGGATATCACTGCTCATGTTGACTTCACTCATGTGGCAAAGGCTTCGCAACAGGCAGGTTTTCATGTGGCAGGCTATACCAATCAAGCCTCTTTTTTGCTGGCTAATGGTTTGTTAAGCTTGCTAGAGCAACAAGCCGTAGGGACTCATCGCATTCAAGCACAACAAGCGGTCAAACAGTTGCTGCAACCGAGTGAGATGGGCGAATTATTCAAAGTACTTGCCTTGGCAAAAAACATAGAGTTACCTTTGCTTGGTTTTCAATTGCAGGATAAACGAGCGAGTTTATGATGAAAAAATACTTAACGACAGTAGAACTGCAAAAAGAATCCATGAAATTTTCAGCTGGCCATACGACTATTTTTTCCGCCACTGAACGAGAACCTCTTCATGGCCATATGTATGGTGTATATTTGGCATTAACCACATGGGTGGAAGAAAATGGCATGACGTTTGATTATCGGTATTATAAAGAACGCATTCATAAGTTATGTCGCTCCTTAAACCAAACGTTCTTAATGCCGAAATTTTCCCCTTTTCTGCAATTGATAGAAGACGAGGATTACTATTACTTTACCTTCAATCAAAAAAAAATTCCTTTCCTGAAAGAAGACGTTACATTGATGCCTTTGACAAACATCACCGTTGAAGAATTATCGCGCTGGTTTGTTCAAGAATTAATTAAAGATACAAAAGAGCTTGATAAACACCGAATTGAAAAAGTTGTTGTGAAAGTCTATTCAGCCCCCGGTCAATCGGCAAGTCACGAATGGCAACGTCAACAGTGAATTTAATCATGTTCTTAATCCATGGATAAGCAAGCAGAGCAAATCTATCAAATTTGCATCCCTCATACATATCGTGATTATTTTGACTACCATGTGAATGGTCCTCTTTCTCCTGGCATAGGTATACGCGTTTGGGTACCTTTTCGCAATCAAACGCGCTTGGGACTGGTTATCGGGAAACATACCCAGAGCCCACATACTGAACTTAAATCAGTGAGTTCTATTATCGATACTGAACCTCTATTGACCCAAAATATGCTGAATTTCTTTAAATGGGTAGCCAGTTATTATCAAAGCCCCTTGTCTGAAATTATTCCTTTGGCAATACCTAAGAACTATCGTCTCGGAAATAAAAGTGAATTACCATTGCGCTGCTACTATCGGCTGATGTTAGATGTTGAACGTGCTCATTCACTTATACCCTCTAGAGCACACAAACAACATGCGCTCATTAATTTTTTAGCTGACACTGGAGCAACGGATAAAAAAACGCTTTTGCAAAAAGGCTTTACTCATGCGCAGTTAGATCATCTAATCAAGCTTAATATTCTTGCTATAAAAAATGAAGTTAGCATCCCCCAGTCAAATAGCACGCTGAGCCCCCCATTAATCTTGAATGCAGAACAAGATGTGGCGGTGCAAACGATCTGTAGACAGCTGCACCATTACCATTGTTTTCTGTTACAAGGCATCACCGGCAGCGGTAAAACAGAAGTCTATCTTCAGGTTATCGCCCAAGTTCTGGCCCAAGGTAAGCAGGTTCTGGTTCTTGTTCCCGAAATTGGTCTAACTCCACAATTACTAAGCCGTTTTACCGCTCGCTTTGCTGAGCCGATGGCCGTCATTCATTCGAATCTTAACGAACGTGAGAGACAATCCACATGGCAACTTGCCAAAGACAATTTGGTTAAATTGGTCATCGGTACGCGTACCGCCATTTTCACACCCATGCCAGAACTTGGATTAATCGTTATTGATGAAGAACATGATCCTTCGCTCAAACAAATGGAAGGCGTTCGTTATTCCGCCCGTGATACAGCGTTGATGCGCGCGCATATGGAAGGCATTCCAATTATTCTAGGTTCCGCTACCCCAAGCCTCGAAAGTCTTTATAATTGCATGCAAGCGAAATACAGCTTATTGCGGTTGAATCAAAGAGCGCTCAGCAAATCACCACTCCATTATCAAATCATCGATATTCGCAATACACCTTTGCAGCATGGGTTGGCTGCAAAAACATTAAATACGATTGCTGAGCATTTACAACAAAATAATCAAGTGATGGTATTCATCAATCGCCGTGGATTTGCACCCGTATTACTCTGTCATCACTGCGGCTGGATGGCTGATTGCCCAGCTTGTGATAGCCACCTAACCCTTCATCGTCAAATGGGCCGACTGGTTTGTCATCACTGTGGGCTAACCACCATCATTCCTGGGCATTGCCGGACCTGTCACAGTCAAGAATTATTGCCTATTGGCGCAGGAACCCAACGCATCCACGAGTATTTAAGCAATCATTTTCCCAATATCAATCTATTACGTGTTGATCGCGATGAGGTGAGGAAAAAAAACGCACTCGATAATCATCTCGAACGGATACATCGTGGTGAGGCACAATTAATCGTGGGTACGCAAATGTTGGCCAAAGGCCATCATTTCCCACGTCTTACTTTAGTTGTCGTGGTTGATACAGATGCCGGTTTTTATAATCAGGATTTTCGTGCCCTGGAGCGTTTAGGCCAGTTATTAACGCAAGTTTCCGGTCGTGCTGGCCGTGCTGAACGCCCTGGTCAGGTGCTCATTCAATCACATTTACCCCATCACCCTCTTTTGAATTTACTGATTCAACAAGGTTATGATTCTTTTGCACAAGCTTTATTAACGTTAAGACAACAGGCCGATCTACCGCCTTACCGTTTTTTAGCGCTGATTCGCGCGCAAGACAAATCAGCCAAAAAAGTATTGGATTTTCTTCATTTGCTTAAAGAACAATTAGTGCTGCATGAGGTGACAACCCTAGGCCCTGCTCCTGCTCCCTTGGCACGCAGGGCTAATCAACATCGCATGCAGCTGCTCATTAAGGCTTCCTCGCGCAAAATACTACAAACCAGATTGACGCAACTTAGGCAGTGGTTGACAATGAATAAACTAACAAACCATGTTCGCTGGAATGTGGACATTGATCCAATGGACCTATCATGACTGATCAAAGAATTGCTGTGCACAAGAAAATTTTTTCCATTGAATGGGGCGATATGGATGCTCTAGGACATGTGAACAATGGGCGTTATTTCGATTACTTTCAACAAGCACGCATCGAATGGTTAGAAAATCTGCACCTGGATATGAAACAGCAAATCGGGCCTGTGGTGATTCACGTGGCCTGTACTTTCCTTAAACCCATTGTCTATCCAGCCACCCTGACATTGGTAAGCAGTGTGCATAGCTTAGGCCGCTCGAGCCTCATGATGGACCATGAAATCTACCAAGATGAGGTCTTAATGACCCAAGGAACAAGCAAAATTGTCTGGGTGGATTATCGAGCGAATAAGTCCATTACTATTCCAGAAACCATTCGTAAACTCTTTGACTAAGAATAGAGAACGTCCCTAATTAACGCTCATCACAAACGGTAAAATAACCGTGACGATAAGGATTGCTTCGGGCTCTGAAGATGTAATCACGACAACGTTGACCTTGATCATCAACATAACGTTTATCTAAACGAAAAGCAAAATCCTTAAAATCCATATCTTGTTGCCATTCACGTTCTTGACGTGCCTTATCTTCTGCTTCCATCTTATTTAAAAATTTACTAATCTTGCTAGCATAGCCTACAGACAAAAACATGACAGCGATAAGCAAGAGAACAATTTTTTTCATATTTCGATCCAAAAAAGAACATGAAGGCGAATATTAAACCATTTGATAAAAAAATTACAACGCTTTTGTGGGGTGTGATTAAAACTGCGATTTCCCTATACCGACGCCCCGCAGCTTGACCGCGGGGTCCATGACATGTTCAACGATCGCTGTGGATCCCGCGGTCAAGCCGCGGGACGTCGGCATAAGGAAAAACAAGACAGTTAATAAAAAACCCGCTTTTGTGTTAAAAATTGTCTCTTTATTTAAATCCATGCAAACCTTAATAAGGACACTTATATGACAGGAAGACGCTCAACGTTGACCCTTGCTCTTTTCTTTGTGAGCTCGATTGTTTATCTCGGACTCTTGCCTTTTATTCATTATCCTATTAACAGTTTAATCAAGCCTATTCCTATCGCTCTCTTGCTGGTTTTGACCTGGCAATCTTTTGCGAGCAAAGAAACGAAAACCTTGCTTTCCGTGGCATTAGTCTTTTCTTTATTAGGAGATATTATCCTAACCGTCCCGGCTGATCTCGCTCTAAAGGCTGGTATTCTTTCCTTTATATTGGCTCATTGTGCCTACATTGCCCTTTATTTGAGAGATACTCAGCTCCAGATAAAACGTTGGCTGTATTTTCTGCCTGTACTGGTATTTATTGCTATTAATTATATTTACATGTATCCGTACCTAGGAAAAATGACCATCCCTGCTACGGTTTATTTAAGTTTTTTAAGTATAATGGTTTTAACCGCCTTTCAAGTTAAGCAGCACCCACGTTTAATCATCAGTGGTGCGTGTCTATTTTTACTATCTGATTTCCTATTGGCTCTTAATCAGTTCGTTCTTGTTGATAATAAGATGATCAATTTTTTAATCATGCTCACCTATTATCTTGCTCAGTTACTATTGGTCTATGGTTTAAGCCAACGACAACATCAAACGAACTTAGCAATCGCTACACTTAGAAGCGATTCAACCCGGAAAAGTAGCTTTATTTGATCATGCTAGGAACGTCCCTATTACAAATCCATCGTTACCTTCCCCTTTTTCGGCAACAGCTAATTTGCGGCATTCGAATTTTTTCCCATCCTTAATAGTCGCTTAATATTAATCAGTTATATTATTAATTATTAAATTTGATCATTAAACAGTCATAGTGATTTGGTAAATGACGTCATGAAAATTACCAAACAGCAGGAGTTTTATGAATAAAAATCAACTACAAGGCAAAGTTGCACAAGCCCTCAATGCAATAGAACTTTTAGAAAAAGCCTGTTCAAACCCGGATATGAGCTCATGGGATAGAACAGCAATTCATGTCGAAGAATTAAGTCGAATCAAAAGAGAGTTAGTTGATAAATATAGCCCTCTCATCGAAGCATTACCTCCTGAGAAACCAAATCCTGATACTCAACTATCTCAAGAGGAAAAAGCCGCGCTCAATTCATACAAGAGATGTGAAGCCCAAATTGAAATCTTCGAAGCCTTTATCGCTAGAAAAACACATTACCACGAAAATATTGGTAAGACTGGATTTCTTATTCCCGAGCTCGAAAGAGAAATTTCCTCTGATCTTCCATATAGCCCGAAATATAGGCAAGAGGATAAGTCATTTGCTGTCGCTATAACTAAATTTGAACAACATAAAAATAGTTATCCAAACCTTAGAAATATGCTTGGGAAAACCCAAGATCCCCAGCTAATCCGCGCACTGTTAGAAGAATTTATTAAAACTTATCGCACCCTGAGACTTGCTGTTGAAACAGAACGAGGTCGTATACAGGCAGAAGCAGCTAAAAAAGAAACCCTGTGGAAAAAGCTTAATGACATCTCTACTCCTCTAGTCAAACAGCACGGCATTGATTTGCAAAACACTGAACCTTATAAAACTCTTGGTGAACAGGCAGCGCAGCTATATGCTCAAGTTGGTAATGAAGAGCGCAACCGTACTTTACAAGACATTATCGAAAAGTTAGAAAAGCAGGTTAAACAGCTTGATCAAGAAAGAGAAACCAAACTGGATCAATTAAACAAGCAATTAGAGCAACAATTAGCAAGCTTTAACCATCTATACGAGAATATCGCGAAACAATTAGAAAAAGCCGGTATTGATGATAGTATCATTTCAGAAGCAAAAGAACGATTTGATGCAGCATATCAACGACAAGACAGTGAAGCCGATGAAGTCCAATTTAAGACAGAAAAACTGGCCACTTTAAAAAAGCTCATAGAAGAATTTAACGCTACAATCATTTCTGAACAACAATACATTAGTTCTGGTTTAATTAGTGCAATTGATAAAATAGCTGACAAGTTTGCTCAGCATCTTCATGCATTAGAAAAACAACTCGAAGGGAGAGACATAAAGTTCGCGGATGAAGACCAAATGCTCATTGAGAAAACAAAAAAGGATTTCGCAATTGATCGTACCTATCAAGGGTTAATGACCCCTAACATCTTAGAAGGCAAACTTGATGACATTACCAAGAAAGAAAAAGAATTTGATGGTGCATGGTCAAAGGTTGTAGCAGCGGTAAAACGTGGTTTCCAAGCAAGAGTGGAAGAGCTTAAGAATAGTGTCATTCCACAACAAAATGAAACATTTAAGTATTTTTATCAGGATAATCAAAACAAGCTGGTCGCTTATGGCTTATGGGAGGAAAATAAAAATTTATTTACCCCTATAGAGCAAGCATTTGCGGAGCAATACGAAGACGTTTTTCCTAATGATGGTTACACCCATGAAGTTGATTTTTATCAGGCCAAACAAAAAGCCCTTAGTTCTCTTATTGAAGAATTACAAAACGAAATCATTAACATGCAAGGAGCGATTTGTACGGCAATCATCGAGAAAGTCGATGCAATCGCAGTTGGTGTTGAGCAAGCACAGCGTGATATTAGAAAGCAATTTCAAGATCAAGGCTTTGAATTTACTGAAGAAGAAAACCAACTCATTGAGCAAATGAATGCTCTTACTGTTCAACGAGCGCCCGAAACTTACAGTGAACAAACAACGGGACTACTTGAGCCTATCCTGCAAGCAGCTGAAAAGAAGGAAAAAGAGCTTAACGAAGAATTGCTGCCCGGCATAAGAACAGCAATAAAACGCTGCAGGCAAATAAAAATCGAAAAATTAAAAGAGACTATTGACCAACAACAGCAGACTTTCAAAAATATTTTTGATAAAGCCTATGCGAGCTTGGGCAAGTATGAATTGGATCAAGAGGCCGTTTCTGCAATCAACCGAGAATTTGATGAGACATATGCGGCGCTCAATAAAGCCAATGTGGATGACATTGTTTTTTATCAGAGCAAACAAAAAACACTAAGTTCTCTTATAGAAAAATTAAATGCAGAAGTCATTAACAGTCAAAGAGCAATTTGTACGGCAATCATTAAGAAAGTCAATGCAATAGCCGTTAGTGTTGAGCAAGAAAAGCTTGATATTAGACAGCAATTTCAAGATCAAGGCTTTGAATTTACTGAAGAAGAAAACCAACTCATTGAGCAAATGAATGCTCTTACTGTTCAACGAGTACCTGAGTCCGGCAAAGGTGAAGAGACACCGGAACGGCTTGAGCTCATCCTCCAAGCAGCTGAAATGGAGGAAAAAAAGCTTAAAGAAGAATTGCTGCCTGGCATAAAAGTAGCAATAAAACGCTGCAGACAAATAAAAATCGAAACATTGCAAGAGACTATTGCCCAACAACAACAGGCTTTTAAAAATGTTTTTGAAAAAGTCCATGCTAACCTAGGTAAGTATGCATTGGATCAAGGGACAGTTTCTGCAATTAATCAAGAATTTGATGAGAAATATGCGGCACTCAATGAAGGTAATGTAGATGGCATTGTTTTTCATCAGGGTAAATTAATCGCTTTACAAACTATTGCGCAGAAATTAAGGTTAGCAGTAGTTCAAGCAGAAAAAAACATTGCTGCTGAACTAATTAAAAGAATTAATACTGTTGCGGATGACATTCATCAAAATCGTCAGAACAGTGTAAGCAAAATTAAGGAAACGTATCAACTTCTAGAAGATGAAACACGATTTGTTACAGAACTTAAAACACCATTGGTAAGAGACTACCAACAGTGGGTAGAGCAAGCAAAACTAGAAGAACATCTGCAAACATTGCAAGCTACAAAAGATGGTCTTGCTGTTGAATCAGAAAAAATTGACAAAATCGTAGAGCGCCATGAATTAGCTTCCAATAAAGAAGACTATACTGCATTCTTTAAAAGAATGAATGGTGCTGACGAAGCTGAAGCAGAGGCTCTTCTTGTCACAGTTGGTAAATATCTAACCGATCCACAGAAACTGCGGGAAGTAGTCAATGCAAATTTACACTTTATCAATGCAGCACCAGCATTAAAAGTCATTGAAAATCTTGTGAAAAATGATGTAGATGATACTTTGGGTATCAACGATAAAATCGCTTTTATTAAACGATTGTCTGCCAAAAACATTGTGGTTCAAGAAGCATTTCTCAACAAAGGCAGTAATCAAATGGCAGTGGTCAAACTGCTGAATGAAAAAGGATTAGATCGCTTTATCACTGGAGAACTCTTGGGAAATGAGGACTTATGCAAAGCACTTCTTTTAATAGAAAAGTACAAAGCGGCTGAGATTAGCGAAGATTTAATGTCTAACAATAGTATCGAGCTAAATAAGATGGCCATCATCATCACTAAACTTGATGATTTTGTTAATAACTATCAAGGGGAAGAGTCAGCTAAGCAAGAATTACGCAATTTCCGTAAAGAAGCTCTCCCAGTGTTATTAACTACGCAAGATATTGAAACGAAAAGGAAAGAATCAATAAACTTGGCGCGTACGCATTTTCAGCATAGGCACTTTTATCCACGTCTTTTAGCTGATGTGCTACAATTTATCACTGGTGCGTTTTTAGTGATTATGCCAATTAAATACTTGGCTTTTGGTCAGCATCCTCTCTTTAGCCTTGAGGCAACAAATCGGGAAACTCAGGTACAAACAATTCTATCGACGGACATGGACGATGATGCTAAAAAGGATGAACCCCCGGTTGAGCCAGAGACTCAGCTTAAACAGCAATAGGCGCCTTAATCGGGGGATGCGCCTGATAATTCAAAAATTCAAAATCACTAAATTCATACTCAAAAAGAGATGGCGGCTTATGTGTAATTTTGAGTTGTGGTAATGGCAAGGGAGTGCGCTGCAATTGTGTACGTGCCTGCTCAAGATGGTTTAAATAAAGGTGGCAATCCCCGCCAGTCCAGATAAAATCACCGACATCTAAATCACATTGCTGTGCCACCATATGTGTCAACAATGAATAGGAAGCAATGTTAAAAGGAACACCCAAAAAGACATCCGCTGAACGTTGATACAATTGGCATGAGAGTTGTTTATCGGCAATATAAAATTGAAACAAAGCATGACAAGGCATCAAAGCCATTTTGTCCAATTCCCCCACATTCCAAGCGCTCACTATCAGGCGACGAGAATCAGGATTGGTTTTGATTTGCTGCAATACGTCAGAAAGCTGATCGATTTCACGACCATCGGGTGTTGGCCAAGACCGCCACTGTCGCCCATAAACGGGTCCTAAATTGCCTTGACTGTCCGCCCACTCATCCCAAATCGTTACACCATTTTCATTGAGATAAGCGATGTTGGTATCGCCACGAAGGAACCATAGTAATTCGTGAATGATGCTACGAGTATGTAGCTTTTTTGTGGTCAGTAAAGGAAAACCTTCATTCAATTTAAAACGCATTTGATAACCAAAAACAGAACGCGTTCCCGTTCCGGTTCTATCTGTTTTCTGAACACCATGTTCTAGAATATGCTCCAACAGCTTTAAATAGGTTTTCATCGTTTAGCCCACCATAGCCATAATCCAGCCAACAGCATAGGAATAGATAATAATTGTCCCATAGTCAACCAATCGAAAGCAATAAATCCTCGTTGGACGTCTGGTTGTCGAAAGCATTCAGCAAGGAGACGACAAAGCGCGTAACCCATTAAAAATACCGCAGAAACACAGCCAACAGCGCGGGGCTTAGCAGCGTACCACCAAACAAGGACAAACAAAAAGATCCCTTCTAGACCTAATTCATATAATTGCGAGGGGTGCCGCGGTTGTCCATCTGAGTTAGGGAACACCATTGCCCAAGGCACATCAGTTACCCGCCCCCACAATTCACCATTAATAAAATTTCCTGCACGTCCGGCAGCAAGCCCCAAGGGGACAAGAGGAGCGATAAAATCGCCCACTTCTAAAAAAGGTTTTTTGACTTTATGGGCAAACAACCATACAGCCACAGCTACACCCAATAAGCCACCATGGAAAGACATCCCACCCTCCCATAATTTAAACACTATCCAAGGTTGGCTAAACAATTGCTCGGTGTTATAAAAAAGCATATACCCCATCCTGCCACCGATGATTACACCTAGCGCTGCGTAAAAAATTAAATCGCCTATTTGTTGCGATGTCCAATCCAAATGATAATGTTTCGCACGCCAATGAGCCAAGGCCCAGGCACTGATGAAACCAAACAAATACATCAAGCCATACCAATGGACTTGCAAAGGACCTATGGAAAAGGCAACAGGGTCTATATTCGGAAATGTCAACATTCAATAGCCTCTTAGCTAAAATAGCAACTCCATTGCTACAATAAAGAGTAGTAAAACAAAAGCATACTGCAATTGCCTAACTGAAATTCTGTAAGTTATTTTCGCTCCTAACGGTGCAAAAACACTACTAAGCAATGCCAGACAGAAGACCGCTGGCCAATAAATATAACCCGTGCTATACAAAGGCAAGCTATTCTCTTTCAAGCCCATGATGATAAAAATAAATGTCCCTAGCAAGGCCACAATGACGGTTACCAGTGCCGAGATAGCCACTGCCTTTCGCATCTCTACACCACAATAATTTAGATAAGGGATAACCAAGCTACCCCCCCCCACTCCAAGTAAACCTGAAGTAAAACCAATTAAAAAACTGATAACAGTATTTATCAACGGCTTACCAAGACATGAAGAGGGTGTATGCACTGAAGGTTTGGCAAGTAGCAATCTTATGCCAACGACTATTAAAAATATGGCGAATAAAATCTTTAACAAATCGGTGGATAAATAGCTCGCAGTCAACGCCCCACAAACGATACCTGATGCAAGGCCTGGAAGGAGACGTTTAAATACATCCCATAAAATTCCATTTAATTGATGATGAGCACGTACCGAGGCTTGAGCGGTAAAAAACATAACAGCCAAAGAAGTCCCCACCGCCATGTGCATAATAAGATGAGGCGGGAATGCCGAATTGTGCTGAAAAATAAAAAGCAACGCAGGAATGATAACAATACCACCACCGATACCCAGGGTGCCGGCTATTAAGCCTGCGACACTTCCTGTTAAGGCATAGATCCCACCATAAATCGCAAGCGTAGATGATATCATGATTTCCCAGCCCTAATGAGACCACCTAAGCCTTCTTGCTCCAGCGCTTTTTGCAAATAGAATCTGATTTCAGCAGGATGCTCTAATTCCAATACATCAGCTAAGACCTTACGAGCATGAGCTAAAGAAATATTACGGATAACCCATTTGATGCGCGGCAAACTTGTTGAGTTCATACTTAAGGTGTCAAAACCCATGGCTAACAAAAGAATGACTGCTAAAGGATCGCTTGCCATCTCACCACAGATGCTCACTTCTACACCAGCCGCATGCCCTCCCTCCACCACCTTCATTAAAGTCCGTAACATCGCGGGATGAAAAGCGTCATAAAGACCGGCAACACGAGAGTTATTTCGATCGACTGCCAATAAATATTGGGTTAGATCGTTACTGCCGACGGAAATAAATTCAACGCGTTTAGCCAACTCTCGGGCTAAGTAAACGGCTGCAGGAACTTCTATCATCACACCCAACTTTGGTTTTTCAATATGACAACCTTCTTCCAGCAATTCCTTAAACGCCTGATCAATCAGAAAAGCAGCTTCCTCAACTTCACTTAAAGTAGTCACCATAGGCAACATGATGCGCAGATTATTTACTTCTTCGCTGGCACGCATCATAGCGCGCACCTGCATTAAGAACACGTCTGGATGATCCAAGGTAACGCGGATCCCACGCCAACCCAAATAAGGATTGTCTTCTTCTACAGGGAAATAAGGTAGGATTTTATCTCCACCAATGTCTAAGGTACGCATGGTGACCAAACGAGGAGCAAAGGCCTTCAATATTTGGCGATAAATAATATATTGCTCATCTTCGGAGGGAAATCTATCTCGACTCATAAAGGGCACTTCCGAGCGGTAGAGCCCAACGCCCTCAGCACCCACGCTCAAAGATAGCCCAGCATCCATAGCTAGACCGGTGTTAACTTGCAGCGATACACGGTGACTATCAAGCGTTTCAGCTGGTTTATCGCGCAAGCTAACCAAGCTTTGATTGAGCTCTTCTTCCTCTTGCGCCAACTTTTTAAATTCTGCTAAAACAGTTTTTGATGGGGATATATAGACATGACCATAATAACCATCCACAATCACCGCGCGACGTGATAGATGCTCGACTTTAAGCCCTCTGACCCCCATGACCGTTGGCACACCCAAAGCACGAGCCAGAATGGCAACATGAGAATTATTCGCGCCTTTGGCTGATACTATGCCAGCCAATTGTCCCTCAGGAACCTCAGCTAGCGCTGAAGCAGTAATTTCTTCCCCGATGAGAATAGTCCGGCGAGGATAAACAATTTCTTCACGTTGGGACAACTGCAATTCAGCTAATACTCTGCGACCCAAGTCACGAAAATCACTAGCTCGCTCTCGCAGGTATTCATCCTCTACATCTTCAAATTGCTGAACATGCTTCTTTATCACTGCTACCAGTGCAGCCTGTGCACTTAAGCATTCCTGGCGAATGACGTCTGCAACTTCCGCACCCAAACTGTCTTTGTCCAGAATACGAAGATAGACATCAAATAGCGCATGTTCATCTTCTGCAACCGTCTTTTTCATACGCCGACTTAAGCGAAACATATCATCGCGTGCGGTTTGCAAGGCTTCATGGAAGATCGTAATCTCTTCGTCGACATCCTCAACAGCATGCCTTGGCACTGCATCGATATCAGCCACTGGATAAACAACCACTGCAGTACCAATACCAACGCCTGGAACGCTGCCAACCCCGGTCAACGCTGTAGAGGTAGGCTCTACCTTAGCCACACCCAAAGGACGCGGCTGTGTTAGTAAAGCGAGTTCACCCGTTGCTTCAGCATGGGCAATGATACCGCCCATTTGTGCTGCAAGCGTGATTAGAAAGGCTTCTTCTGCGTCATCAAAACATCGTTCCTCAGCTTGTTGGGCTGTCAGAACACCATAAAGTTTACGATGTTGAATAATTGGAACACCTAAGAAACCCTTTAAGTGATCCTCACCTAATAAGGGATTCTCATGGAAACCTGGATGGGATGGAGCATCTTCAATATTGATCGGTTCTTCCCGCCGACCAACTAACCCAATCAAGCCGTGGTCGAGACTAACACGCACTCTGAATTCTGCTTGCTTGTTTAGACCGTCGGTAGCTATTAAAACATATTCAGCGTTCTTGTTATCAATGAGGTAAACGGAAACCGCTTCAGCATTAACAGCCTTGCGCACTCGCTGCACTAAAATTGCTAATGCCTCGTCCAAATGATTGGCAGTTGTGACATCTTGTACGATTCGCTTTAATATTTTTAACATTTATCGACTATGATTACCTCGCTTACGACGAGTCCCAAAAGGAGTACGACGCCTTTTTAGCAAGTGCTCCAATTCCTTCATGGCTTGAGAATAAACTTGTCTTTTAAAAAAAATAACCTGCTCTTGTGGCTCGTGGTAATCAATCCAACGCCAACTATCAAATTCAGGTGAATCACTTAAATCCAAGCGAATTTTTTGCTCAGAAGTAACCAGTTTTAATAGATACCATTTTTGCTTCTGTCCAATCACCAAAGGTTCGCTACCATGACGAAGATACTGTTTAGGCAAGCGATATTTTAACCAACGTTTGGTCGCCCCTAAAACTTCAATGTCTTCTCTATCTAAACCGATTTCCTCTTTAAGTTCTCGAAACATTGCCTCTAATGCCGTTTCACCGGTAGCAAGCCCACCTTGTGGAAATTGCCAGGCATCATGACCATGACGTTTCCCCCAAAAAACTCGACCAGATCCATTCACCAGAATAATGCCGACATTTAACCGGTATCCGGCGCGATCAATAACCATATTTATACTACTTAATATAAACCTATTAATAGCTTGATTTTTTCATAAATTGTGAGAGTTTGGCAAATAAAACCTAAATAATTCTCCCTCTCAACTTGACAGAGTTTGTGTATCTTCTTCTGTATTTCCAGAGGTTAGCAAACCTCTGGGTATAACATCTCCTCTTAATAAGGAGAGCAATTCAGCATACACAGATGTTTTCGATCCAAAAAATCCTTGAGCAGGTGCTTCTATGAGAGAAATATCTTTACATGCCGCCTCAATTCTTAAATTTGTTATCGATTCATTATTTATAGTATAAGCTCTTTTTAATAGCTCTTTTTTAAGGATAGGTAACTGCTCCGTTACCATACTTTGGAATTCATCTATCGGTTTTAACCAATCACTAAATTCTAAGTTAATTGTTAGCGTATTAGCGTAAGCGTTGGAACTGTATTTACCCCAAAAAATTTCGTTGGCGATATTCTTTAGCAAACTCTGCCATTCTTGATCAGCAAGCACCCATAATAGCTTCGACGTATTTGGAAATTTTTTATAGCCTTCCTGCAAGAGAAAAGCACCCCCTTTAAGCAGATCATTTAATGTCTCTTTCTCACGCTCAATCCTTTCTTGTAGGTCTAAGGTGAATTGTTGGATTTCTTGCACCAAACGGTTAAGGGCATGTTTAATTTGCTTGACCTTTTGCCACGAGACAAGAATAGAATCGGGATTTTCAGGTTTAGTCAACTCCTGTGCGAGATGCTTTGCTGCTTCCAGCTGAGTCTGGTGTGGTTCAGTGTCTAAGCAATAATGATCAGCAATCTGGTGATAGCCATCAAAAATACTCAGTGTTAAGCGATAGAGATTGAGCGCGTAAATGAATTGCTCCATAACCTTACTTTCTTTGAGGTTGGAAGGCCCTCCCTCGGTAAGTGCATAACCATTTTTATGACGAATAAGAGGTAAGCCAGATTCAAAAACATGAGTATCCAAAGCTGCGGCTAAACTTGGGGTAGAATCACGTGCGATTTTTTGTGCTATTTCTATTAAATTTTGCACATCTGGTAAACAATATTTTAATTGAGAGATCTGATCGGGATAAAACCCTTCACTGCCTACACGACTTTTCTGGGTCTCAGAGGAGACTATCGTGAAAAAATACTCTTCAATGAGCTTCCTAATTTTTGTGATAGCTTCCGCATAATGTTTTGCTTGTTTGGTTATCTGCTCCATTGATTTGTTAATTTTTTCCTGCAGAGCTTGTAATTCTTTATCGTCCATTTTGATCTCCTATCATTATGGACTTAATTTCTACAGTGCGATGCTATGGTTGTCAAGGAGTTATTCTTTAGGTTATCAATAACGATTAAGAGGCGTTATAATTTCTCAAAATCTCAACAGCACTATCATGAAAAAACACATCTTAATTCTCAACACAGGTGGCACGATTAGCAGTGTGCGCACAACAAAAGGCTATGAGCCTGCTCTTGGTTATGTGCAGAAAGCACTGGCACAAATTCCAGCTCTTAACCATCCGCAAATGCCTGATTACACCATCAAAGAATACGATCCTTTGCTAGACTCATCGAATATGACGCTCAACGATTGGAATCGTATTGCTGATGACATTGCTAATGAATATCAACGTTTTGATGGTTTTGTGATATTTCATGGCACAGATACAATGGCTTATACAGCCTCAGCGTTATCCTTTATGCTTGAGCATCTGGGTAAGCCCGTCATAGTAACGGGTTCGCAAATTCCCTTATCAGAGGTAAGAAATGATGCAATAGACAATGTCATCACATCACTATGGCTTTGTGCCCATCAACCGATTTATGAGGTTTGCATCTATTTTAATCAGCGACTATTAAGAGGCAATCGCACTCAAAAGATCAGTGCCCAACGCTTTGATGCGTTTGACTCACCGAATTATCCTCGTCTCGCATCAATTGGCATCAGCATAGAACTTCACCGTGAGCTTATGTTAGAAAGACCCAGCAAGCCATTCCATTTGCAGACACTGAGTTCGCAATTCATTGCCAACTTTCGTTTATTCCCAGGCTTTGCCACACAAGTTCTTGATGATATTTTACAACAACCCCTCAAAGGGTTAGTGTTAGAAACGTATGGAGCAGGGAATGCGCAAAATAATGATCCCCATTTTTTGAAGAGCTTAAAAGCTGCTTGTGACCGAGGGGTCGTCATCGTCAATTGCACGCAATGTCAGCAAGGCCGAGTGGAGATGAGTCAATACGCTACTGGCTATACACTAAAACAAGCAGGCCTCATCAGTGGTCATGATATGACACCGGAGGCTGCTCATTGCAAATTGCTTTATCTGTTTAGTAAGTATTTAAGTACCCAAAAAGTTAAAGAACTAATGCAAGCCAATTTATGTGGCGAATTAAACAGTCAACTCTAACGACTTATGTTCAGGATCGATGGCCTTCTTAGCTTTTATAATACACTCTTCTAAAAAACCACTTTCTGGATGCAGCGTGGGCAATTGAATGTTAATTGTGGAGAACAAGGCAAAGGTGATAGGCAGCGACAGCGTTGACCCATGCTTCTCACATAATTCCTTGTTAGCCCTTTCTAGTTTATCCAACCAATCCCACACGCGCGATTTTTTTGTAGTTGGATAATCCTCATGCTGGCTATCTAACGTCCCTAGATCCCTTTCACACTCCTCCAATGTTTTCATGATGAGCTGTTCCTTTTGCTCAGATAGCTCAGAAAAAGAAGTTAATTTGGGATTTTGTGCTATTTTTCCCAAACCACTAATTTTATAACCATCATCAATTTTTTGTGCATAATAAAGAGCAGCAAAGTAGCGGAAAAGATTCAAGGGTTCATCATCATTCGGGAAATCGAGTAGGTTGCTTTCATTAAATTTTCTATAAACTTTCTCTAGCTGCTGAATGACATTTCCCATCGCTGGACCAAAATGTCCCTCATCATTATATTTTTTCTCTTTGCTTTTTTTAGCAGCAGCTCCTTTACAGTCATTAAGCAACTCCATTAAGTGCTCAAACGTTTTTTCATCACTTTCTTTATCTTGTGCACTCTCAAGTTTAACCAATAATTGATCAGCCAAATCACGCTTCGCTTTCGACAATTCTTCATCGCGCCCCAAACTTACCCAACTTAGCAGGGTATTGGTCATGCAACGATCGGCTGCTACTGAATGGTCCCTGATTCGTTTAATTTTTTCTTTGAGGTATGGCTTAACAATATCAAGAAAGATGGTCATGGCACTACTCCTTTGCTCATAATTTTTTTATCATATCCACTAATTTAAAGATTCGCAACATAAACACAGACTGTTTAATTAGCTAACTTTCTTGTATAAGATGCGGCAGGCATAAAGGAATAAAAAAATCCATGTCATTACAAATTGTTATTTTAGCAGCCGGCCAAGGCAAACGGATGCTATCTAGAGTACCCAAGGTCCTGCATCCATTGGCAGGAAAACCAATGCTGACACGCGTTGTTGAAACCGCTCAGCAGTTAAACCCTGATGCTATCTATGTTGTTTATGGAAACGGTGGGGCGGAAATAAAAAATGCCTTAGCGGATTTGCCTGTTAACTGGGTACTGCAAGAACAGCAGCTAGGAACAGGGCATGCTGTACTGCAAGCCTTACCCGCCATCCCAGCGAGTTCACAAGTCTTGGTTCTGTCCGGTGATGTGCCTTTGATCCAAGCACAAACCTTAAGAGCGTTAATTGATTGTCAGCATCGGGGAAAACAAGCAGCTCTAAGCTTGTTACTTGCAACACTGGATGACCCCAAGGGACTTGGTCGCATTGTGCGCGATGCTCATGGGGAAGTCATTGCGATTGTTGAGGAAAAAGACGCTACGGAAAAGCAAAAACAAATCAAGGAAATATACAGCGGTATCTGTTGTGCGCAAGCCAACGATTTAGCTCGGTGGCTGCCGAACCTGAAAAATAATAATGCGCAAGGAGAATATTATTTAACTGAAATTATTGCCTTAGCAGTATCTGAGCATTTACCCATTGCTTCCATGCAGGCGACAAACAGCTTGGAAATTAGAGGTGTAAACGATCGTTTACAATTGCAACAACTTGAGCGCGTATGGCAACAAAATTATGCCAGGGAACTTCTGTTATCAGGGGTTTCTATTGCAGATAGTCATCGCATTGATGTGCGCGGTGAACTTCGCTGTGCCGCAGATGTTTTTATTGATGTGAATACGGTCTTTAGTGGCACTGTTATTATTGGTTCTGGTTCTCAGATTGGTCCAAATTGCGTTTTAAATAACGTAACGCTCGGAGAAAATTGTGAAATTTTGGCTAATTCCGTTCTCGATAATTGTGTCATTGGCAACGATTGTCACATTGGCCCCTTTGCACGTTTAAGACCCGGGACTAAGCTTGCGGACAAATGCAAAATTGGCAATTTTGTTGAGACTAAAAATGCAATATTTGCAACTGCCTCCAAAGCCAGCCATCTCAGTTATTTAGGCGATGTAAACATCGGTAAAGACGTCAATATTGGTGCTGGCACCATTACCTGCAATTATGATGGTGTGAATAAATATGAAACGATTATTGAAGAAGGGGCTTTTATCGGTTCCGACACACAATTAGTCGCCCCCGTCACGATTGGAGCTTACGCCACGATAGGTGCTGGCAGCACCATCCGCAAAGATGTGCCTGCCGGAGAACTCACATTAACTGAGAATAGACAAAAAACCATCTTTGGTTGGAAGAGGCCGGTGAAAAAAGAACCGTAGTAAAAACTACTCCATTGGGTCGCCTGATTTTGACAGGGAAAGGCTTCTTTTTAATCGTGCCCTCATAGAGGATCCCTAGCCTCAGGATAGGAGCCCTCCTTCCGCACCACCCTTCGATTAAGATCGTTAGCTGTCAATTAGGCTGGCAATGAAAATACATTCATCGCTCATGCAAGCACTAATCCAGCTGGAAGAGAATTCCGCGTGAGAACCGGATTATTCGAAAGTGTTTACCCAATTGCGTCATCCTCGCGTAAGCGGGGATCCATCTTGTTGAAAGCCATTGTGCCATCCCAGAATGGATTCCCGCCTACGCGGGAATGACCCAGTTTAACGAACAGTCTCGATTGTTAAATTCTAGCGCTATTTATGGCAAATTTATACCCAAACAGACAAAATTATTGTATAATTATTTATTATTTATTTATTTTGATCAAAATGAGTAGTTATTTGAGCAAATATAAGGGCTTATCTTTTTTTTCTTATGAAGCTCCTGAACCTAATGTAAAAGGCCAAACTGTTTCGGATTGGAATAGACAGATGGAAGCCAAAGAATTAGGCGCTTATTATATAAATGGCAAATCATTATATGAATTAAGAGTAGAAGAAAAAGGAACTGACGATCTGCAAGCTTTAAGATTTAAAGATCAGGAAGATTTAAAGCAATTTTTTAAATCTTATTTATTTTCTAATTATGAATCTGAAGAAGTTCAAAAGTCATTAGCGGAGAAAGCTATATGGCATTTTCATCAGAAGGGTTTGCAACATGCAACTGACGGTTGTCTTAATAGCAGAGAAGATCTTAAGGTTAGTGAAGCCAAAAAACGAATTGATTTTGATACTGAGACTTCAAAAGATGGTTTACTAATTACCGAACAAAATACTTATCAAGGAAATATAGCTGATCCCAAAGCAGGGAAGATTTTGGTTAAACAGATAGCAAATCCAGGTCCTGATGACTATCATGCACAAACGACAACAAAGTATCTAGTTACCCCCACGGGATTTTCACTCTTAGACTTAGACGTTGACTGTCCAAATAGAGAAGCTGCCGATATTTTTGATAAACGCAGCCTACTAGAAAAACTTGTTGTCATAGTGAAAAAATTGATTGAAGATCTTGGTATTGGTAGTAAAGATAAAGTCGAGCAAAAAGAGGATGCTCCTTCCATGACGCAACCTATCGTTTTTCAGTGGGAAGACGTCGAACAAGCATCTAAAACGCATACGCCATCCAACCCCAACCTTTAAATTTCTGGACTTAATCTTCTCTGGAATAAGAAGATTAAGTCGTTTGAGGAATTTGTCCGTATAAGGAATTATATAACCACAATACGATGGGCAAGCCTATCAAGGTGGCACCTAATTTAAAAGCCCAGCTACTCATGGTCAGATTCAGAATTTGATCAGATGGATAAATTCCGCCAAATAATAAGCTGTAATTCACCAGGCAAAGTAATGTGATAGCAACTGCATTGGCTATTAAAACGCGCCAAATACGATTACTGCCGAACTGTATTTTCTTTAAATATTCAAGCAACATGGCATTACTGACCATCGTAATAAATAAACCTGAAGTCGCTGCTGGAATACGTCGTGGCACAATAAAAGAATAGAAGGGATTGAGGTTAAAAAATTCCGGCGATGGCAATGCAACAGCACCGTTTAGTAATAAATCAAAGGTCAACTCGGCTACAATCAGCATTACCGTCAAGCGTAGGTTTGCTTTGTAACCATATAACTCACCAATGAGGTTACTGATCATCATCACGAATGGGAACAAAAGATTGCAGGCAGGTAAAGTCCAACCGTTGGTGAAAGACACCAGGCGATATTCACAAGCGATGCAAATTAACATAAAAATCACTGCCAAACCTACAAGATAATGGTAAAGCGTATATGACAAATAGATTGGAGATGGCCTTTCAGCACGCCAATGGTTCTGCCTGGTAAATAGAAGGAAGCTTAGATAGATAATCCCAGCCGAAAAAAGAATTCCGGCAACGATCATCAAAGAATCCGTATAAATTTGATCAAAACTGTGCGCATGGGGATCGGAGAACAGCAAAAAAAAGTCCAGAGTAAAAAAGCAAAATCCCCCGAAGAGCGCCAAGAGAAGTTGTTTCTTTGGGGAAAGCAATACTTCCTTTTTTCTTGCACAACATAATAAATGAGGCAAATAAAAACCCAAGGCAAATGCCAACGTTGAGGCAAAGAATTTCTTAGGTATATCCTCAAAGACAATTTGATAGGCGGGGTTATCATGCATATATTCCGCCGCCGGTAAATTGACTAATAAATAAATGCCTATGGAGAATAAATAAAGAGCCATAAGTGACTGGTTTAATATATGTCGCTGCTGAATTACCGTGCATTCCCTTAAAATAAATAGATAAATAATAGCAACCACAGGACAAACCACACTGCTCGCGGTAAACAATAATCCTTGAATAACAATAATCTTAAATGAGATATTAATTAGTAAAATAAGGCAAGTAAGCATGCCCACGGTAAGAGCTAAATAGCTTCGTGTTTGATGGGTAGTGGAGAAAGTGATCATAAAAAGCAATACTCACATTGTCGCGAAGATTAAAACCTGCTTGCTTGGCCTCTAAAGTGTGCATTAATATAACATTTACAGCTTTATTTTTGCAAATTTTGATAACTACGTGTAATTATCTAGCATCTTTTTGATTACCCCTCACCCTGCCCTTGTATGTTAGAACCCTCGCAAAGATTACCTTGTCGGTGGTCTTTTGCAAGGGTTCTAACATACAAGGGAAAGGCCTATCTCCTTGTTATAAAAAGAGTAACACATCTAGGTGATCAAACTTACATTTGTGTCTGTTTGCACAATGACCTTACGAGGATCAAGTTTTCCAGTTTCTCCAAAAAAGCCCGCTGTTCCCACACCATTTGTATCTTTTCTACCTCTAATGACCAAACTGGGATCCAATTTTCTCTTACGCAATGTATCACTCGTCTTCTCGCTCTGTTTATTGTCTTTCGCTTCTTCTTCTGTAATCTCAACAATTTTTACCTTGTCAACGGGTTGCAATGATATTTGTGATACGGGAATCACCTGACGAGGATCCAGACTTTTGCCTTCAATTTGCAGGGGGGGACGAATTTCAGGTGTTTCTTGCTTCTGTCCACGTAGCAAAAATCCCTCTGTGGCAGGCAGGGATGGTGCTTCACCACTTTGCAGAGCAGGAAGTGTATGACGGATAGACTCCAATTGACGCATGAATTGTTCATTTTTCATCAGGTTTAATAACAGCTCAACAACAGACTTTGGCCAACCAAAAATAGACCTTACGACCTTCGCAGTCATACTACTAGGAGGCAGAAGTGCAACCTTGGTTAGCATATAGCCTTTGACTTCATTGATGTTGTCAAGAGCATGCATGGTCCTTCGTTGCAACGGAGGCCAAGGTATAACTGGATCATTTATAAACGCTTTGCGACTACGCAACATCCGGGGAACAAGAACAGGTTTCAAGACGTTTTCTGACACAGGATTTGACCAAATCACCTCAGCGTAACGGGATGCATCCTCCAAGGAGAGCAAAGGTGCTTTTTGTTCTCTCAACAAACGAGGGATTTGCACTTTCAAGCCCAAAAGAACCGTATCAACAATAAAACCAACCAGGCTGTTATACGCAGCCACAGGATCAGGTAAATTGCGCAGCGATTCACGAACAGGGGGTGGCAGTGTCATTTGTGTAGCCAGCGCAATTTGCCCAATTAAAAGAAACTGTTGCATTGTGGTCCCATAAAACACAGAAGGAATACCTGTATAATGTTCAATCATGGAGTTAATGTAGCAAGAAAGTACGTAGTGAGTTATACCATGAGACAATGCCAACTCAGGGTACTCTCGTAGGTATTGTTCCTGATGTCGACTGCATAATTCAGGCACTGCAAGCGTGATTACGTAACGCCCATCATGATAAATATTAAAAGCGGCGGCGAGACCTCCACCAACTCCCGGGATATAACCTATAAAAGAAATGGCAGCTTTCGTCGCCCAATACTCAATCAAATCACGGAAAGAGCCTTTCAGAAAACGCAGCGTCGTGCATTTTTCTTGCTCGCATAACGTCATCGGAGGGTTTGGTTTGACGCTGTTCAATATGCCGCCTGCTTCAAGAGCAAGGACTGTAGTTCTTACTGTAATTTGGGTTTTCTTACGGATAGAGTATGCCCCATTTGCCAGCCATAGTAGCCACAAACCCAATTGTAAAACGGTCTGAGCACTTAACCATGCTTCATTCGGATGATCATGCAAGTAGTCTTTTCCTTGTTCTTGCAGCAGCTGATGGCTGTAGCTGATGACCACCAGAGGCAGTACATCCTCGACAGCAATACGTCCTATCCCATAAGCAATTTTCCTTACTTTTGGATTGACAACACTACGTGCCACTCGAGGAACAGCTGGAAGCTGCTCCAACAATCGACCTGCGGTATTGTACGAAAAGTTAAAGAGACCATTTACTCCATCAGCCAGTGTAGCGTTATTCCAAATTTTCGAACCTAATTCTTTGGCATTTTCCGTAAACACTATGATTTCAGTATTCTGAGTAACTTTCTCAAGTTTCGGATTAACAACACGACGTGCTTTTTGCGGCACAGCAAGAGCTTCTTTGATCAATCTGTCTGCTGTATCAGTGACAGAGACATTCCAAATCCCATTACCCCATCCTTTGACAGTTTCCTTAACTGCGTTCCATTTATCCCACCACCCCATAAATGCTCTCCTGCAATTGTAGGAAATTCCATTCTATGAGTAATGTTAAAAAATTACCAGAGTAGCCGAATTTTTGCATTGAGAACTCGATCTGCAAGTTTTTATTTGCTTGATCTTGTAGAACATCGAATTACCGTGGTCAAGCCACGGTAATTCGATTTTAAATCATGACGTTTTCGGAGGCTGTAAATTTTTGTCCTTAAATTCACAAAGATCACAAATAAGGCACTGATAGCAACGAGGCTTGCGAGCTATGCAAATATAGCGACCATGAAGAACCAACCAATGATGCGCATCGTGTAAAAATGCCTTGTCCACATTTTGCAGAAGTTCTTTCTCCACTGCTAGCGGTGTTTTACCTTTAGCAATGCCTGTTCGGTTGGCAACGCGAAAAATGTGAGTATCTACGGCGATAGTAGGTTGGCCGAATGCCGTATTGAGTATTACATTGGCCGTTTTTCGTCCGACCCCAGGTAACTCCTCAAGCGCCTCTCGACTATCCGGAACCTCGCCTGCATGCTTTGTCACCAATATCTGGCATGTGTTAATGATGTTTTTTGCTTTGCTGTTATACAACCCTATTGATCTTATGTATTCCTTGAGTTTCTCCTCTCCTAAAGCAAGTAAAGCCAGCGGTGTATTGGCAACAGGAAATAATTTCGCAGTAGCCTTGTTAACACTAATATCTGTGGTATGTGCAGAAAGAATCACTGCAATGAGCAATTCGAACGTCGAACTGTAACGCAATTCTGTCGTTGGATGAGGATTTTGAGCCCGAAAGCGCTCAAAAATAGCGCGCCTTTTTTCTTTATTCATGATTCTTTTTTCGCTTGCACTCGGGCAAGTGCTTGTAAGATATAATCTTGTTTGGCTTTGATGTCCTGCAAGTGATTGCTGCTTTCTGCAGCCAACTTGCGCTTCTCACGATAAGCTTGCTGTTTTTCCTGCTCTTCTCGTAAAAACCGCGCTTGCCGCGCATGATAACGCTGCCGCGCTTGCTCTTTATCATAAGCAGTTTCAAGGAGCGGTAACATTTCAATACAATCCACAGGGCAAGGGTCGACACAAAGCCCGCAGCCTGTACATTCATGCGCAATAACGGTGTGCATGAGTTTGCCACTACCAATGATGGCATCCACAGGACAAGCTTGGATGCATTTAGTACAACCAATGCATTCTGCTTCACGAATGAAAGCTCGTGATGGAGGACGCTGAGTTGCCTGCGCTTCGGCTAAATAAGGTGTGGCATCAATGCCTAACAATTCTCCTAGCGCTTTGACTGTGGAGGCGCCACCTGGAGGACAACGGTTGATTGGTGCTATACCCTGTGCCAGAGCTTCAGCATAAGGCAAGCAACCCGCATATCCACAATCACCGCATTGTGTTTGTGGTAGAAGAGCATCGATGGCTTTAACAGCGACCATTATTTTACCTGCATTCCTGGTAGAGCACCTTGATCAGGTTGCAATAGAAAAATACCCTTTCCATCCCCAGCTGCCAAAACCATGCCTTCAGACACGCCAAAACGCATCGTACGGGGCTCCAAGTTGGCTACCACAATCGTTAGCCTACCAATTAACTCAGCAGGAGCATAGGCGGATTTGATACCGGCAAAAACTTGTTTCTGTCCTTCACCCAGATCCAATTGCAGTCGCAGTAATTTATCTGCCCCCTCCACTTCTTCAGCGGCAATGATACGCGCTACCCGCAGGTCCACCTTGCTAAATTCTTCGATACTAATCGTGCTTGATTGCAAACGTGTCTCCTCTGTCTTCTTTTTCTGTTCTGTTACCGAAGTACCCTTGGCAGACTTAAGCATAGCCTCAACGTTTTCTCTTTCCACACGCACCATCAGCGGGCTAAAGGTATTAATGCGATGGCGCAACAAAGGTTTTTCGCTATTTTCCCAATTCAATGGCTCGCAGTTTAGAAATGATTCAGCCTCTTTGGCCATCTGTGGTAACACCGGTTTCAAATAGGTCATTAACAAGCGAAAGAGATTTAACCCCATGGTGCAAATTGCTTGTACTTCTGAGAGACGTGCCTCTTCTTTTGCTAATACCCAGGGTTTATTGGCGTCAATATATTGATTCACACGATCGGCACATTCCATGATTTGACGAATCGCTTTTGCATAATCACGCTGCACAAAGGCATCAATAATCTCTTGACGCAAGGCAAGAAGATCTTGAAATAACTCAGGCGCATGCAATTCATCGCTAAGCTGATTATCAAAACGCTTATTGATAAAACCAGCACAGCGACTAGCAATATTGACAATTTTGCCAACCAGGTCGGCATTAACACGGTTGATAAAATCGTCGAAATTTAAATCCAGATCATCAACCCTGCCGTTTGATTTGGCTGCGAAATAATAGCGCAAATATTCAGGATGCAAATGCGCAAGGTAAGTACGTGCTTCGATAAACGTGCCTCGCGATTTAGACATCTTCTGACCTTCAATGGTCAAAAAGCCATGTGCAAAGACAGCAGTGGGTAAACGATGACCACTGCCAGCCAGAATGGCAGGCCAAAACAAAGCATGGAAATACACGATGTCTTTGCCAACAAAATGGTACAATTCCGTGCTCGAATCTTTATCCCAATACTGTGCGAAAGAAAGTCCCTGCTGCTCACAATATTTCTTGAAACTAGCCATGTAGCCGATGGGGGCGTCGAGCCAGACATAAAAATATTTATCCGCCGTTTTGGGGATTTTAAAACCAAAATAAGGCGCATCGCGGGAAATGTCCCATTGCTTAAGCCCTGCGGCAAACCATTCATCTAATTTATTGACCACTTCCGTTTGTAGATGCCCTTTACGTGTCCAATCCCTTAATAATTTTTCGTAGCGTGGCAAATCGAAAAAATAGTGTTCAGAATCTTTCTCAATCGGTTTTGCGCCTGAAATAGCAGAAACAGCATCAATGAGCTCTGTTGGTGAATAGGTAGCACCACAAGATTCACAATTATCACCGTATTGATCAGGCGTGTGGCATTTCGGGCAGGTTCCTTTGACGTAGCGATCGGGCAAAAACATCTTTTTGATAGGGTCATAAGCCTGACGAATGGTTTTCTTCACAATATCCCCAGAGGCAGTCAATCGCTCATAAATGAGCTCAGCCAGTTGCTGATTATCTGGGGAATGGGTGGTGTGATAATAATCATAATGTATGGCAAAGGCTTTAAAGTCACTCTCGTGGCTTGCTTGCATTTCTGCAGTCAATTGCTCTGGCGTGATACCCAACTGCTCCGCTTTGAGCATGATGGGAGTACCATGGGCATCGTCACCACAAACACTAATGCATTCATGACCAAGCATTTTGTGCGTACGCACCCAGATGTCTGTCTGAATGTGTTCCACCAAATGCCCCAAATGCAAGTGCCCATTGGCATAAGGCAGAGCACTGGTTACCAACATTTTACGAACAGTTGTCATAAGATTATATCTTCAGCATGGAAATGGCGAATTATAGCGCATGGACGAGAATGCTGCATCTTTCATGGAGAATAGTTGTTACTTGATCTTTAAGTTTCAGCGAATTACCGTGGCTTGACCACGGTATCCATAGTTACTTGAAGATCGCTAGATACCGTGGTCAAGCCACGGTAATTCGGTTTGCCTTGTCAAATTAAAAACTTGAAGTTCAAATGTTTAATTATTATTGAGGAATGTATGAGAGGGAATAAAAAAAACGCGGCTAGAAGCCGCGTTTTAAAAGAATTATACTTGGTAAACAGTAGATTCAGGGTTAAATTCTTTAGAATCTTCTTTATCCTTTTTCTTATCATGCTTATCAGTGCTGATAGGTGATTTATGGTGTGTAGGATTCTCAGCTTTTTTAGAGCTTGGGCAACAGCTTGTTAAGCTTGCTACACAACCCATAAGACTACCCATAAGTGAAAAACTGCTACCCTTGGTATGTCTAGAAGTAGATTGAAGTTCAATACCTTCATCCAAAGCGCTGTATCTAGGCTGATATCTTGTAGCACGCTGAGCACTGCGATCAATCGCATTGTATATGCTAACAGCTGCATTAAACAATGTACTAACAGCCAAGCTCAGACCGAAAGCGATAGCACCAGCAGCAGCGGTAGCAGCGGTAGCACCCATAGTAGCTAAGAAAGCAAATGGGGTTACACCAAACATTGAGAAGGCAGCAATGGCTGGGAGAGCAGGTGGGAAGAAGACAATAGTGGTGATAACACCAGCTGCAGTCAGACCTGCTAAACCCAATGCTGAAGTTGCAGCCCAGTGCTTACGCATAAAATTTAACATTCTACGGAACATAGTTGTTTACTCCTTGGTTAAAAATCGTTGCGAATCATATCAAGCTGTTTAAAGAAAGTGAAACGAAAATGTGCAATATGTTGTAACATTTTCGTAAAGTATTTGTTTTTATTAGCTTATTTGTACCTACTCTCCCATTTATATTACCGACTTCCCGCGGTCAAGCCGCGGGAAGTCGGCGGTGAGCGAGTAATTACGTTTATTTCATTTATATTTCGTAGGATCAGGCCATTTTGCGGCTGCAAAACCTTGTTTACGGAATATGCAACTATCACATCGCCCACAAGCTTCCCCGGTTTCTGTTGCTTGATAACAAGAAACGGTCAAAGAATAATCCAAACCCAAGCTTGTTCCTTTGAGTATGGTTTCGGCTTTTGATAAGAATTGCAAAGGCGCATGCAATGTGAATAAATCACCGGCAACCCCCGCCTTAGTACCTAAATTTGCCACCTTTTGAAAAGCTTCAATGAATTCTGATCGGCAATCCGGATAACCGGAGTAATCAATGGCACTCACGCCGATAAAAATATCACGCGCATCAATCACTTCTGCAAAACCTACGGCAATAGCGAGAAAAATCGTGTTTCTGGCGGGCACATAGGTTACTGGGATAGTTTGTGCACCTGAGTAATTCGGCACAGCAATGCTTTTATCCGTCAGGGCTGAACCACCAAACTGTCCGATATCAAGATTCACAATTCGATGTTCAACTGCCTCTAAATGTTTGGCAACTCGACACGCTGCGGTAAGCTCCGCAGTATGACGTTGTCCGTAAGCGAAACTTAATGCATAGCAAGCAAAACCTTGTGTTTTGGCAATGGCCAAACAAGTGGCAGAATCCAACCCACCTGATAGTAAAACAACTGCTTTTTTCATTCAAATATTCCGCTATTTTGTAGGTTGGGCCTTGGCCCAACAATCTATGATGAATTTAGATTTTTGTTGGGTCTAAAGACCCGACCTACCTTGCTTAAGTTGTGTTAAGGAGAAAAAGGGTTATTATTAGAACATAAAATGGCATAAAAATCATTTTGGTTGTATTGCATAATCCCCAGCAAAGATTTCATTAAGATTAGATTGGATTATCGCTTACAGGGTATTCCTGATGGGAGTTATTTTTTTTATTAAGACATAAGAACCGCGTGTCCTCATACACGCGCTCTTTGGCATAGGCACTGAGCGCATGGCAACGAGGAAAAATGAGCCGCAACGGTATTATTTTATTTAAGATAATACCTGATTGCTATTTGAGCTCAATAACAAAGTCTTATGTGCTTCATCAGAAGAAAGGGACTTAGGCTTGTCAAATAGCCGATAAATACCATGCGTATCTGCTTGATTAGTTTCGGATACGCTTTTCTTATAAGCGCTATTGACCTGATAAACCACATAAGGTACGGTTATCAACAAGGCTATAGGCCATGAAAATGCGGCTGTTGTGATGATAAAAGCAGGTCCGGCAGTATTATAAGCCAACCTTTTCCAAAAATCGGAATAAGCCTGACTGGACTCTTTTGTCAGCTGGCTCATTAATTCAAGATGTGTATCATCATTTTCAATATGGCCATTATTCTTTTCACGCTGTATAGCGATCGTTGATTTTTTATAATTCTTGTATTCATCGGCTGTAGCATATAAAGCATTGCCAATCATACTTAAAACAGCCAACGATAACCCACCTGAAAAGAAGACTGTAGCACCAAAACCAATGGCGACAAGACTGGCAGCCATGATATTGATGGCATAGTAAGCACATTGTGCCTCCCATTCATCATTTAAAATATCGAGCTGTCTTTGAACAACAGCATACTGGGTTGGGTTTGACTCAGGGCTTAAAGACCTTTTTTGTTGCCCTAACTCCTGAACACGCTGTTTGTATTTGGTGGATTCGAACAGCCATTGCGCCATTAAAAGTGCTGCATCAAAAACTAAAAACACCACCGTGGCATTCGCTGCGGCAACATCCGATATATTGAATTGCTTGTTATAGTTAGTCAATAAATTTACTGTGCCCCATACGCCATCATTAAGCATGGAAAAACCACGTTTTTCCATTTCATCGGTAAAGACCTGATCACTCGATAACTTATCTTCAAGCTCAGCTTCAAGGATATGCCTCGTCATCGTAACAAGATTAATCATGAACCGTAGAGCGTAGATACCAACGCTTAGGACATATAAAGTCTGCTGAGGTTTTTCCAGCAATTTTAGAAAATCAGAAGCACTATAATCCAGCCCCATCTGGGTATTCAGTTGAGTTAAATAATCAGAAAATCCATTGGCTTCAAGAAAAGCAACCATCTCCTTGACAAGACCACGACAGTAAATCCAATAAATGCGATAGGAATTTAAAAGAGAGATATTACTTCTCAATTGAGCTGAGCTGCTGAATGAGCCACTTACTTCAGACAGACCACTGGCTAATTTACTTCTTAGGAATGATGGAACAGTGGTTGGCTTATTGTTGGCTTTATCCTTACTGGAATCAGCCTTCCTAAAAGCAGCTATTTCGTTTTTCTTCTTTTGAAGATCCTCTAATTTTGCTCGGACATAATTTAACTTATAATAGGAAATCATTAAGTCACATAATGTCTCCATATAGTATATGACGTCATTGTTGCGATCATTTTCCCATCTCTTTTTATTAGAAATAAATAATTGATATAGCGATGAAAACTCAGAATCAAGCTGATTTAAGTTAAAATCCTCGGCTTTAAAATTGAAATCACCCACGTTACGGCTTCCATTGAAGGCATTGTCTTTAATCTTTTTTACCTGAGAGACCATATCACTTACCTATTTGTATTAATAAAAGATATACTGCATATTACTTATACCAAGTATTTATTAAGAAAATATTAAAATTTGAACAAAAGATAGATATTTTTTCTATTTTGCAATAAACGTGGGATGTCTCAGCAATTAGGGTCTAAAAGAAGATCATAGGTCTGATTTGCATTATATATTGACTTTCGTGTCCATATCTTGGACCACGGACATTGACAACCATTACACCAGCCTCTTAAAAGTGTATAATTGCAAGATTTGTTGCGCAATTATTCTTCTCTTATGAATCTCGAAAAGCAGTATGATGTTATCGTGGTGGGTGGTGGTCATGCCGGCACTGAAGCAGCACTTGCTTCGGCCCGCTTGGGCGCGCAAACCTTGTTGCTGACTCATAATATGGATTTGCTTGGGCAAATGTCTTGCAATCCTGCCATTGGTGGCATTGGTAAAGGACATTTAGTCAAGGAAATCGACGCCCTTGATGGCGCAATGGCTTTAGCTGCCGACAAGGCCGGTATTCAATTTCGCATGCTCAATGCCTCTAAAGGTCCTGCTGTCAGAGCCACACGCGCACAAGCTGACCGCGTACTTTATCGGCAAGCCATACGACAACAATTACAAAGCCAAGCGAATTTAACTCTATTTCAACAGGCTGTTGAGGATATTCTGATTGAAGGCGAGCGCGTCACGGCTGTGGTCACGCAAATGGGTTTGGTATTGCGCGCGCGTGCTATTGTCTTAACAGTGGGTACATTTCTAGGCGGCAAGATTCACGTCGGTATGAGCCAATATGCCGGCGGGCGGGCGGGTGATCCACCTGCCATTGCTTTGGCCAATCGCCTAAGAGAATTGGATTTACCGGTGGGTCGATTAAAAACAGGAACACCTCCGCGTATTGATGGACGTTCACTTGACTATAGCCAAATGACCATTCAGCCGGGTGATGAGACCATCCCTGTGTTTTCTTATTTAGGACATGTGGGTTTACATCCGCAGCAGGTCCCTTGTTATATTACCCACACGACCAGCACCACTCATGAAATCATTCAAGCGAATTTGCATCAATCTCCGATGTATGCAGGCGTGATTGAAGGCATCGGTCCACGCTATTGCCCTTCTATCGAAGATAAAATAGTGCGCTTCGCTGACAAACCGTCGCACCAGATTTTTGTTGAACCCGAGGGGTTAACCACGGATGAAATTTATCCGAATGGTATTTCGACCAGTTTGCCATTTGAGGTTCAAGTTCAATTTGTGCGCACCATCAAAGGTTTCGAAAACGCTCATATCACTCGTCCAGGGTATGCCATCGAGTACGATTATTTTGACCCACGCGGCTTGAACGCGTTCTTGCAAACGAAACCCTTCGGCAATTTATTTTTTGCTGGTCAAATTAATGGCACAACGGGTTATGAAGAAGCGGCGGCCCAAGGGTTAATTGCGGGCATGAACGCCGCTTTGCAAACTCAGGATAAGGCGCTTTGGTCTCCTCGTCGTGATGAAGCCTATATGGGCGTTTTGATTGATGACTTGATAACCTGCGGCACGCAGGAACCTTATCGTATGTTTACTTCACGTGCTGAATACCGCTTGCTGTTACGTGAAGATAATGCCGATTTACGCTTAACTGAAAAAGGACGTGAACTAGGATTGGTTGGTGACCATCGCTGGCAAACCTTTTGCGAAAAAAGAGAAGCCATAGAACGTGCACAAACACAACTCAAAGCCACCATCGTGCGTGTCAGTCACAATGAACATCTGAATAGTGTTCTAGACAATCCATTGCAACAAGATTGTAGAGCGTCCGAATTGCTAAAACGTCCGGAAATAACGTATCAGCATTTGCAAGACATTACTGCTTTGGGTTTATCGAAGTTGACCACGGATGTGGCCGAGCAAGTTGAGATTCAAAGCAAATATGCAGGTTATATCGAGCGTCAGCTCCTCGATATTGAGCGCCTGCGCAAGCACGAAAACACCCAGCTGCCCAGTACGTTGGATTACAGTAAAGTGTCTGGTTTATCCACCGAGGTCGTGCAAAAATTAACGCGGATAAAACCAGCCACTCTGGGTCAAGCCGCTAGGGTTTCTGGCGTAACACCAGCCGCCTTATCATTGCTTTTAGTGCACCTAAAGAAACATCGGGAACCCGCATGAGCAAGGATCCGCGGATTACACACCTCTTAAGCGAAGGCTTCCTGCAGTTGGGCTTAAAAGCAGACATTGCTCCTTTTTTACAATACTTACTGTTATTAAATAAATGGAATCGCAGTTATAATTTAACCGCCATTCGTGACCTGGATACCATGGTCACACGTCATATTTTAGATAGCTTAGCCATCATTCCATGGCTAAAAGGTAGACGTGTTGTGGATGTCGGCACTGGAGCAGGTTTGCCAGGGATCCCGTTAGCCCTTTATAATCCGCAACTTCAGGTAGTATTACTCGATAGCAATGGCAAAAAAATTCGTTTTCTAGAAGAAGCAAAACGAGCTTTAGCCATTAATAATATCGAAATTGTGCAGTCACGCGCAGAAAACTACCACCCACACCAAGGTTTTGATACAGTAATTAGTCGGGCATTCAGTGACTTAGCGCAAATGATAAAATGGACTTCTCACCTCATTGGCAATGACGGTATCTGGCTTGCCATGAAGGGGCGCTATCCTGAAACTGAATTGGCGAGCATCCATCTACCTTACCAGGTCAAATCGTATTTAGTACCTGGCCTTGATGGGGAGCGTTGCTGTGTCATTATCAGTAACAGATCAACCAAGGAATCATCATGGCCAAAGTGATAGCCATTGCCAATCAAAAAGGAGGCGTTGGCAAAACAACAACAGCAATTAACTTGGCGGCCTCCATTGCAGCAAATCGCCATGCCGTTCTGCTTATTGATTTAGACCCTCAGGGTAATGCAACCATGGGCTCAGGGGTTGATAAGAACGCTTTGGTTCATACCACAAATGATGTATTGCTCCGTGATTGTTTGGCACAACAGGCCTGTCTAACAACAACGTGTGGCTTTGATCTCATTCCTGCCAACAGCGATTTAACTGTGGCAGAAGTTAGTTTGATGGAGAGGGATCATCGCGAAACCTTTCTATTTAAAGCGCTGCAATCCATTCAAAAAACCTATGATTTCATTTTGATTGATTGTCCTCCTGCTTTAAATACATTAACCATTAATGCCTTGGTGGCTGCTGACTCCGTGCTCGTTCCCATGCAATGCGAATATTTTGCACTAGAAGGCTTAGCAGCGTTGCTGAACACCATCGAGCAAGTAAAAACCAGTGTGAATCCACGCTTGCATATCGAAGGGGTGTTACGCACCATGTACGATGCTCGCAACCGCTTATGCTCAGAAGTGTCGAAGCAACTTCTCGAGCATTTTAATAACAAAGTTTATCGTACTGTAATACCACGCAATATCCGCCTGGCTGAAGCGCCCAGTCATGGCGTGCCCGCTTTACAATATGATAAAACCTCTCCTGGTGCCGCAGCTTATATGGTCTTAGCTGCAGAGGTGATTAGTAAGCAACCCTTAGTCGTTTAATTGAGGTAAATTATGACAGTGAAAAGCAGAGGGTTAGGACGTAACTTATCCGCCTTATTAGGTAATACCAACACGACGCTACTTGTTGATAAACCAACAAGTGAACCCCTCAAACTAGCTATTCATTGTTTACAACCAGGAAAGTATCAACCTCGGGGTGAGATTGAAGAACAAACACTCGCCGAGCTCGCGGCATCCATTCAACAACAGGGCATCTTACAACCCTTAATTGTGCGCGAAATCGCTGAAGGACGTTATGAAATCATCGCAGGTGAACGCCGTTGGCGGGCTTCACAATTGGCAGGTTTAAACGAAGTACCAGTGATCCTGCGTCAAGTCGATGATGAAACAGCCATGGCGATGGCTTTGGTTGAAAATTTACAGCGAGAAGATTTAAATCCGATGGATCAAGCCCGTGCCATGTATCGTCTTACCAGTGAGTTTGGTTTAACGCACCAGCAAGTAGCTGACGTGTTGTCAAAATCACGCACTGCTGTAAGTAATTATTTACGTTTATTAAGTTTAAATCCTGGGGTTAGACGATTGTTAGAACATGGCGACTTGGACATGGGACATGCCCGTGCATTGCTCATGCTGAGTGATGATCAACAACTTGCAGCGGCTGAGCTTATTGTTGCCAAGAACCTGTCCGTGCGTGAAACCGAAAAGCTTGTTGCTCGCATCAAAGCTGGGAAATCAGAGCCTGTCCCAAAAACTGAAGTTTCCCAACTTGTACAAGAACAACTACAAATACTTTCCAAACAGCTAAACACCAAAATTCGACTAAAGCCAGGCAAAACCGGAAAGGGGACCTTAGTTATTCACTATGATAACCTGCAGCGCTTGCATGCCGTTATTAAGGAATTGCTAGGATAGTGCCTAAAGTTGAGAATGTTTACCCTCTCCCCCTGTGGAGAGGGATATTTCAAGACTTGTTAAGGATTTTGTCCTGGTGATGCAAGTCCGTTATGGTCAAACTTAATGGTGCATGCATAACGGCATGGAGCATAGGGCGGAACCTTTTTCCCTTTTTTAGTAATATCAGCGTTTGTATAACGACAAAGGATACTGGTGCCTATTCTATAGAGATGACCAGCCGTTCCATCCTCTTGCACCTTAGGGCCTGTCAATGAATTATACAGAAGTTTTGCTTGCGTGCCTTTGATCCACATTTGCTGGCCTGCAGCCTGAGCACTAAAGGCAGAAAACAATGCAACAATCAATAAAGATAGTGGCAGATAGGATTTCATACTTTGCCTCCCTGCACCTAAGTATTTATTGAGTTATAGCATATTGCAATAAATACAGCCAATCTGTGCAAATTGCAGGGTGTGATTAAAACTGCGGTTTCCTTACGCCGACCGCGGTCAAGATGCGGGACGTCGGCACAAGGAAAAACAAGATAGTTAATAAAAAAACCACATTTTTTATCACACCCCAAATTACAAATTTAACATTTTGGCGATCTGCGCAAGTACAAGATGGCTAGATGGCCATTTCCCTAACTCACCAATATAACTCCCTCCCCACGGCGCTGTTCGAATGGGGTTAGTGGAACCAAAGATCCCGAGCACAGTAGCTCCCACAGCTGTTGCAATGTGCATAGGTCCACTATCATTTGACACGACTAGACTAGCTCGTTTCAACATGGCAGCAAGTTCGCTTAAATTTAGTCCAGCGACCAATTTCGTTTTGGGTAGTAACTGTTTGCAATACGCTTCCTCAAGCGGTCCAGGACACATGATGCTGGTCATCCCAAGTTGATTGATTTGCTCGGATAACTCGCGCCAATGAGGCCAAATTTTATAAGCACCCTGTTTTGCAGCACCCGTAGCAGAAGGGCAAAATATAATAAAAGGATCAGTGATGTTATCTCGTTTTAATCGTTCTTCTACCTTTAATTCGCTAATAGGATTTAAAGGGAGATGAATTGATTTTGGAATACTTGTTGGCCAAGAAGCGTCAGGTAGCCAAGTTAACGCTGCAAGTTTTGCGATTTTCCAAAAGTATTCGACTTCATGCAAATGCCTTTCTTTATCAATACTTCTATATAACAAGACATTGCGAATCGTATTTTTATAACTGACTGCTTTCTTTTTTGCCAAGTACGTGATCAATGCACTCGAAAAACTATTCGTAAATAATAATGTATTTGTTGCTAAATTTTTGCTAATTTCATTCCGCGCAAGACGGATTGATTTAGGAAGATAGAATAATTTGGCTGGCAAGCTTTGTAATAAATCAAAAATCCATTTTTGGCCATACAATTGCAAATCAAATCCAGCAGATTTTAATGCCTGTAAGGATGGTAATGTCATCACTACATCCCCCACCCAATTGGGCAGGCGAACAATCAGAGGTATGCTATGCATCGTTGGCGATTTTATGCTTTATAACCAATAAACAAAGATAAACAAGAATAACCAAACCACATCTACAAAGTGCCAATACCATGCTACGGCTTCAAAGGCAAAATGACGCTCTGGTGTAAAGTGACCACGGATGCAACGTATCAAGATAACAATAAGCATGATGGTCCCAATTGTCACATGTAAACCATGGAAACCTGTCAACATGAAAAAGGTCGTACCATAAATACCGGCATCCAATGTTAGGTTCATCTCTGTATAAGCCTCATGATACTCATTGGCTTGGCATACCAAGAAGAGTAGACCTAATGAAATAGTACAAATCATGGCAACAACGAGTTGTTTGCGCTTATTCAATTTTAAAGCCCAATGAGCCCAGGTGATGGTAACTCCGGACGTTAACAAAATAAGGGTGTTAACTGCAGCCAATCCCCAAGCTTGCATGCCTTCTTTTGCTCCAACGAAAATTTGATTGTTGGGGTTAATTAATAAAGGCCATCTCGCCTGGAAGTCATTCCACAAGGTAATATGAGTAATGGGATGAACTTCGCCTCCCAATACAGGAATCGACCAAAGTCGTGTGAAGAAAAGAGCACCAAAGAAAGCACCAAAAAAGCAAACCTCAGAGAAAATAAACCAGACCATTCCCCAGCGATAAGAACGATCAACCTGCAAGTTATGAAGTCCTTTTTGATTTTCATAAATAACTTGACCAAACCAGCCAAACATCATAAAGACGAGAATACACAAGCCTAAGGTAAAAATATAAGGCCCATACCAATCATGATGTAGCCAAGATGCAGCTCCCACTAACGTCGTGGTTAAACCAATAGAACCAACAAGTGGCCAGTGACTGGGTTTAGGTACATAATAAGTGCCATGTGCGCCCATCGTTTACAATTCTCCTGTTCTACTTTTTGTTATCACAATGTGGTTTTTGTGATTTTAATTCATTATTCTGTCGGTAACGTCAAAGAGTGTGTATGCCAAAGTAATTGTCTTGATATTGGCTGGTAAATCCGTATCAAGATGAAACAATAGCGGCATATTCATCGCCTCGTGCCCATTCAACGTTTGCTGGGTAAAGCAAAAACATTCGGTTTTTTTTAAATACTTCGCGGCTATTCCAGGAGTAACGCTAGGAATAGCTTGCACCGTCATGCGATGATTTGTTTTGTTCTCAGCATAAAATGCCAGCTTAGCTACTTCTCCTGGATGCACTTTTATCTTTGTTGTTTTGGGATAAAACGCCCAGGGCAAAGCACCATTGTTAGTTGCCACGAACTCTACAGTAACTATTCTATCTTTAGCAATTTTACTAGGGCTAGCATCGTAGGCCGTCACCGCCTGGCTTACTTTGCCATTGATCCCCAAAGCCTTGCAAAGGCTATTGTAAATAGGCACCAAGGCAAAACCAAAAGCAAACATCCCAATCACTATGGCAGCAAGTATGATAATTAATTTTGCATGACTTTTCTCTGCCATCGTACCTCTCTCTCTAAACTGCCGTTAAGCCATTAATGAATCTCTGGTGGGATAGTAAAACTATGATAGGGTGGCGGAGATGGTAAGGTCCATTCCAAGCCACGGGCCCCTTCCCAAACTTGAGCATCCACTTTTTTGCCCTTGCGGACCGTGGCTACCACATTGTAAAGGAATAACAGTTGAGCAAATCCAAAAGCAAAAGCCCCAATCGTTACCACCATGTTAAAATTAGTAAACTGCAGCGCATAATCCGGGATTCGTCGCGGCATACCCGCAAGCCCCAAGAAATGCATAGGAAAGAAAAGCACATTTACTGAAATGGCTGACAACCAGAAATGCCACTTACCCAAACGTTCATTATACATATGACCTGTCCACTTAGGCAGCCAGTAATATACACCGGCCATCAGCGCAAAAATCACACCTGGAACGAGCACATAATGGAAGTGGCCCACAACAAAATAAGTATCTTGATATTGGTAATCAGCAGGAACTAACGCCAACATCAATCCAGTAAATCCACCAATGGTAAAGAGAAGTACAAAAGCTACAGCAAAAAGCATAGGCGTCTCAAAGGTCATGGCTCCTTTAAACATTGTACTCACCCAATTGAACACTTTTACACCTGTTGGCACCGCAATTAACATGGTGGTGTACATAAAGAAAAGTTCAGCACCTAAAGGCATACCTGTGGTGAACATATGGTGTGCCCAGACGATAAAGGATAAGAAAGCAATAGCTGCTACCGCAAAAACCATTGAATGGTAGCCAAATAGTGGCTTGCGACTAAATGTCGGGATGACTTCTGAAATCACACCAAAGGCTGGTAGCACCAACACATAAACTTCAGGGTGACCAAAAAACCAGAAAACATGTTGAAATAGCACTGGATCGCCACCACCCGCTGCTGAAAAGAAACTAGTACCAAAATGCCTATCTGCAAGCATCATGGTTACAGTTCCCGCAAGAACTGGCATAATGGCCAGCAATAAGAAAGCGGTAATTAACCACGTCCATACGAACATTGGCATTTTCATGAGAGTCATGCCAGGAGCACGCATGTTGAGAATAGTGGCTATGATATTAATTGATCCCATGATAGATGAAATACCTGCCATGTGAATTGCAAAAATCATGAAATCTGTGCTGGGGGGGGCGAAGGAAGTTGATAAAGGCGCATACATTGTCCAGCCAAAGTTTGGACCACCGCCACTATGAAACATGGTTGACATTAATAAGCCAAAGGCAAAGGGTAAAATCCAAAAACTCCAGTTATTCAAGCGCGGTAAAGCCATATCTGGAGCACCAATCATCATTGGGATTTGCCAGTTAGCCATACCAGTAAAAGCAGGCATTACAACCCCAAATATCATGATTAATCCATGCATCGTCGTCATTTGATTAAAGAAATTAGGATCAACAAAACGATGTCCTGGCTGGAAAAGTTCGGCTCTGATGACTAACGCCATGATTCCGCCTATAAAAAAACTCACCAAGGCTAGCCATAAATATAATGTACCAATATCCTTATGGTTAGTCGTAAAGAGCCAGCGTTTTATAAAACCAATGGCACCCTTACTTTGTTCAGGACCATGCTCTTCATGTTCTAAATCATGAGTTATCACGTCACTCATCGCAAACCTCCAGCTTGAGCTTTATTCACCATTGTTGGTGGTTGATTATCACCCTGACGTACTTTGGCGACATCAGCCGGTTGTACCTCATCATCTGTATTATTTTCCCAGGCATTACGTTCGTAGGTAGCGACTGCAGCAATTTCTTTATCATTCAGTTGCTCTTTAAAGGCTTGCATAGCTGTGCCAGGAACACCATTTAGAATGATATCAATGTGTCGTTCTATAGGTCTTCCAACAGCAACTGAGCTTCCTTTAAGCGCTGGATAAACCGGTGGCATACCCTTACCATCAGCGCGATGACAAGCAGCACAGACTTGATCATATTTTTGTTTTCCTAGGCTGATGAGTTCTGCACGCGTCATTTTCACTTGTACTTCTGGCTTGACTTCTGCTGCAGCATATTGATCCCTGGCCTTGGCTTGCTTGGCCACCCATTGATCAAATTCCTCTTCACTAACCGCTTTCACGACAATAGGCATGAATGCATGATTCACTCCACATAGCTCAGCACACTGCCCTCTGTAAACACCAGGCTTTTCTATTCTTGCCCAAGCCTCATGCATGAATCCTGGCATAGCGTCACGCTTTATACCCAACTCTGGTACCCACCAAGAATGAATAACATCATTTGAGGTAACCAAAAATCGAACTTTTTTATGGATGGGGACAACGAGAGGATTATCAACTTCCAACAAATACCACTGGCCTTTAGGTTCTTGATTTTCAATTTGTGCGAAGGGGGTCGATAAATTACTGAAAAAACTAATCCCTTGATCGAGGTATTGGTACTGCCATTTCCATTGATACCCTACAACCTTAATTGTTACATCTGAGTCACTGGCATCTTCCAAGTTTATCAAAACCTTGGTTGCGGGAATAGCAAGGCCTACGAGAATTAAGAAAGGAATAATAGACCACACAATTTCCAGGCGTGTGTTATCGTGAAAGCTAGCTGCGGTATAACCTTTTGATTTGCGATGGTGTATAAGTGAATAGATCATGACACCAAAGACCACGACTCCAATGATGGCACAAATAACGATGGCTATCATGTGTAGGTCATACATGTCCTTGCTTAAAGGAGTAACTCCTTTATACATGTTCATCTGCCACTTATCTGCCGCAGCCATTACCGTCTGGTTCATTCCCAGTCCAATGATGGCAGCAAGCACTCCGCTTAGCTTTAACCCGTTTCGCATCCCCATATCACCTCTTCAAGTAGCCAGGCCTTAAACGTCTTACACATAGCATATCTGCTATGGTCTGCTGACATTTCTAATTTACAACCATGACTGATCATCAAATTTAATCCAAGTTTCAAAATTCGATTACCATAAGGAGTAATTTCCTTCGGTTTTTGATTGGCTCACCATATACTTGATGGCCTCGAGCACTTCACCTGTTGTGCAGTGCTTACAGCCACCATTTTTGGGGTGATACTCCCCTTTTATGGTGTTTTCGACCAAGACATCAATATTTTGGTCAATAATTGGCTCCCATACAGCCTTATCACCTATCTTAGGTGCTCCCTGCTTGCCCTCATTGTGACACATGCTGCAGTTCTCATTATAAATTTCCTTACCGTTCGCTGGATATTTAGCCGCACCACCTGTAGCCAGGTCCTCCCATTGAGAACGAGATAAAGAAGCATTTAATAAGTAATCCACAGCAGCCATGAGGTCGTTATCAGAACAAGTAACACAAGCACCTTTCACGGGCATCTGGTTATAGCCATGAATAGCATGGCGATAAAGCCCAGTTAGACCGTGCATTTTTAAACGCATGTACCAATTAGCACCATCACCGATAAGTGGTGCTCCCATTTCTCCCCTTTGATGACAGATAATGCAAGCGTTAATATAAACTTGCTTTCCTCGTTTCAGAGTCGGTTGGCTTTCTGACGGCGGAACGCCTAAGGGTTCTTCACTAACGACAGTCTTTAAATACGTTGCGATAGCAAGCCTGTCTTCTTCGGTTAAATAACTCAAGCTATTGTGATTGACTTCTGCCATAGGTCCGACCACAGGTCCAGCCTTATTAATCAGTTGCCCTTGTGCAAACACATCAGCTACTTCGTAACGGCTAGCTGAACGTAATCCATATTTGGTGATATTAGGTGCCCAATAGCCATCAATGAATGCACCTGTCAAATAAAAACGATCTTTTGGGGCCCCAAAAACATTTAGAGGGGTATGACACATACTGCAGTGGCCAAGGGTATCAACAATATATTTACCGCGATTCCAAAGTGGCGAATGCTCAGGGTCATAAACCACCGCATTATCATCCGGGAAGAAAAATAATAGGTTCCATCCCCATAGAGCAGAACGCGCACCAGGAATGTTAAAGGGGAAGGGCAGCGATTTATTTTTTTGCTTCACGGGTGGAATACTCATGAAGTAAGCATAAAGCGCCCGCGCATCATCATCGGTCATTTTAGCAAAATAAACATAAGGAAAAACCGGGAAATAATTTCTGCCTTCTGGATCTCTACCCTCTTTCATAGCGCGGATAAAATCTTTCTCAGTCCAGTTACCAATCCCTGTTTCTTTATCAGGTGTAATATTTGGGCTATAGAAGGTACCAAAAGGGGTATTAATGGGTAACCCGCCAGCAAAAGCTGGTGTCCCGCCTTTAACGTTAGTATGACAGGCAATGCAATCGCCCATTTTTGCCAAATACTCTCCTCGCTTTACTAATTCTGGCGACATCCCTTTTGCTGGCGTAACTGGAGGATAAGGTGGATAAAATCCATCGATAAGTGGCTCAACCGGTTTATTTTTGTCATCAAGAGCCTTTAACATTCCTTGTGACGGAGTTCCACTTGTCGTCACAGTTGACTGAGTCGTTGCTGTACTGGAGGCAGCACTAGAAGTGGCAGTGCCAGGAGTAGTCACAGCCTTGTCGGATGTCGCTGAGGCCCCCTTATCAACATTTGTCTCAGTCGCTGGACTTTTGTTTTCAGGCGTTGTGGTTGTCGTGCTAGCTTTGTTGTTCTTAGGTGACGAAGCCGTCTTTGCATTTTTTATGACCTTGGATTTGGACGTGGAATCTGCACTGTTTGCTGCAAATACAAAAACAGATAGCAAACTAGAGATCACTAAAAAAGACAAAAGAACTGCATTTTTTTTCAACAAAGAGCCCACGCTCCCTCCTTTAAACTGATTACCTCACGGCAACTACTGGCAGGAAAATTTTATTCGGCATTTTATACCCCTCCTTACACAACTTGCAACGATGATAAGAGGGTTTCGTTAAAATCCTGCTATAGGATTGGCCAATAGCCTTGTCATTCGGGGTATAGCGAAGAATTTCCTGAGTCTCGAGGGAGATCTTGCCTACGCTAAAAAGCGTTTAGCACCATCACCAACCTTTTTTATAAATTGTTGATATTGCTTTGCAGGTAATGACCAATAGTGCCAATACAAAGGCATCAACCAACGTTTATCGGGACAGATTTCCTGTAAGTCTCCAGCCGCTAATTCATCCGTAAGATCTAAACTGGGTATCCAACCGTAACCATAACCTTGCAAGGCAAATTGCTTGTAGGCTTGCACGGAAGGTACCATATGATAACGGCGTAGGGTCAATGGTTTATCAAAGAAATGATTAAAGAAATGCTCGGGTAAGCGATCGCGATTATCAAAAATGATGGCAGGAACACTCATTAAATTGTCTTCCAACGTTTTTTTATTGCGGAAATGACGCTTGATAAAATGAGGGGCAGCAACCAGCAAATAGGTCATATGCCCCAGAAAAAGACACTCGCAACCAGGCAAAGCTTGATTATAGGTGGTTACACAAGCGGAGACAGAACCTTGACGGAAATAGTCAATCGTAACATCTTGATCATCCGTAATGATATCGATATTAATTTTTTCAAGTAAACTCAAATCACGCAATAAGCGCGAAAACCACATCTCCAGACTATCTCGATTTAAAGCAACTGATAGCCGTGCCGGTAAATCTTTGTGAATCTCTTGTAGCAAATGCTCTTCTAATAAACGTGTACGACGCAATAAACTTAATAATTTTTCACCTAAGGGTGTCGCGCGGTAAGGAAGGGTGCGAATCAGTAAAGGTTGGCCAAATTGTATTTCTAATTGCTTGATGCGCTGTGTAACTGCCGGTTGGGTAATAAATAGTTGTTTTGCTGCCGCCGCAAAACTTTGAGTCTGAATGACAGCATCCAACGCCTGCAGACCACGCTGCTCTATTCTCATAAGTGATATTTATCAATCATAAAAATTATTAATTTTAATTATAATCAAAAATACTTAATAATTGCCATTCCCATAACCAATTAGCAAATCATGATGGTATACCTGAATGGTCTTATGTTAGGACTGTCTTTAATAACAGCCCTAGGCCCACAAAATGTATTCTTGATTCGTCAGGGTGCCTTGCGTCGTCATGCTGCACTTTCAGCAGCGATTTGCTTTTTCTGCGATGTTATTTTAATTACTGCAAGTATCGCCGGCCTTCATCATGTACTTGAGCTTCACCCTGCTTTTCAGGTATGGATAACCTGGTTTGGAGTAGGTTTTCTTTTTTATTACGGAGCCAAGGCTTTAAAACATGCTTTGAGCATATCAACGACCAGGCATACCAACGTGCAAGATGCGACGAACCGTTGGCAAATCATTATGTTAGCTTTAGGTTTTAGTCTTCTGAATCCGCACGCGATTATTGACAGTTTAGTCATTATCGGCGGAGGAAGCAGTCAATTCCCAGGACATCAACAAGCTTTTTTATTGGGCGTACTTACGTCAAGCTTGTTCTGGTTTTTTTCTCTAACATTTACCACGCGTTATTTTTCTGAGGTGCTCTCACGCGCCACCGTTTGGCGACGCATCGAGATTGCTAGCGGCATTTTAATGGTATTCCTGAGTGCTAAGTTGGCTTTAAGTCAGCTTTAAAAATTGGCGGTTAGCGCAATCCTAAATAGCCAGCCAGGGGAGCAGGGGCATATTTTTCAGCAGCCCCTTGTGCTGTGTGTTTGAGGTAAGCGGTTGCCATTCCCAAGATATCATCGTTACCGTTTTCTCCATAAACTGCAAACCATATGCTTTGCATTTGTGTTCCAGCTGCAAATTCCGTGGCTTTAGTCTTAAATGCTTCTGTAGGCTCCTTGCCCCTTGACAACAGCGCACCTGGTTGCAAATCTTTTTCTTCCCAGACAGCAATGGTTTCTTTGCGCACCATAGGACCTAATGTAAGAATCAAATCCTGGATCTCTAAAACACCCAGTTTCCACCATGTATCGGTTTTGTTTCCCATGGACCATTGATACACTTCAATAAGATCAGTCAGCGCTTCGCGATAAGGCCTAACAAGTCCTGCTTGTTCTCGGTTACCTACCAAATAGGAAGCATAGGAGAAACCACCAATGGAAATGGCAAAAGAAGGGAGAAATGGGATGATAGAGCCACCAGCATAAAACACAAGACCAACGGTGAGTGAGCTAATAATCGTATTGTCATAATTATAGAGTGCTGCTTGTGCCTGCTTGAAACGCGTTATGCGATTTTGAATAAAATCCAGGTGCTCTTGTGATTTATAATTGAAGGTCTTCGTTAGTAACTCCATCCGCTTGGGAACATTCGTTTCTTTATAAAAACCAAACGCTTTTAACATCTTTCACTCCATGAATTTTAGTAGAATCTTTTTAACGCATTGCCGAAAAAATAGCAAGACTAAAAAATAATTTGACAAAGGGAGTAAAAAATAGAAAGGGCCAATCAGTGTGTCGCCAATTGACCCAGTGGAATGACACATAGCAAGTCCAACCTCGCAAAGCTAATATCTCATAAGCAACAACAGATTGTCAATATTTTAAGCTCTGAAGGGGTGCGATTGAAAGTGTAGTTTAAGGGCTATTCTTTATACTTTATGCCGACTTCCCGCTCCCGGACTCGATCCGGGATCAGACCGCGGGATCCAGGAATCTATCAGGATCGCTGGATTCCGCGGTCAAGCCGCGGAACATCGACCTACGCAGCTGTTTTAAACTAGTCTTCATTGTTGTTGCTCCTTGAATAAGCTAGACTGCGTAATGGGTGTAGTTAAATTGGGTTTGATTATGTTTTATGGCAGTAATGTTCAAGATACACGACAGCTTTTTTTTTCCAGTTGGTCCAAATACCGCCAAAAACAACCTCTTTTACCACTCGAACAACAAATTGTGGATGTTATCCTTGCTCACCCCGAATACCAGGCATTATTGGAAGACCCCAAACAGAGAGATAAAACGTATTTTCCAGAGATGGGGGAGAGTAACCCTTTTTTGCACATGGGTCTGCATCTTGCCATTCGTGATCAGGTGAGTACAGACAGGCCTGCGGGTATTAGCAAGATCTATCAACAGCTGTTACAGAAATACCGCGATCCCTTACTTGTTGAGCACTGTATGATGGAAAATCTTGCTGAATGTTTGTGGCAATCACAACGCAATCAGCGTCCTCCTGATGAGAGCAGCTATTTATTGAACTTGCGGCGGTTATTGCATTAATACCCATGTAGATACTGTCTTCAAAAGCAACCTAAATTTTCGTTAAAAGGTTGCTTATTTTTTAGGACTCCAAAAATGATATGAGCCAATTTACGCATCACGGCACAAATTATAGTTTTTGGAGTTTTTCCATTGCATTGGAGTCTTTTGACAAAGCCATCCAAAGCTTTATTGTAGCGTTTGGCGACTAAAGCAGCCATGTAAAGAGCCTTTCTTAATCGACTATCTCCGAGTCTTGAGAGAGTTGTTTTGCCAATGAGAGAGCCGGATTGATGTTGTTTGGGGGTGATACCTATATAGGCGGCAAATTGTTTGGTTGTTTGAAAGCACTGGATATCAGGCATTCGTGCCAGCACATAATAAGCAGTGAGTTTGCCTATGCCTTTGATAGAAAGTAACAAGTCCAATTTTTCTTGAAGTTGTTGATTATTGCTAATTAACTCATCAATTTGTTGTTGAATCGCTTTTATTTCTTGCTTACGCTTTTCTATCATTTTCTTTAAGCTTTTCTGTGCCGCACGACCTCTAATACTATGCAGTTGGTTTGTTAATTGAATAACCTGAACTTTCAACATATCCAATACTTTGGTTAATTCTTTGATTTCCTTTTGCTCTGCAGAGCTGGATTGATAAATGCGTGGTTCCATTCGTTGACAAAATTGAGCGGTGATTTTGGCGTCAATCGTATCATTTTTATTACGGGCTAGGCAGGCTTTAGCAAAACTCTTAACCTGGAAGGGATTTACAACACTGACGCGAACACCTTTCTCCACTAAGAAATCAGCAAGTCCCTCACTATAATGACCTGTTGCTTCCATGCACACCCAAGGAGATGATGCATATTGATTAAGCCATTTAAGGAAATCTTCATAGCCTTTCTTTGAATTTGAGAAGACAGCATGTTTATAGCGATTATCGATGCTTAGAGCACTATCAAATTTATCCTTGGCAATATCAATACCTACAAATTCATATGCACTCATGCTAATCTCCAATGGCTGTAAAAATACTTGGGGTTATTTATCGTTGACCAAGCTTGCAAATACAGGCTTACTTTGATGAGAGCGGCCTAAGATACTGTTCGGTCGATTGATAAGTGGGGAGAAGGTCCTAATCTACACATCAGGCTTTATGCCTTGCCTGGGTACAAGATCTCTTCTCCCATCCCAAGTGCCCTTGAGATTAAGCTTTTCTGCCCACTTTTTAAAGATACAAGCCTGGGTAGAACGAAGTGAAACCCGGGTTTCAGTCCTTCGGACCTTCACCCGGCTACATTGCTAGCATCTATTAGAAACATGAGACAGCCCACTTTGGGGTTAGCCACAAATCGGTTAAGATAAGTAACCTCCTATTAATCGCTTTACTGATGAACGATAAAGAAAAAATAACCCATTTTGGTTTTGAATCCGTGCCCTGGGATGACAAAGAAAAAAAAGTGGGCGAGGTATTCAAATCAGTGGCAAAAAATTATGATTTGATGAATAACATCATGTCTTTCGGTGTTCATCACCTATGGAAGCGTTTTACGATTGAGCTAAGTCAGGTCCGCCCAGATCAATGTGTTCTTGATTTGGCCGGCGGCAGCGGCGATTTGACCCGGTTACTGAGTATAAAAGTGGGCGCGCAAGGCAGGGTCATTCTTGCTGATATTAACGCGGCCATGTTGGAGATTGGGCGTAATCGTTTGCTTGATGAAGGCCTACATTCCAACATTCACTTTGTGCAAGCAAATGCACAAACATTACCTTTTGCAGATAACAGCTTTCACTGTATTACGATTGCTTTTGGTTTGCGCAATGTAACCGATAAAGAACAAGCATTAGCTTCAATGTATCGCGTATGTAAACCTGGCGGGAAATTGATGGTTCTGGAATTTTCCAATCCTACACTTCCTGGTTTAAAGCCGATTTATGATTGGTATTCTTTCAATGTACTGCCCAAGCTCGGTGAGCTATTTGCTCAAGATGCTGACAGTTATCGCTATCTTGCCGAATCCATTCGCATGCACCCTTCACAAGAGGGCTTGAAGACAATGATTGAGAAAGCAGGCTTTGAGGATTGTCATTATTATAATTTAAGTGGTGGCATCGTTGCTCTCCACATCGCTTATAAATATTGAGAGTATTATGATTAAAAAATATTCATTAAAAGCACTACAAAAGGCCATTAATCATGCGCTCAATCTTGATGAAGAAACACCAGCTAAAATCGCCGCTTTGGATGGGAAAGTTCTGGAAGTCATTATCACCCCTCTTTGGGTTAACTTTTTTATTCATTTTGACCAAGGAGAGTTGAAATTACTTGCCGATTATGAGGGTCATCCCGACACGATTATTCATAGCAGCCCCATTGGCTTGATTCGCTTGAGTTTTTTGCCAGCTTCTAAAGCACGATCGTTGTTTAATGACAAAATTAGGCTTTCAGGCGATGTAGAGCTGGGGCAGCAAGTTAAAAAATTATTCGATGAGTTGGATATTGATTGGGAAGGACATCTAGCGCATTTCACTGGTGATGTTGTCGCACATCAAATCGGGTCCATTTTTCGTCAAGGGCTCGCTTTTAAAAAGCAATTTACTGAATCCATGCGCCATAATCTGAGCGATTATTTGCATGAAGAGTTAGGTATTTTTCCTGTACGTGAGGAAGTGGATGATTTTTTCAATGATATTGATAAATTGTCCCTGGACGTTGAACGTTTACAAGTGCATGTAAACCTACTGACGAGCAAGCATGAAACCGATTAAACAATTAATCCGTCTGCTACATATCAATACCATTTTGGCACGTAACGGGCTTGATCAGGTCATCGTATCCATTCGTCTTTTTTCCCCTTTTCGTTTTATCGTGTATTTGAACCCATGGAACTGGTTTCGTAAGGAGAAATTAACTCGTGGTGAGGCCTTACGCAAAACACTTGAGGAGCTGGGTCCTATTTTTGTGAAATTCGGGCAAGCCTTATCAACTCGTCCGGATATCTTACCGCCAGATATTGCCTTAGAATTATGCAAATTACAGGATGATGTTCCTCCCTTTGCCAGTGAAAAAGCCCTGGCTATCTTTGAATTGGCTTTTGGTCAATCGGCTTATGAAGTGTTTGCTGAATTTGATCCTATCCCTCTTGCTTCTGCCTCCATGGCACAAGTTCATGCCGCTACCTTAAAAACCGGGGAAGAGGTGGTGGTAAAAATTTTGCGCCCTAACATGCGCAAAATCATCGAAAAAGACTTAAGTATCATGTATACGATCGCTAATTTGGCAGAACGTTACTGGGCGGAAAGTAAACGGTTAAAGCCACGAGAAATCGTACAAGAATTCGAACACAATTTGCTTGATGAACTCGATCTACAACGTGAAGCTGCGAATGCTTCACAATTGCGTAGAAATTTTCAAAATTCTCCCCTTCTCTACGTTCCTGAAATCTTCTGGGATTACACCCGAGAAAATATTATGGTGATGGAGCGCATCCACGGTATTCCGATTTCTGATGTGCCAAGGTTGAAGGAACATAGGGTAGATATTAAAAAATTGGCGGAACGCGGCGTGGAAATCTTTTTCACACAAGTGTTCAGAGACTGTTTTTTTCATGCGGACATGCATCCCGGTAATATCTTTGTCTCCCCCCTGCATCCTGAAAATCCGCAATACATCTGTATTGATTTTGGCATCATTGGCACACTCAGTGACAGTGATAAACGTTATCTAGCAGAGAATCTCTATGCTTTCTTTAACCGCGACTATCGTCGAGTGGCGGCACTTCATGTGGAGTCAGGTTGGGTTGCTAGAGATACCCGTGTTGAGGAGTTTGAAAGTGCTATTCGAACCGTATGCGAACCCATTTTTGAAAAACCGTTAAAAGATATTTCTTTTGCGCAGGTGGTGTTACGTCTCTTTCAAGTAGCCAGACGTTTCCACATGGAGGTGCAACCGCAATTGGTTTTGTTACAAAAAACGTTATTAGCAATAGAAGGATTGGGGCGACAACTGTATCCGGAACTGGATCTCTGGGCAACCGCCAAGCCATTTTTAGAAAAATGGCTGAAAGAACAAATGGGAGCCCGTGCCTTTCTTAGACAGTTACGTGAGAATTTGCCCTTCATCTCTGAACAATTGCCCCATATGCCACGTCTATTGAATGAAGTCTTGCAGCTCAGTAAAGAGCAAAAAATCAACGCATTGGAACGCGAGAAGGACAAGATTGTGGACGTAAAGCCAAATTGGTACCGAAGTATTGGCATTGGTGTCTTTGCTACGATGGTTACCATGAGCATGCTGGACATCTTAAACCAGGATAAATTAGCAGCCATCGTGCTCTCCACCGCTATAGTGGCAGCGGTTTTAACATTACTCAATCGTACAAATAGGAGCTAACATGGGATTAAGTGGAATCAGCCCTTTGTCATTATTGTTAATACTACTCATCGTTGTTGCCTTGTTTGGTACCAATAAATTAAAGAACATTGGCTCTGATCTCGGCGCCGCCATCAAAAATTTTCGCCGCGCGCTTAATGAAGACGATGATAAGAAATCATGAGTGGTGGAGAAATTCTATTAACAATTGTGGTAGCAATCATCGTTTTTGGCCCCAATAAATTACCCATGTTGGCTGAACATTTAGGGAAATTATTTCGCCATTTCGCCGCTTTAAAACAACAAGCGACTACTTTTTGGCAGGAGCAGTTGAACCAACAGCAATTGCAAGACAATCTGCGTAAGGCGGAGAGGGCAGATGCGCTGTATCAACGCGCGGGAGATGTGGAAGAACAATCGGTGGAAAGAAAACCACCCGCATAATTGCCATGAGGCTTTAATAAGATGGATCCCCGCCTACGCGGGGATGACACGGTTTGGGAATACACCCACCTATTGTGTTTTTTTGACTTGAGCTGCTTCAGTTTCTGCCGCTTCGATCGCCTCTTCTGAAGGCAGCTCTAGTTCTTCATGAACCTTCTTCTGAGTAGCCGTTTCATAAGGTGTGAAGAAACCGACTTTACTACGAGTAATCGCTTTAAATGCGTCATTAATTATCTCCATGATCGCATTTAATACTTTCTCAAAACCCGTAACAGAAAATTGCTCGCGCGCAAGACTTCGCAGGTTAGCTTGGATTCTAAAATCCGGGTCTGATGAAAGTAATATCGGTGTGGCCTCCCTACGAAATACTTCGAGTTGTTTTCGAGTATCGCTCTCCTTCTCATACGTATCAATTAAATCATTGAGAGCCTTCATCATTTTTGCCATTTTTTTCAAATGATCAGTATCCTGAGACATCAATGACAATGATTCGATCCTGCCTCCAACACTGTTTGCTTTCTCTTTTTCATCTTTACCGCGCGGCTCAAGGTAATTTTTTAAATAAAACTCGCCGCCCGTCTCTTTATTTAGATAGCCGTTGGCAGGGATATATTTAAAAGGACCCCGAAATATTTCTTCTAAAAACGGGGCCATATCTAGAACATTTTCTTGTTTGATGAGTGACGCTAGATTGTCATCTTTCTGAGAGAACACTATGAGCCAGGGTTCGCACAATTTAGCCGCACGTCTTCCATCAATACTAACAAAATTTTGTTCGCTTTTACGTATTTTATTAATACCTTCTGCGAGTTTTTCATCAGCATCGACGACGAAATCTTCTATCAACTTTTGCAAAGCAGCAGGTTCTAAGCTACTATTCTTAAGGTTTAGCTCTTCCTTATGTAACTCAGCCTTCTCTAAATTCTGTTGAACAAGATGACAAACTACTTCACATTTATTAGCATCTTTACTCAGACCTGTAAGTATCTCGTCATTAAGTTCTACATCATTGTTGTGAAGAGTTATTACTGCATTCAAAAAAGCAGGATTGCGCAAATTTTTTTCCGTGATAAATTGATCCAGTTTAGATGCATGCAGCACATTTACCGCAGCAATAACTTCAGGCCGATCACCATAAGCCTTGTAATCGATTCTTTCAGCCGTCAATATAGAAACAAATTGTACTTTTTGCTTGAGCTCTCGAGTTGTATCGCTTTGGGGAAGACGTGGTATAAAATCTAAAATAGCTTTTAACGTGGATGGATTAAATTGCCAGGATAAAAAATTATCATCCAATGTCTCTACAAGATCTTCTGGCTTCACATACCTTGCAAGCAACGTCAAAATGCGAGCGGCGGGTAATTCCTCTTTGTTTTCATTTAGCTTTTCAGTTAATGAATGAAATTTAATTTGGCCGGTCCCATCAATAATTCCTCGTACTGCATTATGTTGATCAACTACTTTTTGTAAGTTTCCTAGAAGCAAAGTGAATTTCTCATTATCTTTAGTAGCCTCTTTTAATTTTTCCTCCAATTGGCCAACATCGCTAGTTACCTTGTCATCTACTGTATGCAATTTATGCTCTTTAACTGCATTGTAATGCTTAAATTCATCGCCATCGAGGTTGCTGCCATCTAAGCTCTTAAGTAATTCTTGCCTCAACTTTTCATTTGTCGTTGCAGTGCTCTTCATTTGTTCGATAATTTTCTTACGGATAATACCTTGTTCTTCAACTATCGCTTCATCTAACTTCTTACTGAGGACTTGCAGATCTTTAAATTTGGCTTTAGCAAACTTTACTTGCTCCCCTAATGAGGTTTGAGCAGGAGCCTCTTCTTTTTTCTTGTCGAATTTTTCTTTTTCTGCTTTAGCTACTGTTGGGCTCATAAGATGTGTTTTGAGCTGTTCCGTTATGGTTGAGTACCTCTTATTAACATCCAACTCTAGAGCTGTGATTTTCTCATTATACTCATTAATTTCTTTTTGACGGGCCTCATCTTCTAATGCCTTTTCATCTTTAAACACATCCAGGCGTTCAGTTAACTTCATTATTTTATTATTTAAACCTTCAACATCTTTTTGGCAGCGTTGTGTGGCAATCCGTAAAGTATCCAGCAAACCATTTCTTTTGATATCTCTTTCTTGAAGATAGTCAATTTTATCAAGCCGTTGAATTTCCCGCTCAATTTCGCTTTTCAATTGACCAATTTCCCTGTCTGAAGAAAAGGCTTCTGCTTTCTTAAAAAGCTCTCTAGCCAATAGCTTTGATGTCTCCAAAGGCTGTCTATAGGTTTCATGTAATTCGCGTAGTATTTGGTATCTTTCTTGTGCTTTTGTCAGAGTTATATCATGTGTACGCTGAAAATTTTGAAGTTCCTCAATGGCTTTTTCATATTGTTTAGGATCTTGCGAATCTCTTAGCCTAAGCTCTTGAGCTTCGCGCAGGGCTTTGAAGCTTTCAGCATTTTTGTTCAATGCCTTAACCGAATTAGCCAAGGGCGAATCCCCCTCCAAAAAATAGGGTTCATATTTAGGGAAGCTGGCGGAGATTTTTTCAGCAAGGATTTCGTATTCTTTCTTTTTGGCTGCCAAAACTGCTTGTTCAGGTGAGGAAGCGCCCATTTGACGTTTTGCGTTTCTGGAAGCAAGACCCACCAACTCATTTACAATTTGCAGCTCCTGCCTTACAAGAATGAATCGCTTCAGGTTCCTATCATTAGGGGTATCTAAAGGGTCCTCAGCTATGGGTATAGATATCTGTGCCTCATCTTCTGGTAGCGTGTTTGAATCCTCAGTTAATTGATCCAAATGGCTACGTGCCCTTGACATTACCCCTCGAATCTTATCAAGTGGAGGATCAGTTTCTAATATTCCCTGTTCAATAGCACTCTTATATGTTCTTTCAAATTCGGCAAGCTTTTCAGCAACTATACCAGCTCTCTTTTCTAAAGAATCTTTGGTGATAGCCATAGTACACCTCGCGATGATCCTTTATCCAGAGGTTTAGACTCTCTAAAGACTTTATCGAGTTTCTACCTGCTGCAAACGATCATTAATAAACCCATTAGTTATAAATATAAGCAATGAGTATTAAGCGATTATTAAGTATTCATTTGGTTCAAAAAATTTACAGTTTTTTAACTATAAATTGTTTTTCCCTTAACTTTTGGGTGGTTAAAACCATAAGATTAGGTAATACAATGGCCGTCTAATTTTGACGGGTAAATGATCTTGAACGAGGACTGCGTGGGAGGAGGGGCTTCTATCCTCACGGCCATTAAGATAAGCAATTTTTTCTATTCTCGAATTACCGCGGCTTGACCGCGGTATCCATGTCCAGACTGACATGATGGACCCCGCGGTCGATGCCCGCGGGGATTCGAAATCGCTTAACTTAATGGCAGTGCTCCTACATCGAGGCAGGAACTCTCTTGAGGAACAATTAAAGGGAAGGCTTTTAGCTGTCAAAATTAGTATGTCATTGTAGTACATCAACCAAATCTTGCTTCCGGTCGATGACAATAAGGGGCCTTACTGTGTTTTTGATAATAATCTTGATGATAGGCTTCAGCAGGCCAGAAGATTTGCACTTCAAGCAAGCGTGTAGCTACGTCATAACCACGTGATTTTAGAGTTTGAATTAAATCTTGCGCTTCTTGTTTCTGTTCATCGTTGTAATAGAACACGACGCTTTTATATTGATGTCCAATATCAGGTCCTTGTCCAGTACGTTGCGTTGGATCATGAATTTCAAAAAAGCGTTTAAGTACCGTGTGATAATCTGTTCTAGCGGTGTCATAAACGACTCTTACCACCTCATAATGACCTGTATCTCCGCGACATACTTGCTCATAAGTGGGATCAAGCACTACGCCGCCGGAATACCCTACCTCGACCTTAAGCACCCCTGGGATCTGACGTAGAAAATGATCGACTCCCCAAAAACATCCTCCGGCCACGATGGCTTCTTCCGTATCAAGCACATCATTATCAGGGACAAAATCAATGGAAGCTGAATTCACGCAATGGCGAAGATTGTTATGAGTAAAGTTTTCACCCATAAAGACATGGCCCAGATGAGCATGACAACGCCCACAAAGAATTTCTGTTCTCTGACCATCACGATCAGGAACCTGTTCTACGGCTTGAACAATGTCATCATCAAAGCTAGGCCAACCACATCCAGAATGAAATTGATTTTTAGCACGAAAGAGAGCGAGACCACAACGCCGACAAAGGTAACTTCCGCTCTTCGCAACCTCAGTATATTCACCGGTAAATGGGTACTCCGTCGCCTTGTCGCAAATGATCCGCCTTGCCGTGGGGGTTAGGCTGGCGGTTTTATCTAAATAATGATCCATAAAAGCTCTCCAAAAACCTGTTGCGACTTTTTATGGCATTATTTCCTTAATATCGCTTAGGCATCAAGGCTTATTGGAAACTAGAGCTATTGACATTTCATCTCGGAGCCTACGTCCCGCGACTTGTTCGCGGGATCCATGGATGCCGTGGACAAGCCACGGCACGTTGGCATTGTAGAGCAATTGTCAACACGCACCCTACTTTATGCGATTACAAATTTTATCGGCCATGTAACCAATCGCACCAGCATAGTATATAGAATTATTATAACGCAAAATCATCTTATAATTGGGGAAAGCCAGGAAAACAGGACCGCCATAGGGCTGCACAATGCTTGCCATTAAATCTTGGTGAGGAAGTGTTTCACCATTCAACGTACGAACGCCTAAAGCATTCCACTCACTGACTGGTTTGGTGATACTTTTACCTTCCAATGACATATCGAATTTCGGCGGTAATTTTACTTGGATAGCCCAAGGTTGATCGGTTTGCCATCCGTTCTTTTTCATGTAATTAGCAATCGAAGCAAAAACATCTGGTTTTGATTCCCAAATGTCTTTTCGACCATCGCCATCATAATCCACTGCAAATTCGACCCAGCTTGAGGGCAAAAACTGTGGCTGACCTGAAGCACCTGCCCACTCTCCTTTAAAATGTTCCAGAGTAACATGACCATCATTCAGGATATGTAGGGCTAAAAATAATTGCTTACGAAAAAAATCACGACGGTTAGAGTCATAGGCCAAGGTTGCTAACGATTTAATAACCGGAAAATTACCCATGTAAGAGCCATAGCTACTTTCCATACCCCAAAATGCAACAATAAAACAAGGATCAACGCCAAAATGTCGACCAACATTCTCCAATAATTCCTTATTTTTTGCATAGTGCTTACGTCCCATCACGATTCGATAGTTATCAGCGCGGGAGTGTAGATATTTATTAAATGTTAATCGATGCTCTGGCTGAGAACGAGCTAAGCCCTTAACTTGGCGGCTAGGCTCACGAATGCCGGCAAAGGCCTCATCAAATACAACCGCGGAGATACCTTGCTCAAGAGCTTCCCGCCTTACTTCGGCAACCCAACTACTCCAGCTTTGTTGGTTTGCCGAGGCGAATTGCGATAATAGCAACAAGGCTGTAATCGTTATATTAAGAGCCCATTTTTTCATAATCACCCCTCACGGTTATTCATGTAGCGGGTAGCAACATGATCATGTTTGCAATGCAAGCAAAGACACTTGGCTTTTGCTACGTTAACATTTTTATAAGCAGAAACTGTGCCTGCCATGATAGCTTGAAAGTAATTGAAAGCAAACGCATCAAATATATCTAGGTAGCCGTATTATGTTGGACTCTTAATATTCTGTTAAGCAAAGCAATTTATTATAGTTGCTCACTCCGGATAAATTTAATACGGTTTTATGATTATTCTCTACATTCCATTTGAAAAAAATGCTGCAGGCGATTTACCTGATGGTGCGAACATATGGGAAATAAATCATAAACGTGTGTCTTCAGAAGAAATCAAAATCATCTATTATAAAGAAGAATTTGATGAAGAGAGCATACCCCAAGGTACAGTCGTCTATATTTTGGCTCACGGAGCAAACAATGATCCAACGTTTGTAGCCAATGCTAATGACAGCACAGTTGCTACCCTCATCGATATTGACACGCTAGCAATTCGATTCACCCACGATTTTTTAGTGATTAATCACCATATTTCTCATACTCATCTTTATTTCTGCGGCAATCTGGACAAAAATGCCACCCTGGCGACGAATTTTGAAACCATGCTTTTGCGCCCAGAATTTAGCTCAATTAATTATTACGAGGGTAGCATTTCTCCCCCAGATTCGAATGGCAAATTGTGGTCAACAACGGCTCAAGGAACCTTTGCTGCGATATCTAAACAACTAGAGAAAACGAGCGAAAATGAATCTGAGGAAACTCATCACCGCTGTATAAAAATAGAAGAGATGGAGAGTAATTTCCAAAAAAGTCAAGCGCATAAAAGGCAAAATTATCAATCTTCTGGAATTATAAGACGCTGGCAACTTTTGCACGAGCTCAGGATGCAAGACCATTCCTCGACTGACGTTAAAGCTATGGATGAAGCCACGGCTAATGGTTTAACCCCGGCAAACATGTGAGCAAAGCAATGCAGGTTGGGTATTTAGACCTGAGTGATCGTCACCTTTTTTTATACAGTTCATAAATTGCTCCCTATCTTTCGAGAGCGTATTTCAAGGATAGGGATTTTGTTATTTTTTATAGCTTGGCACCCTAAAAACACAAAAGATAACACTCTCTTATGCTTATAACTATTTGCTTGAAGACTGTCTATGCAACCCCATTCTCTCAATCCAGTGCCCTACGTAAAAGGCTATTAAAATCGCTAAGGCAACAAGCAGCAACCAAACAGAAAGCCTTTCAGGAGTATGACAGACATTCTCTTTTAGCCCAAATCCAAATTGAGGGCTTTTGGTGTCTCTGAAGTTTTCTTCAATGGTCATGCGCTGCTTATATATTTGAATAATCTTTCCAGGTGTATCCCGCCTGTTTAGGGTAGTGCTCTAAAAGCCAGTGAGAAAGCGAAGAATATATCTCTATTGAGTTATTTTGGTAATAAGTATTTGCAAGACAACGATCCACGCGGCGTATACATGAACGCTCTTGGGTGCCTAATTTGCCACTTAAATCTCTTCCTACGAGAGTAAGCTTTGTCTTTTTAGTGCAAATAATAGATTCAATTAAGGGTGAGAGAGAGCTAATGCGACTTAAATGAATTGAATGTTGAAATAAAGTGTCTAGAATACTGCTGACAGACATGATAGTACCTCTAGTTGTATCGTCGAAAATTCAATTAGATCAGGAATGTTCATGTCTGTCATTCAGTTTTTTTTAATAGCTCAATGTTATTTAAATAAATTTTTTCACAAAAAGTGACGATACCTCAGGTCAAAATGACCCCAACCTACTTGTTCTTTACTTTGCTCTATAGAGGGTTGGCCAATCATCTGTATCAAATAAACCGCGGCAATCTGTCATTTTGCGATAACGGAATAGGTTAAAATTCTCACCATCCCAGGTCCACTCTCCTAAGATACCGCAATCGCCCTCGCTCCTAGTCATCATGAACGAGCTTAAAATGCGGTCCTCATTGGAAATATCAGGATTGGTCAACACGCCATGCAAATCGGGTTCGCCTGGAGGTACTGCAAAAGAAGCAGCCTGAGCCTGGTCATTTTTAACCATAAAAAAAGCATAATCGACGTTATTACCTGTAACCGATTTACATAACCCCCAAAGAGTCTCCTCTTCCGAGAGAATAGCTACTATTGCTCTGGGTGCATCATCTCCTGCGCAAGCACCTGTAGTAGCCCTATACTGCAAAAGAGCAGGGGGCAGAGGCGGCAAGTCTCCGTGCAATATTCTCATCTGTTTAGCTTGCGAAGGAATAGTGGGTGTCCCGGATGGAGATAATAGCATCTGATTATTCTGCAGTGCTTGTTCTGAAACCGCTTTATAAGGTTGTTGTTTATCATCCATATACGTCAAAGCGCCAGCTGCTCCCATTAAAGATATTTTAATTTCCCTGGTAACATCACCTTTTATTGTTACAAATTGTGATTCATTTACAGCATCCATAAATTGCTTGGTTGCCTGACTAGATAAACCTGCTTTTAAATTTTTTTCTCCCTGAACAAGCGGCTTTGTCTTTATGATGATTGAGCCAGGTTCAAAAACCAGTTGCAAAAGCGCGCCTGGTTTAGCCACTTTATTGCTCACAACAACGTTAACCACCGGCAGGGTTGTTGGGGGACCAACACGAACCATTTTGATAAATCCTTCTGAGGTTGCCCCATTCTTTGCTGGGAAACCAATGACTGTACAGCTCGCTTGATTATCACAACCAACGATCCAATCAGCAAAACGTATTGAGCTTTGTGCAAAGCTCCCTATTGTTGTGAGTAGACTTAACAGAAGTACTATCTTCCTCTTCATAAAATTTATCCTTAATAAGAGAAGAGAGACATTTATTATGATTACTTCTATTATTGTCCTTTGCAATTCATTGCAGCAGAAATGACCTCAAAAATTTCACTAACTTCTGCCTTCAACGAATATGCTACAGTTTAATAATAGACTTCTTTTGAAACTTTACTGCAAGGTAGATTGGGTCTTTTAGACCCAACAAAAATCTAAATTCACCACAGATTGCTGGGTCAAAATGACCCCACCTACTGGAGGGCAAAGATGGAGCGTAATTTAGCTATAAAAATACAGCAATTCCTTGCTTCGGATGCCTATGGTGTTGTTGGTGCATCAACGAATCGACAAAAATATGGCAATAAAGTCTTGCGTTGCTATCTGCAACATGGAAAAAAAGCCTATGCCGTCAATCCAAGAGCGACAGCTATCGAGGGAGTCCCTTCTTTCAAAGATGTTGCAGCTTTACCATCAACGGTAGACAGTATTTCAATTATTACCCCACCAGCCATTACTGAAAAGGTTGTTGAAGAGGCGATACAAAAAGGAATAAAAAATGTTTGGATGCAACCTGGTGCAGAAAATGAGGCTGCTATTCAAAATTGCCAAAAAAATCACATTAACGTTATTGCTGGGGGGCCTTGCATCTTGGTGGCATTGGGTTTTATTGATGAAGAGGATAGAGAATAACTGTGCCGCCCTGATGATGTCACCATTGTAGTATTTTCATTAGGCATTGAAATTTTAATAAAAAATAGCAAGTTTTGTACTATTTTATATTTATCTCCATTTAATTTATGAAAGACATGGAAGAGGACATCGGCCATGGCAGCTACCAGAAGGAAAGTTCCCATTGAAGAGGCAGCCATTTTGTCTCAATTTGGACCTGTTATACGCAATGGAGACTATTGTGATATTTGTGAGACGCCAATCACTTCTGAAGAGCTAGATGAATTCTTTAACCTGCTTGATAAATCCTATCAAGCCGTTATAGCGAAGATGACTGCTGGAATAAGTCCTGCTGCTCTCGCTACAGCCTATTTCTCTTGGTTATCTCAGCTGGCCATGTGCCCAGGTCGCCTCTTAGAGCTTGCTCTTTATCCTGCTTTCCACACCCAAGACTGTACGAATAAAATCCTTTGTCATGTGCGTCCTGGAGATGGTAGGGACGTCCGCTTTCATACGGATAGTTGGCAATCTTGGCCATGGGAAATTTATGCTGAAAATTTCCTGCAATTTGAAGACTGGTGGCGGCGAGCTACTACCAATATCCCAGGCGTTCCATCGCATGTGGAACGTACCGTCTCCTTTTGTGCTCGCCAGATTATCGATGCTCTATCACCTTCCAACTTTGTGGCGACCAACCCTGATCTCCTTAGGGACACCATAAGTACCTGGGGCTTGAACTTGTTTCATGGAACCAAACTCGCCATTCAAGATAGGCTTGAGCAGCTATTTGGTATTCCCCCAGCAGGCGTTGAGCACTTCGTACCTGGAGAACACGTTGCTGTTACCCCCGGCAAAGTGGTTTATCGCAATCATCTCATTGAACTTTTGCAATACGAAGCAACAACAAAAACGGTTTATAAAGAACCCATTTTAATCTTGCCTGCCTGGATCATGAAATATTATATCCTTGATCTATCTCCTCATAATTCACTGGTTAGATGGCTTGTATCAAAGGGGCATACTGTCTTTATTGTTTCCTGGAAAAACCCTCGTAGCAGGGACAGAGAGATAGGTCTGGATGATTATCATCGACTGGGTGCCATGGCAGCTATTAATGCCGTTTCTCATATCATCCCAAAAACCAAGATTAATTTAATGGGTTATTGTTTGGGAGGAACTTTGGCTATGATTTCTGCTGCGATCATGGCAAGAGAGGGTGATAATCGACTAAATACGCTTTCTCTTCTGGCCGCTCAAGGAGACTTTAGTGAAGCCGGTGAATTAATGCTTTTTGTTACTGAAAGTGAAGTGGCTTTTTTAAAAAACATGATGTGGGAGAAAGGTTATCTCGATACCAAACAAATGGCAGGATCGTTCCAAATGCTTCGTTCCTACGATCTCATATGGTCAAAAATGATCCATGATTACATGGTCGGCACACAACGCGGCATGATTGATTTACTTGCCTGGAACTCAGATGCAACACGCATGCCTTATAAAATGCACAGTGAATATCTCGAGCGGCTTTTTTTGAAGAATGACTTCGCCGCTGGGCGCTTTGCCATTGAAGGCAAACCTATCGTTGCAGAAAATATTCGCTTACCCACCTTTTCCGTCAGCACAGAAACGGATCATGTGGCGCCATGGCGTTCAGTATATAAGATTCATTTAATGATGAATAATAACATTACTTTTGTATTGACCTCCGGTGGTCATAATGCGGGGATCGTCAGCGAACCAGGACATAAAGGTCGTTCTTACCGCATTCGCGAACGTAAAAGGAATTCCATTTACATTGGCCCTGATCACTGGCTTATCCTTGCCCAGCGAAAAAAAGGCTCCTGGTGGGTGGCTTGGCACGAATGGCTAGAAAAATACTCTTCTCCCAAACGTATCCCTGCGCCTAAACTTGATCCGTCTTTGCCTCCCGCTCCCGGAACCTATGTTTTACAAAAGTAAAGGGTTAATCTAGTTTAATGGTATAGGAGTATGTGTTAAATCCGTCGTAAGTGGTGCCTTTATAAATCATGCCGCTGCAAGAGGCACTTACTGAAGGGTGCATCATAAAAGGACCATCTTTAATATCAAGTACACACCAGTTATAAGCATCATAAGCAACAGTAATATGAGCATAACCATCCTGACAGCGCTCGGTGTCCCTTATTTCAAAACTTCTGGGACCAATAACTTGCAAATAAATGTCCCTCGTGCTGTTTGCACTAACAATAAAAATGCTGGGATGTGATTGATCATCAAGATGGAAATAATCGCGATAACCGCACAATGATTCCTTTGCTTGGGCACTGACAATGAATAAGCTAGTTAATAAAAATACAACTTTTTTCATGTTAGAGGCTTTCCTTAAAATAAATGGGAAATCGGATTATAGGTAAAGGTCATGTGTGAAACAACACTGAAAATGACTTCTTAACCATTTTACTATGCTGGCGCCTGCCAGATTGCTCATAAATTTTTTTGTCCAGTACAAAGAGAGCTTTCAAAAAGAGCGACCGTCTTAACTCTTACTTAATATTTTATTGCTACTATGCCCGCGTTTTGCACAAGATGTTTCTCATAGGGCAAATTGAATTGGGTACATACAAGGGGACATCAGCTGCAAAAGTTATTAATTTAATTTAGGAGTTTTTTATGTTTACCAAAGTATGTAGTACAACTTTACCAACTGGAATAAAAACCATAAGACAAGTACCAACAGTACCAACAATACGTTCTCCCTACTCAACAAAAACTATTAAAAATAGTGATCCAAAGTGGCTTGAAATACAAGCTAAAGCTGCCGAATTAGAAGGTATTGAACAGCAGAGATATCAACAAGACGTTTTAAATTATCAAAAACTAAAGGCACAATTTGAATCTACACCTGTAATGCCAGTGATTATTACAGCTGAAACTGTATCTCCCAAAGAAGCAGCAGCTAAGATTCTGGACTCATCATTTGCTAAAGTACGTACATACCTTGGCGATTCAATAAATATTATTGAATACCCACTCAGAGGTTATGCTTTTTCCAAATTAGAACAAGCATTTACTTATATGGCAAAAGATGGACGTGTTAGCAAACAAGTAGTAGAGAAAATCTCTAGCTATGGACTATTACTGATTCTTGCAATAATCGCTGCATTTATTTATGAACAAGTAAAAAATCAAAAAGAAAAAATAGCTCAACTTGAGAAAGAAATAAATGATCTTGAACTAACCTATAGTAAAGATGTTTATGCAAACCATGATATTCGAGAAAAAATAATAAATAAGAGTGAAAAGCTACTCGAGTACAAAAATGAAATGACTAAATATGAAGGGATTCTTTCTAAAGTTAAGGAAGCTCAAGAAGCTATTAATAAAGAACAAACTCTCTTTGGATTAGTTAAAGAAAAAATCATTTCTTTTTTCGTTAACCCTAATGAGCGACAAAAAGAACAGGTTAAGTCTTTTTTGAATGTTCAAAATAATGATGATGCGAAGCAAACCACTAGAGAGCTTGAGAAACGAGGGAATGTTAACTCTGTAGTTATTTATGCAGAAGATGAGTTAAGTCGCTTAAGTAAAAAAACAGATAAAGTTGAAAAGGAAATCGATAGACTTGAGTCGTCCTCTACGAGACTTGCCGAACATGTAGCACAAACAGGAACAAAGCGTGATGCTAAGTTAGCTGCATTAAAAAATACTTGGGGCTATTCATTCTTTAGTCAATTTAAGGAAAACGACAATAACAACAGCTTACAAAAAGAGCATGTATCATCATTTGAGTCTAATTTATAGTGTGTTTTTTATTGTTCCTAAAAAAAAGCTGCATATATGCAGCTTTTTTGTATACATAATGGTATATATTAGCCAAATTTGTTTTTTATTTTTCCCAAAAATTAAGGAGGGGACGTGAAAGCAACAAAAGAACAAACAAAGAACGAGTCTAATTTTGATAAGTCGGATTTGAGTGGGGAAAAAAAAATAAAAAGAAACCCTGAAATAGAAAAACTAATGTTTCTTTTTAATTCATTAACAAATGAGATGAAAAAAAATCCTACTAAGGAAAGATTAGAAGAACTAAAGAGTATAGATGAGAAGATACATTCTTGCATAACTACGCAACCTTTTTAGCTATTGTCCTGGTTTTGCCATTGCAAGGGCCAGGATACCTCATCCATGGCAGGATCTTCTGAATCTTGAGAGTGCTTCGATGCAAGCTTCTCAAAACGAACCCACAGAAAAAACGATTAACAACAAGCAATTAGCCTCAAAAATTGATCAAGCTAGACTATAATGAAATTACAAGCTATCATCGGACGATCATCATGGAGAAATGCAAATTAAGTCCCGTTGCCTTGGGCTTAAGTCTAGGCGTCATTTGGGGAGTTTCCATATTGCTCTTAGGCTTGATAGCAACGTTTTATGAATATGGAAGACCTTTTGTGACTGCGGTAGGGGTTTTGTATGTGGGTTACCAACCGACTATTTTGGGAAGCTTTCTAGGTGGTTTGATCGCATTTATAGATTCATTCATCGGTGGGGTCATTATTGCCTGGCTTTATAATTTATTTCTTTGCTGCTGTCGCAAGAAAGATAAGTCTGAATGAAGTATAAATCACAGAACTCTAAAAGCCTCTCAAGTGTGTAAACGTCGGTTGCTGAGTTTCACTTTGGAGTAGGGAAAAAGCGTCTTTAAAGGCGTTCGTTGCTAAACACTCCTGAGTGGCCTCATAACTGAGAATAGAGAGTTTTTGATAATCATCAAGCCCACAAGCATTTGCGGTATTGGCTATTTGCGTCCATGACCAAATCGTATACCACCAGCCTATTACAGGCTTATATACCTCAAACCAAGCTAAAAGTTTGTCATCGCACTTACCAAAATAACTGCTAATCAAAATTTCAACCTGCTCACGTGGCAATTTAGCTTCCCAGAGTAAGTACACTATATCAAGTACTTTGTCGTTATTTGCAGAATATTCCCAATCCAATAATTTTACTTTTTTATCTGCGGTAACTAAAAAATTGCCTGGCGTAGTATCGTTGTGACAAGGTGACCGTTCAATCTGGTAGCAATTAATTAAGCGCTCTATCTCTCCCATTTTCTCTTCAATCGAAACAATCTCATGAGATAGGATGTCAGGTCGAGTTATTTTCAAGGTCTCTAATAATTTTGTGTTGCGGGAAAAAACATTCACGCTGTTATGAAACGGGGTAGAGTTATGTAAACTTTTAAGTACCGCCACGACAGTTTTTAGAATTAAAGGATTGGTTTTTAGCTCTTCCAGTAGAGGTCTATTATTTGCAAGATAGCGAGTTAACTGTAGACCATCTTGAGGATCAAAGAAATCAATGATGACATTAAGTTCTAACTCTGCGGCTTGCCTGGCATTATGAAACTCATCAGAGCGCTCAAGGAACACTGAAGAGCCCTTACCCGGGATACGCAACACCCATTGTGTTTGCTTTTTGAGTCGGATTTTAAACGTGCTGTTTGTCATGCCCCCGGGCATGGCATAAATGCCTAACTGACCCAAGTTATACACAGTCAATTGGGGAATGCGTTTCATATATGGAAGCAACGTCTGATTACGCTTTGTTGTTTCGACAGTATCTTTCCATGTCTTGTTTACCGATGAAAAGCAACATAAATCTTTTTCTTCAGCCAAACTAAGAATGTAAATACAGAGACGCTGAGGTAATGCAGGATTGCCTTCACCAAAAAAGAATAGCTTCATTGATAGCTCTCCTCAACCGTTTTTGCCTGCAACACTAACTTCAGAATAAAACCGTAAAGAGGTACAAAAGAAATCAGACTAATCATTAATTTGAAAATCAAATCGACTATGGCAATTTCTGGCCAATGAGTACTCAAAAATACATTATCACTCTGATAGAAGGCAATAAAAAAGAAGCAATACGTATCAAAAAAATTACCAAAAACATTAGAAATACTTGGAGCCACCCACCATTTTTGCTGCTGCCTGAATCTTTGAAAAATAGCGATATCAAGCAATTGCCCAAGGACATATGCACAAAAACTGGCGAAAGCGACACGCAATGCACCAGGGTTATAACTTAGCAAATCATTATGAGCATAGAAATTGGAAATAAAGTAGGAGCAAAACAGCCCTGGAAGCATAGCAATATAAATAACCTTTCTAGCAACTTGTTGCCCTAGCAGTCTCGTTGTTAAATCGGTGAGAATAAAAATGAGTGGATAACTAAAAGCACCCCAAGTTGTACGAAAACCAAAAAGCATAAAAGGATATTGAACCAGCGTATTTGCTGCCGCAATGATGCTAATGTGGGCTAATATTAGAGAGAAAATTTTATTGGAACTAACTATCAATGTGACATACCTCTGTCATCCTTCGGCTTGACCAGAAGATCCAAGCCAGTGTAGTTGCTAAATACAGCAAGAATTTTCGGTATTGGCTTCTTCTTTCATTTCCCAAGTTATGGGCATGCATCTTCCTCGGCATGAAAAATGACCTGCACTGGCTAATAAAAAATCAGCGGCTTTTCTTCCATAAAAAGACTCGGGGTGCTTTTGATAATCCTCAACTTCAGCTATCTTGGTGTTGGCGTGAAGAATTCCTTTATAGGCGGCATAGCTGATTTCAGGAACGATGGGGGCAACCATCATTTCGCATTGATTAAGACGCCAATTGTAAAAAAAGGCAGTTATTTGTTGTACTACTCCTAATGTCGCGGCTGAAGCAGCATATCCTGCAAGAAAACTGCAGACAAGAACCGGCAAAGATACTGGGAGTAGCATCATAAGCGTTGTTGCTGTAGAAAGTGCAATCAAACTATTAATTAGCCAATGTTTGGAAAAAAAGATATAAAACCCTACTAAGGGGCCGGTGATTAGCAAAGCAAAATATTTTCTTAAAGTTTTCATTGTTTATTTAATAGGAGCAATTTGCTCGCAATGGTATCAAATATGAGTTAAATTGAGCAAGCGTAATCAAGAATCCTTAGGTCCAAGTGCATTTGCACGAAACCAATTTAAGGCAATTAAACTTGCAGAGTCCATGATTTTTATTTCATCCATTAATTGATACACCTTCTCTCGTTTAAGACAGTGGGTCTTTATTTCCTCACTGTCTACACCATGAAGCCCAACGGCGGGTATACCTTTAACTTCCGTGTAATAAAGGTAGCATTTTTCTGTCATAAGACCTGGGCTTTTATAAACAATGGCAATAAGCTTAAGGGCTTCTACTTTAAGCCCAGTTTCTTCATAGACTTCTTTTATTGCAGTGTCCCTGGGATTTGTGTTTTTCTCAATGGTACCTGAGACACATTCCAGGATAAAAGGATCATCCTGACTCTCATTTAAGAAAACCCCAGGCCTAAATTCTTGACATAAAATGAAACTATCACTGGCCGGTGCATAGATTAGCACCAAAATGGAATCGGAACTATGCACAATTTCGCGGTTACTTATATGGAGGTTTTTTTGGGGCAAATGAAAGCTAGGTATTTCGAATTCATAATTAGCGAGCCGAAGATAACCTTCATGTAGCTTCACCTGTGAAACACATTTTGCTTTTTGTGTCATCGTTTTTCTCAGCCATCCTTCTTTAGTCAATCGCATTAAACTAGATGAAATAATTAACAGCAGCTTCCGAACCTTTTGTTGCATTTCCGGGGCTGTATGAATGTGCTCCGCTACCTGCGAGTTTGCCCTTTTCAACAATTAAATATTCCTTACGAATGGGCTTTTTTGCAAAATAGCATTCGAGTATCTCCCGAACACCCGCTGCATAACGCGTCTGAGCAGAAAGCGTTGTCCCAGCCACATGCGGTGTCATGCCATGATTTGGCATGGTTCGCCAAGGATGGTCTTGTGGCGCAGGTTGCGGAAACCAAACATCTCCTGCATACCCTGCAAGATGCTCCGTCTCGAGCGCTTTAACGATGGCATCACGATCACAAATTTTACCGCGCGCAGTATTAATGAGGTAAGCTCCGCGCTTCATTTGACTAATAAGTTTTGCATCAAAGAGATGTTCTGTCTCAGGATGCAATGGACAACATATGCATACCACATCACATTGTGGCACCATCGATTCTACATTTGCATGATAGCTCACCCTTAATTCCTTTTCTGTTGTTTCCGGCAAGCGATGCCTATCTGTGTAATGCAATTTCACGTCGAAAGCTTTTAATCGACGCATCGTTCCCAAACCAATACGACCAGCACCAACGATACCCACTGTCATCCCTTCAATGTCATAAGCCCTAGCAACGCAATCTGCAATATTCCAGCCTTTCTTAATGACCCATTGGTAAGAGGGGATATAATTACGTGCTAAGGCTAAGATCATCATAACGTTGTGCTCAGCCACACTATTGCTGTTGCAATAAGTAACCTCAGCAACAGTGATCCCTTTCTTTATAGCCGCTTGCAGATCAACATGATCTGAACCAATCCCCGCTGTAATCGCCAATTTTAGATGCTTCGCTTTGGCAATTCGTTCAGCCGTGAGATAAGCAGGCCAAAATGGTTGTGAAATCACGATCTCAGCATCGGGTAATTCTTTTTCAAAATGAGAATTAGGTCCGTCTTTATCTGAGGTCACAATGAACGTATGTCCTTCTTCTTCCAGAAACCGACGCAAACCAAGCTCACCGGAAACAGAGCCTAATAAATGACCTGGTTTAAAATCGATATGTTTTGGTGTTGGTAACGTCTGACCATCGGGATAGCATTGAATTTTGGGGAGATCATCTCGAGCATAAGATTTCGGGTAGCCAGTAACAGGATCCTCATAAAGCACACAAATAATTTTAGCCATAACTATCCTTGTTAGAATGACGGTAAAGCTCAGATTACAACAAGCAAAGTTAGTAATAAAGCATGAAAATAATGATGGCCTGAGAGCCTCTCATTTTTCATATAACTCAATAGGTAATTCATCTGGATCAAAAATAAACGTAAATGCCTTTTGCGTCACCTCATCTATCCTGATTGGTTCAGCTTGCACCTTCTTTTTACTTAAATAATGAAGCACCTGTGTCAAATCATCTACCTCGAATGCGAGGTGTCTTAATCCTGCAGCTTCCGGCCACGATAACCTTCTAGGTGGGGTAGGGAACGAAAAGAGTTCAATAATGTACTGTCCATGAAGTGCAAGATCTAATTTATACGATTGGCGATCAGCGCGATAACGTTCACGGATGATTTCTAACCCCAAGATCTTCGTGTAGAAATATTTTGACTTGTCATAGTCAGAGCAAATAATTGCCGTGTGATGGATACGATTTAACATTCTTCTCTTCACCTAAAAGTAGCTAATCAGCATTAATTGTGCATTATAATTGGTGTCCCCGTCTTGAACATGGCTTAAAATGACTACAGAAACAAAAGAAATAAATTCACAAAACATACTGTCGTTAGCGGAGCTCGCAGCAAAAGAAGTTCAGAAGATAAATCCTAAAATGTTTTTACGGTTCTTTGATAAGCCTCTTTTGCCAGCTATTCAAACTAAATATGTCCAACCTCAAATCGATTTACTTACTCAAGAAGCTGAAAAACAGTATGTAAGCATGGATAATAAACGTAAAGAGATGGTCAATAAAAAGAAAGATTCCTTGAGTAAAGACCGTTGTTTTAGCAAAACATTAATGTGCTTGAGTGGGACCTTTTTTACTGGGATTTATTTAATCATTGGAACTCCGCTCTTGGAAGCCACTGAAGCCACAGCAACCACCACAGCTACATACTATGGTCTCTTCTTCTTACCTTTTGTAGGCGGAAGCTGTCTAGGTGTTTGCTTGATTGATAAGATAGCAAGAGGGATAGCTAGTGCTATTACCCCAGGAGTACCTGCCCCGGTGATTGATCTGGCCGCTGAGAGCCAGCATCCAATGCGATTAAGCTAAAAAATCCAGAGAATTAGCTGGTGATTATTTACTAAGTTTTTTAATGGTCGTAGCAATCTCTTCTACTTCACCAGAATAATGGTAATAAATTCGATTATGATAGCAATCGATAATACAAAGTGGCTCTTGGGCTTGATCGTCTCGCTGTTTTAAAATCCAATAAATACCCTCAGAGCGATTCTTTTGAATATCTATTAATAAATCTAGCATCTTGTCTTCTGTGAACTCCGCCTGCGTGCAGACCAGGCCGGAGGATTTGCTTATCACTTTATAGGCATAATGTTTTTCTTTCATGATATCACCAAGATGAAATACCCTATGATCATATCGGCCCTGCTAAAAAAAAATTTAACTCGCGCTATAATTAACAAACCAATAGGACGCAAATGAAACGAGTACAGTGACACTCTCTCAAGGAGAGACATAGTGAAAAGGATAATTACCCATTTACTCTGTCTTTTTTTATTAGGATTTAGCACCGTTAATTCCGCAGAAAGAATTATTATTGTTCGCCCACCTGTTGTTCTACAGCCACATGGTGAATATTATAGTTTTCCAAACAGCTACGATAGTACACTATCCGCCTATCATTTGGTTTTTGTTGGTGGCACATACCGTGTCTGTCATCTTGTAAGAGAACCCTTCCTTGCTAATCTAGATATGCTGCGAATACGCGTTGAATTAAATGAGCAAAAATTTTATTTGCATTGTTATGCTTATGACCCCAGATACTTTGAGATTGATTTTTAATCATTAGACTTCTTTCGAAACTCGCTGCAGTAGAGTCTAGTTGCTCATGAGATCGACTCTTGCTAGAGTGTTGCTTTCTTATCTATTCCATTGCTCATGACTAAACTCGCTGATGTTAAGCAACTTACTGTGGCTTTTCAAACAACAGAGCACCGTATCATTGCTGTGGATAATGTGAGTTTTTTTCTTCACCCAGGGGAAACTCTGGCTCTTTTGGGTGAGTCAGGTTGCGGCAAGTCTTTGACGTCCTTAGCTCTTATGCGGCTTTTACCTCTCCATGCTGTCTATGGAAATGCAAGCCAGATCAATGTTAAAGGTCGTGATTTATTGCTGCTACCGGAATCCATGATGAGAAACATACGTGGACGCCGGCTCGCAATGATTTTCCAAGAACCGATGACAGCCTTAAATCCTGTATTAACCATAGGCGAGCAATTGGCCGAAGCATTGCCAAAGAACGAAAAACTAACTAGCCAACAGCGAAAAGAGCGTCTAATTGCACTACTTGAGGAAGTAGAAATTCCGAAACCCCATCTTCGTCTGCGCCAATACCCTCACCAATTGTCCGGTGGCCAAAAACAAAGGGTGGTCATCGCCATGGCTTTGGCGAGCAGTCCAGAAATATTAATTGCAGACGAGCCAACAACGGCCCTTGACGTAACCATTCAAGCACAAATTTTAACCCTACTTAAGAAATTACAGCGACAGTATCATATGAGTATGCTGCTGATTACTCATGATTTGGGTGTAGTAAAAGCAGTCGCCGATCGGGTCTGCGTCTTATATGCAGGACAAGTTGTCGAACAAGCGACCGTAAAGAATTTTTTTACTCAAGTCAAACATCCTTATTCCCAGCAACTTCTTGCTTCCCTCCCAACATTTAATAAACGTCATCAGCACCTGCAAACCATCCCGGGAGCTGTGCCCACTCTGGATGCGCTACCAACAGGTTGTCGCTTTCATCCTCGTTGTGCCCACGCCTTTGCAGTTTGCGATAAGGTGGAGCCACAATTGCAACCGGTGGAGAAAGGCATTGTACGTTGTCATTTATATCCAGATCTGGATAAGCCGCCCCCCTTACCTGCCCAGGAGAAGGATTGGGAGACTGAGTTAGGAAGTGATAAGCGCTTGCTTTCCGTAAAAAATTTGGCAGTTTATTTTACTACCCAAAGGAGACTATTTAGCCGCAACGCGGAAATGATAAAAGCTGTTGATGGTTTATCGTTTGATTTATACCAAGGCAAAACATTAGCATTAGTTGGTGAGTCTGGCTGTGGAAAAACCACAGCGAGTCGAGCACTATTGCGTTTACTACCGATTACTGCTGGCAAGATCACTTATCGAGATATAGATGTGAGAGCCTTGCATGGTGAGCGCCTACGAGATTATCGCAAGAGAGTCCAAATAATATTCCAGGATCCCTTTTCCTCCATGAATCCTCGCATGACGGTCGCGGAAATCTTGGCTGAGGGTATGCTGGCGCAAGGTTTCCCTTCTTCTTTGATTCGCAAGAAACAACACATGCTACTTGAGCAGGTAAATCTACCGCGCAATAGCATGCATCGTTATCCTCATCAATTCTCAGGAGGACAACGTCAACGGATCTGTATTGCTAGAGCTCTTGCCACTGAGCCGGAACTTCTCATTTGTGATGAACCGACCAGTGCTTTGGATGTCTCTGTGCAAGCTCAGATTCTCAACTTGCTCAAAACACTACAGCAAGAAACGGCTTTATCCTATTTATTCATTACTCACAACATGGGAGTAGTTTCTTATATCGCTGACGATGTACTGGTCATGTATCAAGGGAAAGCAGTAGAGGCTGGTTCTTGTGAGCAAATTTTAAAACATCCACAACATTCTTATACACAGCAATTACTAGCAAGTGTCTTACAAGTCTAGCGGTTTGGTCCCTTACTTGTTTCTGCCTCTGATATCTCTCTCATTCTTACTTTAGGATCCTGCGATCTTGTGCCCGGTAGGGATATATTAGCAGCGATAAGCTCTTTATTAGAAAATCGCCAGGGTGCAACATCGCCCGGCAATTCATTATTAGATGCGGACACAGGAGAAGCAATCTGTGCCATTTCTTGCAAGCTTTTGCAAAGTTTAGTGAATTCTTCAGACGTGAAGTCTGCTGCTAAAACTGCTCTTTGCACTTGCTCAGGCTTATTTTCGATATTGATACCTGCCTCTTTCGTTATTTCCTCCAGAATCTCAAAGCTAAAATAGGGTTGCTTCAGATGGCTAATATCAATTTTTGTATTAATTTCTTGCAACTTCCTTTGATAATTTGCCAAAGTCGACCGTATAATGACCTCAGTTTCCATTGCTAACTGTTGCTGATACGCTGATAATTCCTCTTCCTCATGATGTACCCGCATACCAACCCTCACCATAAGACCAGCAATTGCAGCACCCACTCCCACTAAAAACAACGTCGCCATCCCAGCGGAAATGACCTCCATCATTGCACAGATCAAAATCACGGAAAACAACACCATCAAGATAATCAAATTGACTAATGCGTTTTTGAAATTGACATGTCGTTGTAAAAAGGATTGTTTGGCCTTCTTATCCAATGGCTTGTGCAAGTTTTTTAATCTATTTTCAGTAATAACCATCTTTTCTTCATGCCAGAGAAGAAGGACTGATTCATACCATGCATGGGCTTGCCTGAGATTTTGTTGTTGTTTTTGCTCTAAAGCTATTTTTAGCCGTTGAAATTGTGCTTCGGTTAACATCCACTTTTTGACCACACCCTCCTGCCATCTTAAAGTGGTCAATCGTCTTTTCTGATCCTCAGGCTGTTTTGGGACGTAGCGTGGCTGTAATGTCTTGAGACTCTGAAGATTAACCGTTCCATCGGCTAAGAAAACATCAGTTAGCAGCTTCTTAATTTGTTTGGATTGCAAAAAATTTAAAAAAAAGTCAGCCGCTTTCGCTGGCGCAGTTAATTTATCCTCTGGGGCATCAATAATATCTTCGGGGCTTATTATTAATACCTTTCTAAGTTCAGGTTCGGTCGTTGTATTGCGTATAATAGCGGCAGTCCATAACTCTGGGTCAAGTGTTGAATAGGAGATATTTACACCACATGGAATGCCATTATCATCATAAAAAGCAAAGCTCAAGTTAAATCTGACTTTATCGTCGTGATACTCTTCTCTGTTATTGTCTTTGCGTTTGCTCCCCACTTTAACAAATTTCGGATTAAATAGAATAAATCCCTTCAAAATCATGGAATACAATGAAGCAGTAATATTCCCCTGAGTGTAAGCTTTAGAGGTATTTGGTGCCAGCCAAGTAGTCACGTGATCTTTAAACGTCCTATGATTTGAATTTACAAAGGTATTACGATGTAGATCTGTCAAAATGTCGCTTGTGATATCCCTTGACTCGGCTGTAAATTGTTCAGCATAAGAGGGCTGGGGCTCTGAGTTAGAGTCCGCAGGCCTTAGGAAAAGCTTTCGTTTTAGAACCTCAATATAATTCCCTAATATTATTCGAACATTGGACATGGGCATCATGCCTTGGTTGATTTTAGAACATTTACTATACCATAGCCAATGCGTGAAGATAATAAATATCAAGCTAGTTTTATTAGCAACAGAACCTCAGTTTTATCTCACAAATCATTTCAGATATGAAAATCTGACTCATGCTATAATTTAACCAAATTAACCAAATTATAAACGCGCATGCCGGTAAGTAAAGAAATCATACATTATTTATGGGTCGGTTCTCCGAGCAAAATAGATCCTCAAGTTATTGCAGGTCATGATATCGCAGGCCCAATTAAGATGGCTAAACAACTACAAGTGCAGCGTGAGAAAGGCCAAGATAGTTACACAATCAAATTCTGGTGCTTAGAAAAACATAAACTATTTTACCAAAAGCAATTTGCAGAGGAAGGTATTGATATAGTAGAGGTTTGTTCTATAGAGGATCTCTTAAAAAAAGAACAAGATGGTGAATTAGCTGACCGCGCTAAGTTTGTTCGTGATTTTATGAACACCACCTCTTTAAACGAGGTAACGGAAAGAGTTAAATTAAAAGATCTATTATCATTATTTTTGTTGGCAAGCCAAGGGGGCTATTTTTTCGATACGAATGTTTCCCCTGAAAAGGGAAAAACCGTTTCTTTACCCGGTGAACCTACTGTAACAACGGCTAAATCTGGTTTTCAAAATTCAAATGATTTCTACATGATGTATTCGCCTAAGCGTGCTGATTCTAACATGCTGGCGATTTTTGATGCCTGGAAAGAAGACCCTGGGTTTGGCAACTTATCTGTATTTAGAGCACCTCAAGAGCCTGTGCCTTATTTTGCAAAAGAAATGGGAGTCAAAAAGCAAAGTTACAAGTCCTATTACACCAATAACGGTGGTTTATTTTATTGGCTTCAGAGAACGCATAACTCCGGTGAACTGGATGTATTTGAGGAAAATATTAAATATGGTGACGTTAACCACCAACAAGCTTATTCTCAAAACATGAAAGAATTAGAAAACTTCAGCTTATGCTATTTGGATGACCCCGTTACTACAGAGACATTATTGGCTATACCTTTTAAAACAAATACGGCTTATGTAAGTACTAAGGATTGGAAGATGTATTATGTTGATAAAAAAGCGAATACTGCTGTTCTTGTGTACGATGGGTGCTCCACACTCTTTGATATCTTTCCTGGTAAGTATCATTCGAGCAAGATTGAATTAGCAAACGAAGGGAAACTCTTAAAAATAATAGCTTCATTGGAAAAACCTATCTCTGGGCATCCTCGACTTATTTCTAATGAAACGAACTATCATCCTCCCTACATTATTAATAAAGAGAACTGCACGCTTCTGCATCAAGCTGTCCTTACTAAGAATATTGAACAAGTTAAGTCTTTGCTTAAGGCTGGTGCTCGACTTGATTTAAAAGCCACCTACGAAATCAAACCAGAGGGAAAAATTTTAGAGGTTACTGCAAAAGAGCTGGCTGATTATTTAGGACATACAGAAATAGCTAACTTATTGCAGTCAAACTTAGTTCATTCTGGTCCAAAAAGTGAGCTTCCTGTTAAAGAAGCTGTTAAAGGTGATTTGTTGGTATTCAAAAAAATCCCAACTGAGCCTGTTGAAACGAAGGAGGAGGACCATAAGCTTGGTGAAGGACCTCCATAACAAAGATCACCCTTTAGCTAGACTGCTAAAAGACCTCATCTCCCAGTTACCTACTGCGTCAGCAATATGTTTTCCCTACCTTTTTCAATGGTGTCTGCCACTGGTTCGTCTCTGATTAATTGGTTTAACTTTGTAAGAATTTGATTTGCAAAAGCAACATCGTATTGCTTTCTACGCTTAACCTGAAGCAAAGTGCATAGTTCATCTAAGGTGTAAGAAGCAAAAGAATGATTATTGTATCTTGTCTCAGAGTGATTCAGAAACGCACCCAGTTTTGTCAAAAGAGCAGATGAGGACTTAAGCGTTATATTATCAAGAAAAGCCCCAGCTTTTTCCTGTCCCACACTTCCGTGACGAAACCAAAATCGACTGAACCAACCATTAGGTTGACGAGATTCTGTGCCTAATTGGTAATACTCATGATATTTTTTTTCAGCAGCCAAGATAGCTTGCTTGAGATCGTCTAGGTGGATAGTTGATTCTGACAATTCCAAACTTTTTTCCGTTGCAGAATCAAAGAAAGTTGTGCCTCTTCGGGTTGGCTTTCTACGAGCTGGGATCTTTGGTCTGGACTTTGTAAGATGAATCAAGTCAGGGGTCTTAGCTCTAGTCGAAGCAGATTCCTCTTTTTTGATTTGGGTTATTCTTTTTGGTTCCGGTGAATTGTGTTGAAGGCGATTATCTTTTTTTTCATCGTGAGGTAAGGAGATAGAGTCATGGTTTTTTGGTATACCAAGGCCATTGAATTTTAATCGAATAAGTTCTTCTTTGCTTTCGGTGACAATACCTTGACGAATACTATATTTCTCGTCAACAGCTTGCGGGATTTGGTTATTGCTTTTACCAAGACCATTAAAATTTAATCTAATCAGTGCTTCTTTGCCTTCAGCAACAATTCCCCGGCGAATGCCAAATGTATTTGTGGTATTTTTACGTTCTTTACGTTCTTTCATCTCATTTCTTCCCTTAAATTTCGACGAATCTCACCCCTAGATGGAGCAATACTATACCCAATTGCAAAAAAATAGCCTAGCTAAATTTCTGTCTATGTGATTTTTTAAAGGCAAGGACACGACGATAAGCTTCATTAATTCTATCCTTGCTGATTTCTCCTGATTTTACCTTCTCTTCAATGATGTCAACGATTTCCTTAGGATCCTGTGGCTTTTCCACAAGCTGATTACCAAATAACAGCATGTCAGCGCCAGCATTAAGTGCTAAAGTAACCGCTTGTTGCAATCCAAAATTTTCACTGATCGCCTTCATTTGCATATCATCGGTCACAACCACACCTGTAAATTGCAAGTCACCACGTAAAATTTCCGTGAGTACTTTATGAGATAACGTTGCAGGCAAACCAGACTCATCCAATTTACGATTAATGATATGGGCGGTCATGATCATGCCGCAACTTGTCTCACTATTAAGTAGCAATCTATACGGTTCTAACTCCAGCTCCTGCCACGAATCTGTTACATCCACAAACCCCAAATGCGAGTCTGTATTAGAGCTACCGTGGCCTGGGAAATGTTTATAGGCACATTGAACGCCATGATACAGAAAATCCTGAGAGTAAATTCCGGCATAAAGAGCAACAAGTGTTGGACTCTCTGAAAAACTTCGTCCTAGCAAACCAATAATTGGATTATCTGGATTGACGTTGACATCCACATCGGGGGCAAAATCTAAATTAAAACCTGAATCCACCAATGTTTTACCCATTAAATGAGCGACTTCATTTGCTTCTTCAGGCGTCATTTTACCAATATCGACAGCAGAGACGGTTTGTGGAAAACCATATTCCGATCTCAAGCGGTTAACCGCGCCACCTTCATAATCGACTGAAATGATTAAAGGTACTTGCGGGCGATGATGCTTGTCATTTGCTTTTTGATTAGCAGATTGCAACTGTTCATTTAGTTTTTTAACTTGAGCAGGATTGACAATATTTTTATCGAAGCTTTGGGTACGATAGTTGTAATCAAATAAAATGACTCCCCCGATGTTAACTTCGTCAATTGCTTTCACAATAGGTGATTGCTCATTTACTTCTTTTCCATCAAAGCCAACAATAAGCAACTGCCCGATTTTATCACGCAAGCTGGGCTCTTGAGCACTAACAATACCTACATTTAGCAAAAATAATGCAATAAAAATCTTAATATATTTCATAGCGATACTTTTAAGTAGCGGCACCGAATGATAACAAATTGTACAAAAAGAGGCAAGAATGAAATAATTTAAATGCTTGTAGGGCTTTTAAACTAAAGCGTCTGATCCTAAACTAGTAAGTGACTAACCATTTCTGTTTCAACGATTAATTTTAAACTTTTTCAAGGATGATCAAATGAAATCATTTATTGAACAAGCTAAGTTCTATGCTGAATATCATCAAAAACCCATTACTTTTTATACTCATCTGGTCGGAATTCCATTAATTATTTTTTCATTAATGATTTTTTTAGGTTTCTTTCATCTTATTGTTCCAGGCGTTTTGGATTCTACGCTTGCAGAAATAGCAACAGTGGTCACGCTTATTTATTACTTGTATTTAAATTGGCGCCTCGGTTTGGTACTCGTGCCTATTTTCATTTTCATATTATGGATAACTAACTTTATCAGCTGGGCTGGCCCAACATCGGGAGCACTATGGACGTTTGTTATCTTATTTGTCCTGGGTTGGATATTGCAATTGGCGGGCCATTATATGGAAGGAAAGCGTCCTGCTCTCCTCGACAATCTTTGGCAAGCCTTGGTCGCTCCTTTATATTTAACCGCAGAACTTTTATTCAAGGCAGGAAGGATGCAAAAATTGCACGCAGCGATCCATGATGAAGAAGCTGTAACAGCAACGACAAATCCAGATCAGAAGAAAGATTCGAACATGGATGACACACAGTAGCTAATTTTTTTTGGTAATCATAAAACAATGATGAATGCGCTTGCTACGCTTGAAATCTAGATCAATCGTTTCAGCGCTGATGTTGCGGACCTCATATTTTTCTGTAATTGCAGCCGATAGCTTGAATTGTTTTAAATTCGTAGAAAAATACAAAATACCTTCTGGATTTAATAATCGCATCGCAGCCTCAATCAACATTTCTTGATCGCGCTGCACATCCAAGGTTTGTTTCATGCGTTTAGAATTGGAAAAACTGGGAGGATCAAGAAAAATCACGTCAAATTTATCACGAGTGATTTTTAACCATTCCATGCAGTCATCATGTACAAATTGATGTTGTGATAAATCCAGTTGATTGAGTTTGAAATTATCTTGCGCCCATTTTAAATATGTTTTTGACAAATCAACATTCGTGGTCATTGCACCGGCTAATGCTGCATGAACACTTGCACTCGCGGTGTAACAAAAACAATTAAGAAAGCGGGTGCCAGGTTTTAATTGAGCAAAGCGCATACGTAATAGACGATGATCGAGGAATAATCCCGTATCAAGATAATCATAAAGATTTACTTTTAATTTAGCGTTACCTTCGACAACGGTTATGCTGTGCTTTGTTTCTTCCATTTTTTGGTATTGACTGCTCCCTTTTTGAGGCTTTCGTTGTTTAACGACAAGTTTATCAGCAGCAATCCCCAAAACCTGGGGCACAATTTGAATAACCTCCAAACTGCGTTTTTCCGCTTTATGGGCAGGAATGTTTGCAGGTGCGGCATATTCCTGAAGCACGGCATAATCATTGTAGAGGTCAATGGCATAAGCATATTCGGGGAGGTCGGCATCATAAACTCGATAGCAAGTGATATGATTACGCTTAGCCCATTTTTGTAAGTGTTGATGATTCTTACGTAAGCGGTTTGCTAGCATTTGCGAACCTGAGGATGCCCCCCCTTTCCCTTTTAGTCGATTTTCAGGTTCAAGGTTTATGCAATATAATTTGCACTCTAATGGTCCATTAAACAATGTATATTGTTTGTCTGAACGCAATCCCATAGCCTTAGCCAGCATTGCACCTGAAGTCAGTACAGCTGCATGCCATCCCTGATAATGGGCATGGAGAGTCGCACCGAGTTGCTGATAAATGGGAACAAGTTGAGTAACATTTCCCAAGCGTTCTCCATAAGGTGGATTACAAATCACCAAACCTTTTTCATAAGCCGGTTTAGCATCATTAATGGGAGCAACGGCAAACTCCACTAAGGGCAGTACACCAGCTCGCTCGGCATTCGCGTGGGCAATTTTAATTGCTTTGGTATGGCTGTCCGTTCCTTTAAGCTTTACTCGCAACGGCTTCACCTGCTGCAATGCCAAAGTCCTTACCTTCTCCCATAAAGAGGGTTGGTGCTGTGCCCAATGGATTAACGATTGGTCTTGGCGCAATAAACCGGGAGCAATCTGGCTTGCCATCATAGCCGCTTCAATAACAATGGTTCCAGAACCACAAAAGGGATCATGCAAACTATAGCCTTTTGCTGCTAACTGTGGCCATCTCGCACGTATGAGCATGGCTGCAGCAACATTTTCTTTTAAAGGAGCCTCTCCAGCCTGCGTTCGATAGCCACGCTGATGCAAACTGTATCCGGTTAAATCGTAGCTAACGGTAACAATATCATTCTTTAAATGGGCATGCAGGCGTATTTGCGGATTTCCTCGCTCAACCGAGGGACGTAAACCTTTAAATTGACGAAAATGATCAACGATTCCATCTTTAACCACTTGCGCCCCAAACATGGAGTTACGGATATGTGTTGATGTACCATGAAACTCTATCGCTAACGATTTATCCGCTGTAAAGACCGTTTGCCAGGGGAATATATTACATAACTTATATAAACTTTGCTCATTGTGTGCTTCACCACTAAACAATAAAAGCTGGACACGATTAGCTAATCGTGACCATAGACAAAGTTGATAGATAATCGCAATGTCTTCTACTTCACCATAAACGCCTTGGGGACTAATGCGAGTAACGTGTAAACCTAAAGATTTCACTTCTTCTTCAAGAAGATACTCTAATCCTTTTGGACAACTGATAAACAATGGGTATTTCATCACAAGCACGACCTTAAAAATCGAAATAATGCCTTCGCAGCCCCGCTGGACTTGTTGGTAATTCTTTCTTCTTTGGCTTTCTTAATCAATTGTCTGAGTTGCTGCATGTCTGCTGGTTGATAGATACTCAAAAATTCCGTCAGCGCCTCATTCCCTTCGTCATCGATAAGTCTTTCACGCCATTCTTCAAGATCATGAAAAGCCGCAGTCTGTGCACTATCTTCAGCAACAATACTTTGATAGGCAGTTAAAATCGCTTCACTATCAGCAGCTCGCATTAGTTTGCCTATCAACTGCGCCTGACGTCTTATCGCACCATGGCTTTTGATGGTTTTAGCATCCATAATGGCTTGACGCAAATTAGCAGGCAGGGGCAAAGTATCTAGTTTGTTAGAACTCAAAGCGATTAACTTTACGCCGATTTTCTGCAAAGCGTCTGCATCGCGTTTTTTCTGGGATTTACTTTTCGACTCTTCCATCAAATAACCTTTCTGCGGAATCTGGTGTTTATTTATTATTTATAATTCGATCTTCAAGCGTTTAATTTAACAAATCAAAACATCGAATTACCGTGGCTTGACCACGGTATCCATGGTTCATTACGGATCGCTGGATACCGTGGTCAAGCCACGGTAATTCGATGTTCTAAAGTCAAACAATAAAACTTGAAGATCAAGTATAGAGCAATATTCATTTTTAGCATGCTAAACATTTTGATTTTATCATCTTAGCTTAAACAATAATATGCTAGATAAAACCACACACCATCAGGAGTCAACAGGTTGTTTTTTATGCCTACTGAAACGACTAATAAGCACATAAAATATCGGGGTAAACACCAAACCAAAAAAGGTTACTCCCAACATACCACTAAATACAGCAACACCAAGAGCCCGTCGCATTTCAGCTCCTGCTCCTACTGCGATAACCAAAGGAAAAACACCAAGAATAAACGCAAACGACGTCATAAGGATTGGTCGTAACCGCAGCTTGGCTGCCTGGATAGCTGCTTTCCAACGATTAAAACCCCTGTTTTCCAATTGACGAGCAAACTCCACAATCAAAATAGCATTCTTAGAAGCAAGCCCTACCAATACCAAGAAACCTATTTGTGTCATTATATTATTTTCCATGCCGAGAATTTTCACACCAAGCATAGAGGAGAACAGACACATTGGTACAATTAAAATCACCGCCAAAGGCAAGGTCCAACTTTCATATTGAGCGGCCAAAACAAGAAAAACAAAGATGACACCCAAACTAAAGGCAATTATCGCCGTATTACCAACCATTTTCTGCTGATAAGCTATTTCTGTCCATTCATAGCCAATGCCATCTGGCAAAATATCCTGAGCCAGTTTTTCCATGGTAACTAATGCTTCATCTGAACTATAACCAGGAGAAGCATCTCCTTGCAGTTCAATTGCAGGATAGAGATTAAATCGCGGGACCCTGGAAGGAGCAACGGTATTTTCTACTCTTGCCACTGAACCGATAGGTACCATATCACCCGTATTATTTCTTACTTTTATTCGCAAGATGTCATCTTCGGTATGACGATAATCAGCATCGGCTTGAGCAATCACCCGAAAAGTACGACCAAGATAGTTGAATTCATTAATAAATACTGAGCCAAGGAAAACTTCTAATGCTTCAATGACATTAGCATAAGGCACATCCAAGCGTTCAGCTTTTTCTCGATCAAGCTTCAAGCGAAGGCGCGGGGTGGCATTTTCAAAAAAGGTGAATACTGACGTCGTTGCTTTTGCTTGATTAGCAGCATTAGCCATTGCAGCCGCTGCTTCCGTAAGTGCATTAAACCCGCGACCGTCCCTATCCTGGATCATCATTTTAAAACCACCTAAGGTACCAATACCTCGTACTGGCGGAGGTGGAATAACAACAACAATGGCATCCTTAATTGCACTTAATTCCTGGCGTAAACGCTCAAGAAGATCGTTATAATCTATCCCTTTGCGCTTCCTCTCTTCAAATGGCAAAAGGGTGGTAAAAATGGTGCCTGCATTCGAAGAATTGGTGAATGTCGCTGCAGAAAACCCAGTGAAACTGACCGCATTCTCAACGCCTGGAATGGTTAAAATTTTATTAACCGCTGTCTTAATGACTGTATCGGTTCTGTCTAATGAAGCCGCAGGCGGCAATTGCACTGCAACAATAAAATACCCTTGGTCTTGCCGTGGAATAAATCCTCGTGGAACATAAATGAAAAGGAATATCGTGATCGTAATTAAAATGCCATAAACAACCAACATCAAGGCCGCTTTACGAGTAAGATTGGCAACAAGTTTACCGTATTGACGTAAACTCCCTGCCATTAAACGGTTAAATCCATATAAAAAACCATGAACCGGTCTTTTCCACCAAACCACTTTTTCTTTTTCAGCAACACCATGCGCTCGTAAAAGCAATACAGCTAAAGCTGGACTCAATGTCAGGGATACAAAAACAGAGATCGCTGTTGCTACCGCAAGCGTTGTACCAAATTGTTGATAAAAACGCCCAGAAATTCCCTCTAAAAAAATGGTGGGTAAGAATACAGCAATCAACACAAGACCCATCGCGACCAGTGCCGCACCAACTTCCGTCATGGTTTTTCTGCCAGCATCACGAGGATTCATTCCAGAACTAATATTGCGCTCCATGTTTTCAACAACTACGATGGCATCATCGACCACGATACCAATGGCCAACACGAGTCCAAATAAGGTAAGGTAATTTAATGAAAAGCCCATGATTTGCATTGCTGCGAAAGTACCAATCAATGAGACAGGAATGGCAATAACAGGAATAATTGATGCGCGCCAGGTTTGCAGAAAAATCAAAATCACTAATACAACTAATGCTATCGCTTCATAAATCGTATGAAACACTGCATTAATTGATTGTTCGACGAACAACGTAGGATTATAAGCGATTTGATAGGAAATACCTGGTGGGAATTCCTTGGCAATAGACTTCATTGTAGAAAGAATTTCTTGCGCAGTCGCCAAGGCATTTGTTCCTGGCCGTTGAAAAACGGGTAATGCTACAGCAGGATATTTACTTAAATAACCTCTGGTGAAGTAATTCTGAGCTCCTAACTCAACTCGACCCACATCTTTCAAACGAACGATCCGCCCGCCCTCTCCTGACTTAATGATAATATTCTCGAATTCTTCCTTTTTAACCAAACGCCCCTTGGTTTCGATGTAAAATTCAAAGCCATATTGGGTTTTCTGGGGCTGCAGATTCAAGGTACCACTGGCAACCTGAACATTTTGAGCACGAACAGCTGCTAACACATCGTTGGCGGTTAAACTATAGGTGTCCATCAAATCTGGATTAAGCCAAATGCGCATTGCATATTCACTGGATCCAAATATACGCACTTCCCCCACACCATCGATCCGTCTGATTTTATCGCGAATATGCAGCACCGCGTAATTTCCAATATACGTTTGATCATATTGGCCAGTCGGTGAGTAGAGATTAATGACTAACATTAAATCCGGGGAGTTCTTGTTCGTGGTGACGCCTAAGCGCCGAACTTCTTCGGGCAGCCTAGGTTCAGCAACGGCCACCCTATTTTGCACCAAAACCTGTGCCATATCTAAATTCGTACCAATTTTGAAAGTAACCGTTAGACGCATCTGCCCATCATCTGTGGACTGAGAATCCATATATAGCATGTTTTCAACCCCATTAACTTCCTGTTCAATGGGTGTGGCAACCGTTTCGGCCACAGTCGTTGCATTGGCACCTGGATAAGAAGCTAGTACCTGAACAGTTGGCGGAACGACTTGCGGATACTGCTCAACAGGTAAATTCACATAGGATAATAGCCCCACCATGACAATAACGATCGAAATCACTGTTGCAAATATAGGCCTGTCAATAAAGAAATGGGCTATGTTCATGCGGCAAAATCCCTTTTATCGTTTAAAGAAACGCTGAGAGTGCTTAAACTGTCTTCTCAGTTAGCTCTACCATAACAGGCCTGACTTCCTGATCAGGCATATGAATACGTTGAATGCCATTAACTACCACTCGCTCATCCCCTTTTAGTCCACGTCGAATGATATAAAAACCACTTTCACGTAATGGTCCAAGCTCAACATATGCTCTCTTGACTTTATTATTTTTATCAACAATATAGACAAACTTTCGTGCTTGATCCGTATTAATCACTTTGTCGGGTAAAAGAATGGCCTCATACTCCCCACTACTCACCAATTTGATGCGTGCAAATAAACCAGGATAAATCACTGCATCAGGGTTAGGAATAAGGGCTCTAGCAAGTATAGTCCCTGTGCCAGTATCAATCACATTATCTAGAAAATCGACTGTTCCCTTATGGATATAATTCTGCTCATCAGGCAATTTAATCATAACAGGAGTAGGAACTTTCTCGGAGCTCGGTCTTTTCCCTGCTCGATCAAGGCGAATATATTTGAGTAAATCACCTTGGCTGGTTTCAAAATAAAAGTGAATCGGATCAACCGATACCACTTTTGTTAAAACCGTTTCGTTCATACGAATTAAATTACCAACACTCACAAAATAGCGACTTATTTTACCGTTAATTGGTGATTTGATTTCGGTAAACTCGAGATTCAATTTTGCTTCTTGCACTAGCGTCTCAGCAACTTGCAAATCCTGTAATCGCTGATCCACCTCCTCGGCCGGAATAAACTTCTCTTTTTGTAATTTCAGTGCTCTTTGATATTGAACTTTTGCTAACTCATATTGAGCTTGAGCTCTTGCCAGTGCATATTTAAACGGGCGTTGGTCAATGACAAATAACACTTCTCCAGTTTTTACCATTTGCCCGTCTTTGAATTTAATCGCATCAAGATAACCAGTTACTCTTGAGCGGACATCCACTTCTTCTATCGCCTGAAATCGCCCAGTGTATTCATCCCATTCAATAATTTTCTTTTTTACAGGTAAAGCGACATCGACCTCTACCAAGGCTTGTCCTGCTGATTTCTTGGGCTCTGAACCACAAGAAATCAAAAAAAGAGTACATAAGACCATCAAGCAGCCAACAACAGTTGCAGACAATTTATTCATTGTTGCCTATCCCTAAATGATTAACATTTCAAAATAAAAGGGGTTTATGATTAGCTGTTAACTATTAATTTAGCTCATTATGAGCAGACAAACAGGTCTTAGATAAAAATAAAACCTTGCGATGGATACAGTTACAGAAAGCGGATTTAGTCCGCGGGAAGAAGAGATGTATTCTCAGCCAAGTAACTCTTTTTAAGCCTAGCCCGCAAATAGGTACGACTTATAACATAAAGATTAAAAAGTAAAATGAATAACAGCAAGGAATGCAGCCAAGTTACCGCAAGCTTGGTAAAAATAGGCATGGTTATAAACACGCCGATGCAGCCGGCCAAACTGAGAATGAGGGTTTTTTTCAAAGGGATCTTATTATGTTGGACAAAGACTAAGGTGGTGATGGGTTGTTGCATCGCTCCTGCTGTTGTCATAATCGGAAAAGCAACCGCTGGCGAAACATTTAGTACAAATAATACAGCTTGTACCATCACAAATAAGCCAATACCACCAACCGAGGTCACGATACCGCAGAGCACTAAGGCAAAAAAACCAATAACTAGCTTCCAAGAATGCAGTTCCACTAGCTCACCACCAACAGGCATCAAACGAAACTGATGACATATTAAGAGTGCAATGATTGCAACGAAAGAACATATCATCCCCAGGCGAATAGCCTGCTTGCTCAAACGACTAACAACATTACCTCCAATCAGCCCTCCAACACAGGTACCAAGCACGAGTGTTAATAAGGTCGTGAGATCAACATCCACAAAGTACATAAAGAAAAATGATTCAATGGTTCCAGGGATAACCTGTGCACCGTTGTTGACCGAAGGTAATTCGTCGTCATGAAAAGTACCCAACAACTTAGCTAAAGCCACGTTGACTGCAAAACTGCCTACTCCTAACGTATCGGCTATAAAAGCAATAATCCCACTGAAGGTAAGTTTTACATAATCGAGTGCTGACAATCGCACCGCAGGCTGTCTCGTTAACTCATAACACATGGCAGCCACGCAGATTGTACTTAAAACTAATATTGAAAAAATTATTAAAGTGATAGCCATCACACACTCATATTAAAGTTAACTCAAATCTGGATTAGAGCTTATTGAAGTGAATCCCACATCTCACACGAAGCTTATGGACAAGATGATGCTCAGGGATTATACATTATTTACCCTGCTCGGCAAATAGCAAAATGAATTTTATTTTTACTTAATGGTTATATTTTTTACTACATGGTAGAGGCTTATAACAAAATTTCTTTTGAAATATCAAAAACAAAGGCTGGTAAGGTGTGATTGGTACTTAAAACCGGTGATTTCGATAGTCATCCAGCGCTTTCATGACCTCTTCTTGCGTATTCATGACAAAAGGGCCAAGCCATGCAACAGGCTCTTTTAACCTTTTTGCAGCAATCAATAAACAATGCGCCTCCTTAGCACCCTGCAAAATTAACTTCTCCCCTGGGGAAAGCACTGCGAGAGTACGTTCTGGAACAACCTGGCCTGTAATACTAACTTCTCCAGCTAACACAAGAAGCAATGCCTGATGACTGGGAGGAATTTCCTCATACACTGCTGCCTTTTTGGGTAAATGAATATCAAAAAACATAGGCTCAGTAGCAATGTCATGGATGGGTGCAGAGGTGCCTTTCTTCGTTTTGCCGGCAATGACTTTAATTGATATACCTGAATCCTGCACTTCAACAGGCATTTGCTTATCAGTAAACTCCTGATAACGAGGTGTAGAGAGCTTTTTTGCGGAAGGCAGATTAAGCCAGAGTTGCAACCCTCTTAATCGCCCTTCTTTCTGTCTGGGCATCTCAGAATGAATTATCCCGCGACCAGCAGTCATCCATTGCACATCTCCTGGTCCAAGGATGCCTTGATGTCCATGATTATCTTGATGCTCCATTTGACCATCTAAGAGATAAGTCACTGTTTCAAAACCGCGATGAGGATGCTCCGGAAAACCGGCAATATAATCCATAGGATCATCACTATCAAAGTAATCCAATAATAGGATAGGATCAAAATCATTCCGTCTGGTTGTGCCAATGTAGCGATGCAACTTGACGCCTGCTCCTTCACGAATCAACGTACCTGTAAGGATTTGTTTAACCCCAATGTTTTCCATGGATTCCGCTTATTTAAATAGAAAGCCCGTTGAAGATTGTAACTGACAATTCCATTTGCTTGCACTATGCTGGGAGAATTACAACAGGAAAAAATTTAATAATTGTCAGGAATGGAACATGGTTCAAAAACAGGGAAAACCGATTGTTATCATAACCGGCTCAGAGGGAAGCATTGGTCGTACCTTAAGCGCTGCTTTGCAAAAAGATTACCGGGTAGTGGGTTTCGATAAAGAGGGTAGCGACTGTGATATTCCTATCGATCTAACTTCCGATCCTTCCGTCACTTTGGCTTTCAAACGATTTGAAAAAAAATATGGCCACAAAATCGTTGCAGTGATCCATCTTGCTGCCTATTTTGATTTTACAGGTGAATATTCACCGCTTTATGAAACCGTGAATGTCAAAGGAACCAAGCGGTTATTGCGAGCGTTACAGGGGTTTGAGGTAGAGCGATTTATTTTTTCCGGAACGATGCTGGTTCATGAGGCTTGTGAGCCTGGTGAAACCATCAATGAAGATACTGCGATTGCTCCTAAATGGATTTATCCTATGTCAAAGATAAAAGCTGAACAAGTGATCCGGCAGCATCATGGCAAAATTCCTTATCTCATTTTAAGACTCGCTGGTTTGTATGATGACACATATTGTATTCCAACACTTGCTCACCAAATCGCACGCGTCTATGAACGAACGTTTAAAAGCCATCTCTACTCAGGAAATGTAAAAGCCGGACAATCATTTATTCATCAAGAGGATTTGATTGATTTGTTTAAAAAAGCGATTGAATATCGCCATGATTTATCGACTGAAGAGGTTATTCTGGCAGGTGAACCGGAAGCGGTCAGTTATGAGAAGTTGCAAGATCAGATTGTCCGGCTAATTCATGCAGAAAAAGCCGAGGTTTATCAAGTACCGCCGCCAATTGCCAAGGCCGGAGCCTGGCTAGAAGAACAAACCGAGCCAATTATTCCTGATGATATTGATCGTGGAGAAAAGCCATTTATCCGTAGCTTTATGATTGATTTGGCGTCTGATCATTATGCCCTTAACATCAGCAAAGCACGTCAAAAACTTCACTGGGAACCCAAGCATACCATCAAAGAAAGCTTGCCTAAGATTATTGACTCCTTAAAAAAGGATCCTAAAACCTGGTATCAACGCAATGGATTGATGCTACCAGACTGGATGCTTACCGTTAAAGAGCCCAACCTTGAGAAGATGCGTGTTCGCTATGAGACAGAATTTCGCAAAGCGCATCAAGAAAACCTTTGGGCTCATTTTTTAAACATTGGCTTTGGGTTTTGGTTGATAACCTCCCCACCCACTTTGGGATATTTATCTAATGCTTTAGTCGTTAGTGATATTATCAGTGGCGTGCTTATCGTACTCTTTGGATTTTTATGCTTATCCTGGCGCCTGGCATGGGCAAGATGGTTATGTGCAGGTGTTGGTATTTGGCTGATATTTGCCCCACTCTTTTTCTGGGCCCCAACAGCATCTGCTTATTTGAATGATACCTTAATTGGCTCACTGGTCATTGGTTTTTCTATTTTGGTTCGTCCTGATGTCGGTGTTGCGCCTAATGCTGTGCTATTGAGTTCTGATATCCCTGTAGGCTGGAAGTATTCTCCTTCCAGCTGGTTTCAACGTATTCCCATTATTATATTGGCATATATTGGTTTGTTTATTTCCCGCTATATGGCGGCGTACCAGCTGGGTCATATCGATGGCGTTTGGGAGCCTTTTTTTCTGGGACATCGAGAAGATCCTAAAAATGGTACTGAAGAAATCATTACCTCTTACGTATCTGAAGCATGGCCAGTACCCGATGCAGGCTTAGGAGCCACCGTTTATGTATTGGAAATTCTGACGGGAATCATTGGAGGAGTAAATCGCTGGCGAACCATGCCCTGGCTGGTGTTATTTTTTGGCGTAATGATTGTCCCCTTAGGGGTCGTATCGATCACGTTTATCATCATCCAACCCATATTATTAGATACCTGGTGTACTCTTTGTCTCATAGCTGCAGTTGCCATGCTCATCCAAGTTCCCTATTCATTTGATGAACTGATTGCCACCAGTGTTTTTTTGTGGAGACGCTGGAAAGCGGGTAGGCCGCTATTGCGCATTTTATTTGTTGGAGATATCGATGAGGCTCAAGAACGAAACCAAGCGAAAGATGATTTCGAACAATCCCCAAAAGCAATCATCAAAGAAATGCTCACAGGCGGGATAACCTTGCCATGGAATTTAATGCTTTGTTTGGTGATTGGTGTATGGCTTATGTTTACCCGCTTAACCTTAGATGCCAGTGGTGGAATGGCCAATGCTGATCATCTCATTGGTTCTTTGATTATTACCGTTACCGTCAGTTCACTTGCAGAAGTCGCAAGAGCATTGCGTTTACTTAATCTATTTTTTGCTCTAGCGTTATTCATCACACCCTTTGTCTATGATGCAAATTTAATCGCCACTCTTGCGAGTATCATTGCTGGGGGGCTTTTATTCATATTGACTATACCTCGTGGCAAAATTGTTCACTCTTACGGAGGATGGGATAAAGCTATTTTTTAGAGATGCAAAACAAGCCCCTCTATATTGACCTAATCTTAAGCTGATAGAATAATAGTTATTTACATTTTATCAGGTGACGGGATGCTTCGCTTAAAAGCTTTAATTGTTGTTTTTCTTTGTTTATTTTTTTCCTCTTACATCCAGGCATCCAATGTCCTACTAACCACAATCAGAGGGCAACAAATCCCTTTTAGCAGTTTAAAAGGCAAATGGGTGTTCATTAATTATTGGGCAAGCTGGTGCCAACCTTGTATCGATGAAATTAATGAATTAAACCGCTTTTATCGTCAACAAAAACATAAAGTTGCGCTATTTGCCGTAAATTACGATATGCTGCCTCGCGCACAGCAGATGCAATTGATTAAGAAATACAATATTCGCTACCCTTCATTACAAAATAATCCTGCAAGGCAGCTTCGGTTGGGTAATATCCCTGGGGTTCCAGCCACTTTTGTATTTAATCCTAAAGGTGAGTTAATCCAAACGCTCTTTGGTCCCCAAACGTTATTGAGTTTAAATGAAGCCATGATACACGCATCCTGATTTATCAAATCTAACTCAATCAAACTTGATGTACCGTTGAAAAGGCAAGCAGGTTGTTACACCCCTAGTTAAAAAATACCTATTCATGAACCAGGACTTTTTGATGATACCTCTGCACTTTGATCAGCAAGCTCTATCTTTGATTTCTTCTCTTTAGGTTTTGCTATATCAAAAAACCTGTCTTCACTTAACGAACTAGCTAAGTTCATTGAGTTTTCAGCACCCACCTCAGCTGAAACAGAGCTCTTTTTATTCTCGGCAGATGCCAGATACGATTTGATTTTTGCTGCAGCTTTTGTTTTTATGCAAATCACCACGTTATTCTCTATAAGTAAGGTTTTTTTGGCCTCCTCAACAACGTCCTGACTAGAAGAAACAAGAATTTTCACAACCATCTGCTCTGAGAATAACTTGTCAATGTCTTTGCCAAATAAAAAAGGAGGATATTCTTTCTTGCCCTTATAACCTAAGTTAATATCTCCAGCATAAATAACCTGTTTTACAGAATTAGCTATTGGTAATATTTTTTGTTGTATTGCATGAATTACTGTCTCTCTAAGTACTGCAAAAGCGTTTTCCTTCTCATCTGGTAAGTCTAGTTTAATGGGCTCAAGTGGTTTGCTCCGCGGACCGATAGTAGAGAGCGCAGCAGTTTTCTCATGGAAACAAGAAATGATAAGAGTATCATTATTGGTTTTGCTGTAGATAAATATTTCAATACCCATAACGAAAATCCGCCCATTTAGACAAATAATACTTTTTTGCCTTAACGAAGTTGACAGCCCAAAGCATTCTATTTTTACATTAAGTATAGATCAGTGTGGGGATTGCTTGATTTAAATATATTTTTTGGGGAATAAACGCTGCTTTTGCTCGTGGGTTAACTTAATTTTTAAGCGCCAGCCACCATCCTCTGTCCTTTCGTTAAGGACAGCATCAATGTTATATAGAGTTGAGCGGAGTTTCGCTTTCTCAGGTCCTAGCCAAATTTCCTCTTCTGAGATAGCTCCTTGCAGTTGTTTAGCAATGGCTTCACGCAGTAAATTTAGACCCGCACCGGTTTTAGCTGATAGCCAAACTTTATAAATGTCATCTTGTTGATCGATTTTCGCTTCCCATCCTTTCTGCTGATCAATTTTGTTAAAGACCTGAATGATGGGAATGTCATTAACACCTAACTCCTGCAAAACTTGCTCCACAGCAGATGCCATGTCACGCCAATGTGGGTCAGAAACATCAATGACATGTAGTAATAAGTCAGCCTCTTCTGTTTCTTCTAATGTTGCCCGAAAGGCTTCTATTAATTGATGAGGAAGATCACGGATAAAACCTACGGTATCCGCTAAAATCACTGGAGTGGAGCCTGGCAACTCGATTTTGCGCATGGTCGGATCAAGGGTAGCAAACAACTGATCGGCTGCATAAATGTGTTCGCCAGTTAAGGCATTGAATAACGTTGATTTTCCCGCGTTGGTGTAACCAACTAAAGAAACTGTCGGCATCGCTGCTTTTTTTCTTGCACGGCGATTTTGATCGCGACTGCGGCGAACTTTCTCCAAGCGTTTGTTAATGGATTTAATTCGCTCTCGAAGTAGACGACGGTCTGTTTCTAACTGCGTCTCCCCGGGACCACGCAGCCCTATTCCTCCTTTTTGCCGCTCCAGGTGCGTCCAGCCTCGAATTAATCGTGTGGATAGGTGCTGCAATTGCGCAAGCTCAACTTGCAACTTACCTTCGAAAGTACGAGCGCGCTGAGCAAAGATATCAAGAATTAATCCGCTGCGATCAACCACACGACATTGTAACAAACGCTCCAAGTTCCTTTCTTGAGAGGGTGAGAGTTCGTGGTTTACCAAAACGAGATCAGCATGATGAATCTGCACTTGTTGCTGAATTTCTTCAGCCTTACCCATGCCTACATAATATTTGACTTCTGGGTTAGAGCGTGCACCTAACACCACTGCCACGATTTCGGCTTGCGCCGATACGGCTAGTTCTTTAAACTCAGCTAATGCTTGCTCTGTATCAACTTCGGGCAACGCCAACTGCACGAGAATGGCACGCTCTCCGCCTTGGGGTCGTTCAAACAAGGCTCTGTTTTCCGCTCAAATTAAAGTCAATTAGTCTGCCACATTTTCCTCTTCATCACCAGTAGGTAGCTTGACCAGTCGTGATGGGACTACGGTGGAAATGGCATGCTTATAAACCATTTGTGTGACAGTATTTTTCAACATAACCACGTATTGATCAAATGAATCCACTACGCCATGCAATTTAATTCCATTGACTAAAAAAACCGAGACAGGAATTTTTTCCTTACGCAATTCATTTAGGAAAGGATCCTGTAAAAGATGATTTTTTAACATTGCCTACTCCTTATTATTATTTTATTCAGGCAACTACTCTCAACAGTATAGTCGTCTGCACAAAATAAAACTTTAAGTTTAATAAAAATAATTATTGTCATTGCATCACAAATTGATTTGGTTACTATAGAAGAACGCCTGTAGAACAAAGTTGTTTGACCATTCGGTCTGTCGTTAATTGCTGAAAATGCATTTCATTCTTTTGTAAGCCTTAATCGTTGCTCTAAAAATTTTATTACTTAAAGTGTAGTATTTTTAGGAGCAAGAATGGATCAGTAATTGGCTATTAAATAAAACCACAGGCAAATAAGGAGATAATATGACCAAGTATGTAAAGAATGATTTACTGACAATAGGAAATGCTGCCTCGTTACTAGAAAACAATTCACTGCTCGACAGCAGCGAAGCTTTGAATGAGTTATCCAAGAAAGAGCAAGTCAACTTGGCTAGCAGAATCATGCTGGAATGCTCCACCGAAGCTCTACCAGGTATGCAAGACACTATTGAAAAATTAGAAGAAACAACACCATCTTTCGCAGAAATATTGGGGCAAGCTTTATTTATTCGCAATACATTCACAAAAATGTTAGTTCCTGAGAACAACCCCCATCGACTGCTCTTAGATGATTTGCCTGCTGATTTATTAAATCAATTCCAGCTTCTAAGCAAAACTTTGGCAAATGACAACGCTGTAGCTTTATCCTCAGCATTAGCAGATACCACGTCAACGTTAGATCTCGCAAACGTGCATAAACGAATTCGCATTGCTTTAGGTACCACAAAATTTGCCGAATCATTCGGACAAGCTTGCGTTTTAAAACAGTTGTTAACTGGCTTAAATGGTGCTGAGCCACACTTAGCCTTGGGAAGTCCTGAGTTTAATGTTTCATTGTTTCATAAATTTTCCGCATTCGCTGATAAAAATATCACTGACTTGGACGGTATCGCTGAGCGTTTGGCAAAAGCTCCGCCAGAATACCTTTCTATCATTGGTAAAAAATTGGAACAATTGACCCCAGTAGCTCATGCGCAAAGACAAGTGTTTAGAGAAATAAATGCCAGGTTTGGTCAAATAGCCGAAGAAAAACAACAACAGATCAAATTAGCCTCTTTATTGGTAAGTAGGAGTGATACGTTATTAGGTAATAATGCGCGCTCTGGTAATCAAGAACAGGGTAAAGAAGATAATCTAGCATTTAATGCTTCCATTTAATACGTACTTCGCTAACATGCCTCTTGCTTTCATATAGAGGCATTCCCCACTGCCATTAAGTTAACTCTGCTCGAATTGCTGCTCCCGGACTCGATTCGGGCTCAGACCGCGGTATCCATGTCCAGACTGACATGGATGCCGCGGGGATTCGATATCGCTTCACTTAATGACAATGAGGCATTTCTTATAAACAACAATATGATATAAGGTATTTCTCTTTTTGACGTTTATTTTACAAACATCAACCACAAAGTCGTAAAGTCACCCAGATAAAACCTCTATTCCTTTGAGAAATTTCTTACAAATTGGTCAGCGAATTCCTCCATGACATGGCCCATAGAAGATATATACTGCAAATATAGGGATGACAAGGATTGTCTGACAGGATGTCAAACAAAAGGGACCAGCATAGGATGTGCTTCGCCGCATGGATGCGGCTTTTTTATTGCCCTCAAAAAATCAATTTATCTTGACAGCATTAGCAAGCACCTTCTTCAGGCTATTAGACATCAATGTTTTCGGCCTCAAGAGCATTGCTTTCAATAAACTCCCGCCGAGGCTCAACTTGATCACCCATTAAAGTAGTAAATATTTCATCTGCAGCCACGGCATCCTCAATACTTACTTGCAGCATGCGTCTAACCTCAGGATCCATGGTGGTTTCCCAGAGTTGCTCGGGATTCATTTCTCCAAGACCTTTATAGCGTTGAATGGATTGCCCTCGTTTGGCTTCTTCCATTAACCAACCTATAGCTTCTTCGAAGGATTCTACTTCTTGTTTTTTCTCACCTCGCTTTACGTAAGCTCCTTCTTCAATGAGAGTCGACAATTTTGATCCGAGACTTGCTATTTCTTTATAATCTTTGGATAAGAAAAACTCAACATTCAACACAATATGTGTTTCTATGCCATGCTGAATGATGCTAACACAAGGTAGATGATGGTCGGTCTCTGTATTATGAATCACAGTAACTTTATACTGATGGGTTTTACTACCAAGTTGCTGTAGGCTCAAATGGAGTTGATTTGCCCAAGTACTGATGATTTCCCGATGATTGAAATCATCAACATGAAGCGTGGGTAAATAAATGATTCTTCTTAAGATCTCTTCATTATAGCGTCTAGCATGCCGTTTAATGATCTTTTCTACCCGTCTATATTTCAATACCAATTCTTCCAACGCATGTGATGAAATAGGTGGTAAATCTTTCCCTGGAGAGAATTCAGCTCCTTCTAATGCGCTTTGTGTAAGGTATTCATAGAGGGCTTCATCATCTTTGACGTATTGCTCTTGTTTGCCTCGTTTAACTTTATACAAGGGTGGTTGGGCAATATAGATGTAACCGCGCTCGATGAGTTCAGGTGCTTGTCTATAGAAGAATGTTAATAATAATGTGCGGATATGTGAACCATCCACATCGGCGTCCGTCATGATAATGATACGATGATAACGAATCTTATCTGGATCATATTCGTCTGGACCTATGCCGCAACCTAAAGCGGTAATTAGCGTTGCTACCTCCTGAGAAGAGAGCATTTTATCAAATCGAGCCTTTTCAACATTAAGAATCTTGCCCTTAAGTGGCAAGATGGCCTGAAATTTTCGGTCTCGACCTTGTTTTGCCGAACCTCCTGCAGAATCTCCCTCGACGATATACAGTTCTGATAGAGCCGGATCCTTTTCTTGGCAGTCAGCTAATTTGCCAGGCAAGCCAGCGATATCTAGTGCTCCTTTGCGACGCGTCATTTCACGAGCTTTTCGCGCGGCTTCTCTCGCCCGCGCAGCATCAATGATTTTACCTACAATCGATTTGGCTATCGCTGGATTCTCTAGAAGAAAATCATTGAGCTTTTCTGCAACTAACGATTCTACGGCAGCCTTCACCTCAGAGGATACGAGCTTGTCTTTTGTTTGCGATGAAAATTTCGGATCAGATACTTTAACTGACAATACAGCAGTTAGCCCTTCGCGTGCATCATCACCAGTGGTGGTAACTTTCGCTTTTTTAGCAAAACCTTCGTTTTCAATATAAGCATTAAGCGTACGAGTGAGTGCGGCGCGAAAACCTGCTAAATGAGTTCCTCCATCTCGTTGCGGGATGTTATTCGTAAAACAAAAAATTGTTTCCTGAAAGGAGTCATTCCATTGCATGGCTAATTCAACAGCAATGTTATCCCGTTCACCTGCCAAGGTAAAAACGATTGGCATAATCGGTGTTTTATTGCGATTCAGATGCTCTACAAAGGCCTTAATTCCACCCTCATAGCGGAAAGTATCCCTTTTTTGGGTTCGTTCATCATATAATTGAATGCATATCCCTGAGTTTAAGAAGGAAAGCTCGCGCAAGCGCTTGGCCAGGATATCATAGTGGAATTCAATATTGGTAAATGTGTTGGGACTGGGTTTAAACCAAACTTGTGTGCCCGTAGTGTTTGCCTCACCAGTTACAGCCAATGGCGCATCAGGCACCCCATCGCGATAATGTTGCTCATGAACCTTGCCATTGCGGCGAATGAGCAGGTGCAACTCCTCGGAAAGAGCATTTACAACGGAGACACCTACCCCATGTAAACCACCAGACACCTTATAGGAGTTATCGTCGAATTTACCGCCTGCATGTAGGATAGTCATAATGACTTCAGCAGCTGAACGCCCTTCTTCCTTGTGAATATCAACAGGAATACCACGACCATCATCCTTCACCGTAATGGACTCGTCTGCATGTATCGTCACATGAATCTCATGACAATAGCCGGCTAAAGCCTCATCAATTGAGTTGTCTACAACCTCAAAGACCATATGATGCAAGCCAGTGCCATCGTCAGTGTCGCCTATATACATCCCAGGACGTTTTCTAACTGCATCCAATCCTTTTAAAACTTTGATGTTCGACGAATCATAACTGGCGTCAACACTCATACAGATCCTCTTACCTAAGTTGCGGTAACAAATAGTATATTATACCACGAAATACACCTTATTTACATGATAGCTTGTGCTTTAATTAGGCCTACGCATGAAAACATGGAAGTTGATTTATACGTGAACGTTTGCGTTACCGAACAAACGATACTTAGCTCCAATCATAAATTGTGGGACGTGATTGCTCCATCTCATTTCTATAAGTCGTTTCTGTTATTTACAGCATCGTTAGTCCAATTAGCTCAAATATTTTATAGTTTCATCCATATGCGAAAGTTGGTAGCAGCATTTAAAAAAAAAGTGGCTCCTGTTCTCGTGCAATTTCGGTAACGCAAACGTTCACGTATAAATCAACTTCTACGTGTTTTCATGCGTAGATCGTGATGCCTTATCACGGCGATTCGAAGATGATCTTATAGAGTTCGATGAATAGAACAGTTCAGTATAATGAGAGTTGCTAAACAACTTCTGAAAATGTTTCACGTGAAACAATAAATCTAGATAGTTAAACCATCTTTCCATTGGTAAGAAAAAATGCTTTGCAACCATCTACTTTCCTCATGGGTAATATCGATTGAGAAACGGCTGTCACAAAAAATTGCCCCTCCGTTTTGTAAATCAATTGCAATAGACGTTCAATATGAATTTGATCAAGTTCCGATGCCAGATCATCACAGAGATAGACACATGGCTTAGAAGTTAACTCAGCCTGTGCTAACTTCAAAGCAAAGAGAACGATCTTTTGCTGCCCCCTTGACAAATATTGCTTAGCCGTGAACTCTTCAGGAATAAGAGAAAGATCGGCTTGGTGAGCACCATATTGCGTAAATTGTCGCTGTAAATCACTTTGATAACTCTCTTGTAAAATCTGCTGTAAAGATTTGTCTGTTTCGCGTCTATCCCATCCCTTATAATAGTGTAGTGAGCATTTTAAATCTGAAAGCTGATGTAATACTTTATTAAAGACAGGGATAAGCTTAGCGACATAGGCTTCTCTTGCTTGGTGAAGTTGCAAAGCTAATTCAGACAAAACCTTATTCCATGGCTGCACGTGTTGAGAAGTGGCTTTTTGTCTCAGCAGACTATTTCTTTGCTTCAGTGCCCGTTTATAATTTTTCCACAATAGATGATAGTCATGTTTCACGTGAAACAATCCCCAATCAATTACACTACGACGTATGGATGGACCCGCGTCAATGATTTGGAAAATATCCTGGTAAAACACCTGACAGGGAAGAAATCGAGCCAACTCACTGCTCATTTGGCAAGGGAGGTTATTTAAACGAACTTGCGTTGGCACATGATGAGCTTTCTGGATACTAATACTCTGTTCATTCAGCATGCGCGCGAATAGCGTTAAACAAGTTTCACCGTGGCTAATCATGGGCAAGATTTCGCGCGTACGAAAAGAATGTCCCGTTCCCAACAAGTAAATCGCTTCCAAGAGGGATGTTTTACCACTGCCATTGTCACCAAAAATGAAATTGAGTTTAGGGTGGAACGCTAACTTAGCCGATTTGATGTTGCGCAGATTGTGGATATGTAATTGAGCAAGGCTCATAATTTCATGGGCATTATAATATATTGATAGTGCTCATCCTGAAGAGACTCAACCAAAATGCTACTGTCCATAGTGGACATAGATAATCGCACAAGGCCTTCACTAAAGAAATTAAGGACATCCAGCAAATAACTCGCATTGATACCAATTTTAATTTCATTGCCATCCGTGTGAGCCTCCAAAGTTTCGGTGGCTTCCTCTTGCTCCTGGTTGTTCGCAATGAGAGTAAGCATTCCTGGTTGCATATGTAGAACAACAGCACGAGACTTTTCATGTGCAAGGATCATGATGCGCGACAGCGCTCGTTTAAGAAGATCTCGATCAACAAGAACAAATTTATCCTGTTCTTTGGGAATAGCCTTAACATAAGGGGGAAACCGTGCCTCAATTAATCTTGATTGGAACGTATATTCACGAGTGGATAGTTTAAAATGCCCCTTTCCAGCAGCAATAACAATCTGTTCATCATCGATATTATTTAATAATCGCAACATTTCCTGCACACCTTTTTTGGGCAATAGAAAACGATGATGAGAATGAATCGCATCGGAAGAGAGTTTACAGACGGCCATGCGATGCCCATCTGTAGCAACTGCAGTTATGGTTTGCGAATCAAATTCGAGCAATAAGCCATTCAAGAAGACACGCACATCATGCTGAGACATAGCAAAATGCGTGGATTGCAGCAGATGTATAAGCGCGGTTCGAGATAAAGTTAGCTCAACTTCACTTAATTCATCTTCACTAGCAGGGAAATCCTCCGCAGGTAAAGTAGCTAATTTGAATTGACTGCGGCCAGCGCTAATAACAACCGTCCCTGATTTTAGAGTAACGATAGGAATAGCATCATCATCAAGGGAACGAATAATATCAATGAATTTTTTAGCGGGTACAGTAATCTTGCCAGCAGAATGACTAGTACCACAATTAACACGAGCAGTAATTTCCATCTCCAAATCAGTAGCGGTTAGCTGCAATTGATTTTGTGTCAAAGAAAGCAAAATATTAGACAAAATGGCTAATGATTGCTTTTTATCAACAGCACCAGCAACAGTTAGTAAAGGATTTAGTAATTGCTCTTTAGCAAGGGTCAATTCAAACATAATTAATCCACACTACGACGTTAGCGTTCGCATTAAATTCTTGTAATCTTCGGCAAAATCATTTTCTGTCTGGAGTAACTCTTTAACCTTACGACAAGCATGAATGACTGTGGTATGGTCTCGTCCTCCAAAATGATCACCAATTTCAGGCAAACTGTGGTTAGTTAACTCTTTTGCTAAAGCCATGGCCATTTGCCTGGGTCTCGCAATAGAGCGGCTACGTCGCTTTGATAATAGATCAGCAACTTTGACTTTGTAGTATTCAGCAACGGTTTTTTGGATATTTTCAATGGTTACCAATTTATCTTGTAGTGCTAATAAATCACGCAAAGCTTCATGCACAAAATCAATGGTAATCGGCTTGCCAGTAAAATGAGCGTTAGCAATCACTCGTCTTAAAGCACCTTCTAACTCACGCACATTGGAACGAATACGTTTGGCAATAAAAAAAGCAACTTCATAAGGAAGTTCAATGTTGGATTGCTCAGCCTTACTAATTAAAATGGCAACACGTGTCTCAAGTTCGGGCGGTTCGACAGCTACAGTTAATCCCCAACCAAAGCGGGATTTAAGACGTTCTTCCATACCTTCGATCTCTTTGGGATAGCGATCACTGGTGAGAATAATTTGCTGCTGTCCCTCAAGTAATGCGTTGAACGTATGGAAGAATTCTTCTTGAGAACGATCTTTGCCAGCAAAAAACTGAATATCATCAATAAGTAAGGCATTTAAAGAACGATAAAAACGTTTAAACTCATTGATTGCATTTGTTTGCAGAGCCTTAACCATGTCTGCGACAAAACGTTCTGAATGAAGATAAAGGACTTTTGCCTCAGGATTATTTTTTAGAATGGTATTACCAATAGCATGCATTAAGTGAGTTTTACCTAAGCCCACGCCACCATAAATAAACAGAGGATTGTAAGCTTCACCAGGACGTTCAGCAACTTGCAAAGAAGCAGCTCGAGCGAGCTGATTAGAATTACCTTCGACGAAACTATCAAAAACGAATTTTTTATTAAGATAGCTATTCTTATATTCCGCTGTCTTTTTAGGTGCAACTTTACTGACTTTAATTTGCTCACCAACAGGTGGTGCTGTAGAGATGGGTTGAGCAGCTTTGGAACCGATCTCGATGCTTACTGAAGAAATTACACCAGCACCAAACTGCATTACCAACTCTTTTATTCGTGAGTAGAAATTTTTCTTCACCCAATCAACAACAAAACGATTCGGTGCAAGAAGCACTAGATTAGCGTCCTGGAGCTCAGCTTGCAAAGGACGCAACCATGTATTGAATTGTTGGGGAGGATATTCCTCTTTTAAAAAACCCAGACACTTCTGCCAAACATTCGCAGACAC